>CAWFOJ010000066.1:0-19107 GCA_963816585.1 uncultured Holophagaceae bacterium | reverse complement strand
CGGAATGATGTCCTCCTTCACCAGCAGCTTGATGATGTCGCCCACGAACACGGGCAGGCCGCGGATGATGGAGAAGAAGGGCAGCTTGCCCATCCGCCACATGCCCCGGTTGAGCCAGCCGGTGAGGCCCACATGGTGCCCGGCGATGCGGGTGGCCCCCAGGCGGTCCTGGAGGTAGCCCAGCACCTTGCGCTCGGCGAAGGTGGTGAGGGGCACCACGATGAAGATGAAGATGACCACGGCGATGGCCTGCAGGATCGCCATCACGCAAATCTGGGACAGGGTCATGTTCGGCATGTCAGTCGCGCCCGCAATAAGAGTCGTTGGAGTCAGGGGCCGTCATGGGATCGCTCAGCGGTCGATCTCGCCCAGCACCACGTCCAGGGTGCCGATGGTGGCGATCACGTCCGCCACCAGGGTGCCTTCGACCATCATGGGCAGGGCCTGGAGGTTGATGAACCCGGGCGCCCGCACGTGGAAGCGGTACGGGTTGGTGGAGCCCTTCTCGCCCACCAGGTAGTAGCCCAGCTCGCCCTTGGGGCACTCGGTGGGGTGGTACACCTCGTTCACCTCGGACCGGAGGATCTTGGGCAGCTTGGCCATGACCGGACCTTCGGGCAGCCCGTCCAGGCACTGGTTGATGATCCGGTGGCTCTGGCGCATCTCCTCCAGGCGCACCAGGTAGCGGGCGTAGGTGTCAGCCTCGGGCTTGGTGGGGATGTCGAACTCCATCTCGTCGTAGGCGGAGTACGGGAAGGCCTTGCGGATGTCGTACGGCACCCCGGCCGCCCGCAGCACCGGCCCGGTCACGCCCATGGCGATGGCGTCGTCCGCCTTGAGGATGCCCACCCCGATGGTGCGCTTCCTCCAGATCCGGTTCTCGGTGAGCAGGGTCTCGTACTCGTCGATGCAGGCCAGGAACCTGGCCTGGAACGTCCGGGCCATCTTCTCGAAGCCCGGCGGCAGGTCCTCCCGCAGCCCGCCGATGCGGAACGCGGTGGTGGTCAGCCGGGCGCCGCAGAAGGCCTCGAACAGGTCCAGGACCGCCTCCCGCTCCCGGAACGCGTACAGGAACACGGTCATGGCCCCGATGTCCAGGGCGTGGGTGGCCAGCCAGATCAGGTGCGAGGCCAGCCGGTTGTACTCGTTGAGCATGGTCCTGATGTACTTGGCCCGGCGGGGCACGGTGATGCCGAAGAGCTTCTCCACCGCCTCGGCCCAGCCCAGGTTGTTGGCCACCGCCGAGCAGTAGTCCATGCGGTCGGTCCACACCTGGCCCTGGAAGAAGGTCTTGTTCTCGCAGATCTTCTCAACCCCCCGGTGCAGGTAGCCGATCACCGGGCGGCAATGCCTGACGATCTCGCCGTCCAGCTTGAGCTTGAGCCGGAGCACCCCGTGGGTCGACGGGTGCTGCGGCCCCATGTTGATTTCCATCTCCTCGTTCTTGAACACAAGGAACTCCTAGATCCGGCTTCGTTATTCCGCCTTTGGGGGATTGAGGTTGAGACTCTGGAAGCCGGCCTTTTCCAGCGCGCGCCGGTTGAGCATGCCGCTGCGGTCCTCCCGGAAGTCGATCTCCCGCTGGCCCAGGCCCAGGACGGGGTATTCCTTGCGCAGGGCGTGGCCCTCCCAGCCCTCCGGGCACAGGATGCGGGTCATGTCCGGGTGGCCGTCGAACCGGATGCCCAGCATGTCCCAGATCTCCCGCTCCAGCCAATTGGCGGTGGGGTAGACGGTGACCGCCGTGTCCGGCTCGAACCCCTCGGGGATCAGGATGCGCAGCCGCAGCCGCTTGCGCCTGCGGATGCTGGCGAGGTGGTAGACCACCGAGAAGGCGAAGCCCTTGGCCGCCGGGTAGTGGGTGGCGGTCTCGTCGGCCAGCATCTCGTAACGCAGGGCGTCGTCGTCCCGGCACACCTGCAGGGCTTCCCGGATGGCTTCCCTGGCCACCTGGCAGGTGAGCTCCCCGGCCTGCTGGAAGGCCTCTTCCACCTTGTTCCCCAGCACCTCCTGCAGCCTGAGCAGGTCCGGATCGGTGGCCGGGGCGGGCGCGGGGAACTTCATGTCGTTGCCGTCGGGCTTGGCCACCGGCCGCACCGGGGGCTTGGGCGCGTCCTTGCCGTCCGCCTCGGCCTTGGCCTTGGCCGCCTCGTAGTCGGCCAGGGTCTTCTGCCACTTGGCGGCTTCCGCGGCGGCGGCGGCCTCCTGCTCGGCCTGCCAGAGCTTCAGGCTGGGCAGAGGCACGGTCTTGGGCAGCACCACCTGGCGGTTGGGCGCCGTCTTGAGGTCGTACACGTAAGGACCGGGCTGGGTTTCGGGTTCGGAATTCTGGTTATTTTCCATGACTACACGACCGCCTCGAAGATTTCCTTGTACCGGTCCGCCATGCTGCTGGCCATGATCTTGTCCTGGAGCTTCATGAAGCCGTAGATGAGGCTTTCCGGACGCGGCGGGCAGCCCGGAATGTACACGTCCACGGGGACGACCTTGTCCACGCCCTGGATGGTGTGGTAGCTGTCGAACGGGCCTCCGGCGGTGGCGCAGCTGCCCAGGGCGATCACCCATTTGGGTTCCGGCATCTGGTCGTACAGCTGCTTGATGATGGGCGCCATCTTGTAGGTGACGGTGCCGGCCACGATCATCAGGTCGCTCTGGCGGGGGGTGGCCCGGAAGATCCCGGCCCCGAACCGGTCGAAGTCGAACCGGGAGGCCCCGGCGGCCATCATCTCGATGGCGCAGCAGGCCAGTCCGAACGTCATGGGCCACACACTGGTGGCCCGGGACCAATTGATGATTTTTTCAACTTTGGTCGTGATGAGGATATGCTCCAGCGCATTGGGCTGATTCATCATTCCCATGTAAGGGCTCCTTTGGACCAGATGTAGCCGTAGCCGAACAGCAGAAGGAACAGGAAGATGCCGATCTCCACAAGGCCGAAGACGGCCAGCTCCTTCATCTGGATGGCCCATGGCATCAGGAACACGGTTTCCACGTCGAACACGAGGAACATTACCGCTACCAGATAGTAACGCACCGAGAACTGCTCCCGGGCCCCGGACTGGGTTTTTATGCCACATTCATAAGTGGAATACTTGGCAGCGCTGGGCACGTGAGGCCGCAGCAGCCGGCATACGGTCAGGATAACCACAGGCAGGGCAATGGCGATGAGGATCAGGAGCAGGACCGGTAAGTAGCCGCGCATGGTGCCTCCCAGGCGGGTGAAAGATGAAAAGTTCTATTGTCATGCCCGCCCATTGCGGGGTCAACGGCGAACTCCCCGCGGCCCAGGTCGGGAACTGCACCTTTTCGGCCACGGGCGCGCCCGAAGCATTAACATTAGGCCATGATACCCGAATCCACCCCGCAAACCCCAACAAGTGTTGCACCTTTCACCAAGGAACTCAGTCAGGGCTTGCCTTCGGACGGACTTCCCAAGCCCGAGTCGCGCCCCGAGCCGCTTTACCCCACCCTGGACCTGACCCGGGAGCCGGTGGACTTCGCCTTGTTCCAGGCCGTCTCCCTGGATTTAATGTTAAAACACCGGTTTGTGCCGGTGCACGACCGGGGCGGCTACCTGTGGCTGGCCATGGCCGACCCCCTGGACGTGGTGGTCCAGGACCTGCTCCGCAGCCACCTGAAGCGCCCCCTGCGCTTCGCCGCCGCGCCCATGGCCCAGATCCAGGTGGTGCTCAAGAAGTCCGAGAGCGGCCAGAAGGTCATGGACGAGGCCGGGGAGGCCCTGCGGGTCCAGGTGCTCCGGGAAGAGGACGTGGAGGAGGAGCTGGACCTGGAGAACCTCACGGACAAGGAGGAGGCCCCCATCATCCGCCTGGTGGACACGGCCATCTTCAACGCCCTGCAGCGGCGCGCCTCGGACATCCACATGGAGACCACCAGCAACGGCTTCCAGATCAAGTACCGCATCGACGGCAGCCTGTACCCGGCCGCCGACCCCATCGACAAGCGTTTCGCCTCGCCCATCATCAGCCGCATCAAGGTCATGTCGGAACTGGACATCGCCGAGAAGCGCAAGCCCCAGGACGGCCGTTTCAAGCTCAAGGTGCGGGGCCGGGCCATCGACTTCCGGGTGAGCATCATGCCCACCATCCACGGGGAGGACGCGGTCATCCGCATCCTGGACAAGGAGAACCTGAGCGAGGAATTCAAGACCCTGAACCTGGAGATCCTGGGCTTCTCCCCCAACGAGCTGGTGCGCCTGCGCCGGTTCGCCCGGGAGCCGTACGGCATGTTCCTGGTCACCGGCCCCACCGGCAGCGGCAAGACCACCACCCTCTACGCGGTCCTCAGCGAAATCCGCAGCCCCGAGGACAAGCTCATCACCATCGAGGACCCGGTGGAATACCAGCTGGAGGGCGTCACCCAGATCCCGGTGAACGAGAAGAAGGGCCTCACCTTCGCCGTGGGGCTGCGCTCCATCCTGCGCCACGACCCGGACAAGATCCTGGTGGGCGAGATCCGCGACCCGGAAACCGCCCAGATCGCCATCCAGTCGGCCCTCACCGGGCACCTGGTGTTCACCACCGTGCACGCCAACCACACCCTGGACGTGCTCAGCCGGTTCCAGCACATGGGTGTTGAAGTCTACAACTTCGTCTCGGCCCTGAACTGCATCCTGGCCCAGCGCCTGGTGCGCACCCTGTGCGCCAAGTGCAAGCGCCCCCTGGCCCCGCCCAGCGAGGCTGAGCTCACCGAGAACGGCCTGGATCCCGGTTGGCTGCGCACCGCCACCCTCTACGACCGGGCGGGCTGCGTGGAGTGCAACGGCACCGGGTTCCGGGGCCGGCAGGCCATCATCGAGTTCATGGGCATGAACGACGACATCCGGGAGCTGATCACCCGCCGGGCCTCGGTGCGGGAGATCAAGGCCGCCGCCCGGGCCCACGGCATGCAGACCCTGCGGGAAAGCGCGGTGGAGAAGGTGCGGCAGGGCATCACCACGTTTGCGGAAATCAACAAAGTGACGTTCCGGGAATCCTAGAGGCGCTCAGTTCACGGTCACTTGCAGGGTCACCTGGGCGCTGCCGAGGGCGTTGGCGGCGGTGAGGACGTAGGGCGCCTGGGCGCTGGACGCCGCGGGGGTCCCGGCGACCTGGCCCGTGAGGGGATCCAGGCTCAGGCCGGCGGGCAGGGCCGGGGCGATGGTGTAGACCAGGTCGGTGCCGGACGTGAGGGTCGGGAGGGGTCCGGTGAAGGGTTGCCCCGAGGTGGCCACCAGGTCCGGGCAGGCCAGGCCCACCGGCGCCGGGGCGGGTGTAGCGGCCACCAGCAGGACGAAGGGCGCGTTGGCGCTTCCGGACGGGGTCGTGGCCGTGAGGGTGAAGGTGGTCGCACCCAGGGCCCCGGTGGGCGTGCCTGAAACCAGGCCGGTGCCGGCAGCCAGCACCAGCCCGGCGGGCAGGGCCGGGCTCACGCCGAAGCCGGTGGCGGTGCCCCCCGACACGGCCGGCGGGTACAAGGTCAGGAAGGATCCCACCGCCCCGGCGGCCGCCCCGGCGCCGTTGTAGGACAGGGTCACCGGGGACGTGGCCTGGACTCCCAGCTGCACGGTGAAGGTGCCCTGACCGCCCCGGTTGGCGGCGGTGACCACGTAGGGAGCCGTGGCGGCCACCGCCTCGGGCGTCCCGGAGATGACCCCCGTTGCCGGATCCAGGCCCAGGCCGGCCGGCAGGCCCGGGCTCACCGAGAAGGTGATCCCGGTGCTGACGATGGTGCCTACCCCTTGATTGTGGATGTACGCCTGGGCCTCCGGGGCGACGCTGGCGAAGGACTGGCCGGCCGTGGCCAGCATGACCGGGGTCTGGTAGGTCACCTGGGGGGCCTCCACGGCGTTGTCCTCATGGTTGCCCCGGTGGCAGCCCGCCTGGAGACCGATCACCAGCCCAAGGCCGGTCACCAGCCCGCGAAGGACCATCCACCTACCCTTCCCGACCACCATGCGCGCTCCCAAACGACTGGTTTGAGGTTAACACCAGGGCCTTGAATCCGTGCCGGGATCCCTTCCGCCGCCGGCCATCCGCCGCGCGGATGGCCGGCGGCGACCAGCGGGGCCGGGCTGGCTAGCCCCTGGTCCAGCGGAGCACCGGCTTGCGGGCGGCGGCGGTCTCGTCCAGACGGCGCATGCCGACCTTGACCGGGGCCTGGTGCAAGGCCTCGGGATCCTCGGCGGCTTGCCTGGCGATGTCCTTCATGGCCGCAATGAAGGCGTCCATCTCTTCTTTGCTTTCGCTTTCGGTGGGCTCGATCATCAGGGCGCCGTGGACGATCGCCGGGAAGTAGATGGTGGGGGGATGGAAGCCGCGGTCGATGAGGCCCTTGGCCACGTCCAGGGTGTGCACGTCGTAGGCGTTCAGGTAGCTGTCGTCCAGGATCACTTCGTGCAGGGTCGGGGTCTGGTATTCCATGTGGTAGGTCCCGGCCAGCTCCTTGCGGAGGTAGTTGGCGTTGACGATGGCCCGCAGGGTCGCGGCCTTGAGCCCGTCGCCGCCGTGGCTGAGGCAGTAGGCCATGGCCCGCACCGCGATGCCGTAATTGCCGAAGAAGGTGTGCACCTTGCCGATGCTCTCGGGGCGGTCCCAGTCCAGGCGGTAGGTGTGCCGGGGCACCTGGCCCTCGCCCACCTGGACCGTCTCCCGCACCACCAGCGGGCGCGGCAGGAAGGGTTCCAGGGCCTTGCTGCAGGCCACCGGGCCGGATCCGGGGCCGCCGCCCCCGTGGGGAGTGGAGAAGGTCTTGTGCAAGTTCAGGTGCATGACGTCCACGCCGAAGTCGCCCGGGCGCGCCACGCCCACCATGGCGTTCATGTTGGCGCCATCCATGTACAGGAGGGCGCCCACCTTGTGCATCGCCTCGGCGATCTCCTGGATGCGGTATTCGAAGATGCCGAGGGTGTTGGGGTTGGTGACCATGAGCCCGGCCACGTCCTGGCCCAGTTCCGCCAGGAGGCTGCTCAGCCCCTTCTGCACCTTGCCGTCAGCGCCGGTGACGTCGTCGAAGCTGATGGTGCCGTCCGCCTGGGAGGCCACCACCACCACTTCGTAGCCCGCCATGGCGGCGGTGGCCGGGTTGGTGCCGTGGGCACTGTCCGGCAGCAGGATGACCCGGCGCTTGGCGCCCTTGGACAGGTGGTACTGGCGGATCAGCATGACCCCGGTGAGTTCGCCGGCGGCGCCGGCGCTGGGCTGGAGGGTGACGCCCGGCAGTCCGGTGATCTCCTTGAGCCACTCCTGGAGGTTGTACAGCAGGGCCAGGTTGCCCTGCACGTACGCCACCTGGGCCATGGGATGGGTCTCGGTGAACCCGGGCAGGGCCGCCACCCTCTCATTGAGCCTGGGGTTGTGCTTCATGGTGCAGGAGCCCAGGGGGTAGAGGCCGTCGTCCACGCCGTAGTTGCCGTGGGAAAGCCGGGTGAAGTGGCGGATCACGTCCACTTCGCTCACCGAAGGCAGGGCCTCGAAGCCGGACCGCTTGAGGTGGGCGGGGCGGGTGTCCTGGGCCGGCGGCACGTCCAGGCGGGGCAGGTCCATGCCGGTCTTGCCGGGCACCGAACGTTCGAAGATAAGGGGTTCGCGGGTGCGGGTGGTCATGTCTGATTCCTTATCCAACCAGGCTCGGGACGCGGGCCAGGACTTCCACAAGCTCCTCCATCTGCCCGCGGCTGTTCAGTTCCGTGGCGCACCACAGGATGCAGTTCTTGAGGTCGGCGGTGTAGGGGGTCAGGTCCAGGCCGGGCAGGATGCCGGCCTTGGCGCACTCCGCCTGGAGGGCCTTGACGTCGCCCCGGTAGTGGGTGACGAACTCGTTGAAGAACGGGGCCTGGAACTTGGGGGCGAAGTCCGGCAGCTCCAGCAGGCGCGCCCGCAGGTACTGGGCCTTGGCGGCGTTCTGCTCGGCCAGGCCCCTGAGCCCCTCGGGGCCGGCCAGCTGCAGGAAGATGTTGGCCCGCAGCGCCACCAGGCCCTGGTTGGAGCAGATGTTGCTCGTGGCCTTGTCCCGGCGGATGTGCTGTTCCCGGGCGGTGAGGGTGAGCACGTAGCCCACCTGCCCGTCCAGGTCCCGGGTCTGGCCCACCAGCCGGCCGGGGATCTCCCGCTTGAAGGCGTCCTTGACCGTCATGAAGCCCAGGTAGGGCCCCCCGAAATTCAGCCGGTTGCCGAACGACATGGCCTCGCCGCAGGCCACGTCGGCCCCCACCTTGCCGGGGGCTTCCAGCCAGCCGAAGGCCAGGGCCTCCTGGGTGACCGAGACCACCAGGGCGCCGGCCCCGTGGGCGGCGTCGGCGATGGCCTTCAGGTCCTCGACGCAGCCCAGGAAGTTGGGGTAGCCCACCAGCACCGCCGCCACGTCGCCGTCGAGCTTGGCCGCCAGGTCGTCCAGGTCCGTGACCCCGTCCTTGAGGCCCACCAGCACGAGCTTGAGGCCCTCATGGGGGGTGATGCTGGTGCAGAGCACCTCCTGGTAATGGGGATGCAGGCCGGCGGAGATCAGGACGGTCTTGCGCTTCTTCTGCAGGCGCACGGCCATGAGCGCCGCCTCCACGCAGGCGGTGCCGCCGTCGTAGAGGCTGGCGTTGCCCACGTCCAGGCCGGTGAGGTCGCACATGAGGGTCTGGTACTCGAAGATGTGCTGCAGGGTGCCCTGGCTGATCTCCGGCTGGTACGGGGTGTAGGCCGTGAACCATTCCTGGCGGCTGATCATCTGGTCCACCGCCGCCGGAACGAAGTGGTCGTACGCGCCGGCGCCCAGGAACCGGGAGCGGAATGGTGTGTTCATGGCAGCCAGGGCCTCCATCTGCTGGAGGACTTCCTGCTCCGACTGCTGCCCGGGCAGGTCCAGTTCCCGGTCCAGGCGGAGCTTTTCCGGAATCCCCCGCAGGAGATCCTCGGCGCGATCCACCCCGATGGCATCAAGCAGGGCGCGATCTTCCAAAGGAGCCGTGGGCAAGTAGCGCATAGGGCAGCCTCGAATCGGGAAGGGTGACGATCAACCGTTCACCGATGAAGGGTACACGCTGGCACGGGCTAAAGTCGACTCATTCCCATGGAATAGGCAAGGGACGTGACCAAATTCACGGAGCCTGGCCTCGTGTGATAAGATCTTTAATTACTATAACTTGAATCACCCATCCCGCGCCCGGGCAAAATGCCGCATTCCGGACGCGCCGCCAGTGGTTGTTCCCCAAGCGCTTCTGGCAACGACCAGACCAGAAAGGGCTTGACCTTCTTCCAGGTGAATCCCGCCGGATCAACACGCGGCGGAACCGGCTCGTCCAGGCGCTCCCCAGCTACCCCACCAAATCGATGAGGCTGCCCGGCCTGGTCCGGCCCGTGGCGGCGACCGGCGCCGACTGGGCCTCGGCGGCGCCCGCCACCGTCTCATCCCGGCCGGAAGGGTGCTTGGGGGCCAAGGCCGCGGCCACGATCCGCTGGGCCTTGGCGATGGTGGCCCGGAGGTTGCCGGGAACCGGGGAGGCGTCGATGGTCACCTCTCCGCCCACCGCGTAGCTGCGCCCGTCGGGCCCCCGCTGGTAGGTGAAGGTGGGGCCGCCCCGGGCCAGGCCAGCCCCGGCC
This sequence comes from uncultured Holophagaceae bacterium, assembly GCA_963816585.1. Taxonomy (GTDB): domain Bacteria; phylum Acidobacteriota; class Holophagae; order Holophagales; family Holophagaceae; genus Mesoterricola. Next base: position 9,520 of record CAWFOJ010000066.1, on the reverse strand, counting down.
GCCAGGTGGGCTTGCTCGTGGGCCCGCACCTCCGCGTCCCGGACCTTCAGCTTGGCCACCTCCTGGGCGGCTTGGGGCGGCAGGTGCACGGTATCCGCTGGGACGGCCTGCCCCCGGTCCGCGCCGGTGGCGCCTGCCGTGGTCCCGGCCTGGACCGGCCCGGAAGCGCCCGGTGCGGATCCTGCCCCGGACCGGGCCCCGGCCGGGTCGGAAGGGAGTCCGTAGGTGGCGATCGCCATGGCCCCATCCTCATCGGCAGGCCCGGGACCGCCGATGAGCCCGGAACCGCGGCCGGACCGCTTCCCCGCCCAGCGTTCCACGTAGAACATGGCGGCCATTCTTGGGTTAACCTTGACCCATGCGCTGCCCTTTCTGTGGCCACCTTGAGGACAAGGTCGTGGATTCCCGGGAAACCCGGGAAGGGGATGCCATCCGCCGCCGGCGGGAGTGCCTGAAGTGTGGCCGGCGTTTCACCAGCTATGAGCGGCTTGAGGAAGTGCCCATCCTCATCGTCAAGAAGGACGGCCGGCGCGAGCCCTTCGACCGCCAGAAGTTGCTGCGGGGGATCATGGCCGCCTGCCAGAAGCGCCCGGTCTCCCTGGCCACCTTGGAAGAAGCCGTGGGGGACATTCAGGCCAAGCTCATGGAGCAGCCCGACCGGGAAGTGCCAAGCCGCAACCTGGGAGAGCTGGTCATGGACGCCTTGAAGCACATCGACTCGGTGGCCTACGTGCGGTTCGCCAGCGTCTACCGGGACTTCAAGGACCTGCCGGACTTCGTGCGGGCCCTGGAGGCGCTCATGCCCAGCACCCCGCCCCCGGCGCCCCGGCTCCTGCGCCCCGCCCAGCCGGCGGCGGAGCCGGCCCCTGAGCCGCCCCCGCCCCGGCCGGTTCAGGAGCCCTTCAAGGCCACGCCCCTGTTCCCGGGCGTGGCCGCCGACAGGCCGATCCCACCCAAGCGCCGCAAAGCCCATTGAGACCCATCCCGCCAGCAACCCTGCGCGGAGCACGCTCCGCAAGGGTTGCTAGTACCGCGAAGCTTCCGCTGGACCAGGCGCCCGTTCTGGGCACAAGCAACCCTGCGCGGAGCACGCTCCGCAAGGGTTGCTAGACTGTTAGGCAGAGGTATCCGTGGCCGAAGAAATCGTCATCCCGCAGTTGCTCGAAGAATCGCCCAAGATCCCCGATGTCCTGCCGGTCCTCCCGCTTCGCGACGTGGTGGTGTATCCCTACGTGATCCTGCCCCTTTCCGTGAGCCGGGAAAAATCCCTGCGGGCGGTGGACACCGCCCTGGTGGAGAGCCGGATGATCCTGCTGCTGTCCCAGAAGCAGATGGAGGTGGAGGATCCGGGGCCGGACGAGATGTACTCGGTGGGCACCGCGGCCCTGATCATGCGGGTGCTGAAACTGCCGGACGGCCGGGTGCGGGCGCTGGTGCAGGGGCTGCAGCGGGTGCGGGTGGAGTATTTCACCGAGACCGAAACCCAGTTCAAGGCCAAGGTGGAGATCCTGGCGGAACCGGAGATCGGCGAGCACGACATCGAACTGGACGCCCTGCTGCGGTCGGTGAAGCAGACCCTCGAGAAGGCGGTGGCCCTGGGCAAGAACCTGCCCCAGGAAGTGCTGGTGATCGCCGCCAACCTGGACAGCCCTGGGCGCCTGGCGGACATGGTGGCGTCCAACCTGGACATCAAGCCGCCCCAGATGCAGGAGGTGCTGGAGATCGCCAACCCGGTGAGCCGGCTCAAGCGCGTCAACGAGCTGCTGATGAGAGAGATCGACCTGCTGGAAGTGCAGCAGAAGATCACCATGGAAGCCCGGGGGGAGATGGACAAGAGCCAGCGGGAGTACTACCTGCGCCAGCAGCTCAAGGCCATCCAGCAGGAACTGGGGGAGGGCAGCGAGCTGGCCGAGGAGATCCAGGCCTTCCGGGACAAGATCGCCAAGCTCAAGGTGCCTCCGGAACCGTTCACGGAGATCGACCGCAACCTCAAGAAGCTGGAGCGCATGCACCCGGACTCCAGCGAGACCGCGGTGACCCGCACCTACCTGGAGTGGATGACCGAGATGCCCTGGGGGGTCATCACCGAGGACAACCTGGACCTGAAGGAGGCCAAGCGCACCTTGGACGAGGACCACTATGGCCTGGAGAAGATCAAGGACCGCCTGGTGGAGTACCTCGCGGTGCGCAAGCTGAACCCGGAGCACAAGGGCACCATCCTCTGCTTCGTCGGCCCCCCGGGCACCGGCAAGACCAGCCTGGGCCGCAGCGTGGCCCGGGCGCTCGGGCGCAAGTTCTCCCGCATCTCCCTGGGCGGCGTCCACGACGAGAGCGAAATCCGGGGCCACCGGCGCACCTACGTGGGCGCCATGCCCGGGCCGGATCATCCAGGCCCTGCACCAGATCGGGTCCATGAACCCGGTGATCATGCTGGACGAGGTGGACAAGATCGGCCGGGACCTGCGCGGCGACCCCTCCGCGGCCCTCCTGGAGGTGCTGGATCCCGAGCAGAACCACACCTTCCGCGACCACTACATGAACGTCCCCATCGACCTAGCCAGGTGCTGTTCCTCACCAACGCCAACGAACTGGACCCCATCCAGCCGGCGTTCAAGGACCGCATGGAGATCATCCACCTCTCCAGCTACACCCTGGAGGAGAAGATCGGCATCGCCCAGCGCCACCTCGTCCCCCGCCAGCTGGCCAAGAACGGGGTCACGGCCGAGCAGGTGGAGTTCACCGTCAAGGGCCTCCAGGCCCTCATCACCGGCTTCACCCGGGAGGCCGGGGTGCGCCAGCTGGAACGGGAGGTCGGCACGGTGTGCCGCAAGGTCGCCCGCAAGGTGGCCGAGGGCGAGCTGAAGGGCAAGCTGGTGCTCACCGAGAAGAACGTGCACGAGCTGCTGGGCCCCGTGAAGCTGCTCCAGGATGAGCGGCTCAAGGCGCCCCGGGTGGGCGTGGTCACGGGCCTGGCCTGGACCTCCACCGGCGGCGAAGTGCTGTTCGTGGAAGCCCTGAAGATGCCCGGCAAGGGCGCACTGGTGCTCACCGGCCAGCTGGGCGACGTGATGAAGGAGAGCGCCCAGGCCGCCCTCAGCTACATCCGCAGCCGCGGGGACGCCTTCGAGATCGACCCGGAGGCGTTCCAGAAGAACGACCTGCACATCCACCTCCCGGAGGGGGCGATCCCCAAGGACGGCCCCAGCGCGGGGGTGGCCATGGCCACGGTGCTGCTCTCGGTGCTCAAGGGCGTCCCGGTGAAGAACACGTTCGCCATGACCGGCGAGATCGACCTGCGGGGCGAGGTCCTGGCCATCGGCGGGCTCAAGGAGAAGGCCCTGGCGGCCCTGCGGGTGGGCATCAAGAACGTCCTCATCCCCTTCACCAACCAGAAGGACCTGGAGGAGATCGCCCCGGAGGTGCGGCGCAAGCTGAAGTTCCACCCGGTCAAGCACGTGGAGGAAGTCTTCGAGACAGCCCTGGAGGACTGGGTGCGGCCGGAGAAGCGCAGGCGTGCCAAGGCCGAGCCCGGTAAGGCCCCCAAGCCGGGGGCCGGAAAGGGCGACCTGACGGCGACCGCCAAGAGGTCCCGTTGAGCCTGTTCGGAACCCTCTTCACCAAGTTCAAGCAGGGACTCCAGCGCACGCAGGAGCTGGTGCTGGCGCCCATGGGCCGCCTGCTGGGCCTGCGCCGCCTGGACGAAAGCCAGTTGGAGGAGATGGAGGATCTCCTGCTGCAGGCGGACCTTGGCGTGCACGCGGTGGCCCGGCTCATGGACCGCCTGCGCTTCGAACTGAAGAAGGCCGACGAGATCGACCCCAAGGCCATCCTGAAAGATGAGCTCCTGAAGATCCTGCGCCTGGTGCCGCCCCGCCCCTTCACCCCCGACGGCACCCAGGTGATGCTGCTGGTGGGGGTGAACGGCGTGGGCAAGACCACCACCCTGGGCAAGCTGGCCGCCCACCTCAAGGCCCGGGGGGACCAGGTGCTGGTGGTGGCCGGGGACACCTTCCGGGCCGCCGCCATCGACCAGCTGGAGCTGTGGGCGCAGCGGGCCGGCGTGCCGGTGATCCGCAACCAGATGGGCGGCGACCCGGCGGCCATCGCCTACGACGGCGCCGCCAGCGCCCTGGCCAGGAACGTGCCGTGGGTGCTGGTGGACACCGCCGGCCGGCTGCACACCAAGGACCATCTCATGCGCGAGCTGGACAAGATCCGGCGCAGCCTGCAGAAGGTCATCCCGGAGGCGCCCCACCGGGTGCTGCTGGTGCTGGACGCCACCACCGGCCAGAACGGCCTGGTGCAGGCGGAGGCCTTCAAGCAGGCGGCCGGGGTCACGGACCTGGTCCTCACCAAGCTGGACGGTTCCGCCAAGGGCGGGGTGGCGGTCCCCATCCTGGAGCGCCTGAAGCTGCCCATCGCCTTCGTGGGGGTGGGCGAGCAGCTGGACGACCTGGTGCCCTTCGATCCGGAAGCCTTCGTGGATGGGTTGCTGGATGTCTAGGCTGCTGACCCCCGACCTGGCCTGGGAACTGGCCTGCGGGGGCCCGTTCCCGGATCCGGTGCGCCTGTCGGGCGACGAAAGTTTCATGGCCTTGGCCCTGCGGGAAGGGATGCAGGGGGTGGGGCTGTCCAGTCCCAACCCGCCCGTGGGCTGCGTGCTGGTCCGGGACGGGCAGGTGCTGGGGCGGGGAGTACACACCCGCGCCGGGGACCCCCATGGGGAAATCATGGCCCTGCGGGACGCGGAGAACCGGGACCAGGATCCCCGGGGCGCCACCGCCTACGTGACCCTCGAGCCCTGCTGCTACCACGGCCGCACCCCGCCCTGCACCAGCGCCCTCATCCGGGCCGGCATCCGCCGGGTGGTGGTGGGGGTCCGGGACCCCAACCCCCGGGTGGACGGAGGCGGCGTGGCCATCCTCCAGGCTCACGGCATCGCCATCCAGGAAGGCGTCCTGGGGACCGCCTGCACCCAGTTCCACGCCCCCTTCTTCAAGCTCATCCAGACCGGCCTGCCCTGGGTGATGCTCAAGCTGGCCCTGGGCTCGGACGGCTCCACCGGGCCGGAGGGCGGTCAGCACCCAGGTCACCAACCCCGAGATCCAGCAATTGGCCCATGCCCTGCGCCGGGCCACCGAAGCCATCGTGGTGGGGCGCTGGACCGTCCAGGTGGACGACCCCATGCTCACCGACCGCTGGCACGCCCCCACCGCCCCCCACCGCCAGGCCCTGCGGGTGGTCCTGGACAGCCACGGCCGGCTGCCCGGGGACCGCAAGGTCTGGCGGCCGGCGGCGGGCCAGCCGGTGCTGCGGGCCGTGGTGGAGGACCTGCCGCCCCTGCGGGGCGTGGAGGACCTGCGCCTGCCGCCCAGCGCCCACGGCTGCAGCCTGCGCCACCTCCTGCACGAGCTGGCCGCCCGGGGGGTCGGCCGGGTGCTGTTCGAAGGCGGCGGCCAGCTGGCCCGGAACCTCCTGGAGCAGGGCCTGGTGGACGAGTTCCACCGGTTCACCTCCGACACCCCGGCCGGCGGCAAGCCGGTGGACCTGGACATCTCCAGCCTGCCCCGCACCCGGGGGCCAGGTGAGCCTTCAAGGGCGGCCGCTGGGAGTGCTGGCGCGGCGCTGATTCGAGGGTCTGTCCGGATCATCCGCCGCCCACCAGCCGCACCACCTCCAGCCGGTCCCCCTCCCGGAGGGCGCTGGCCGGGTAGTCGGCCCGGCGCAGCACCCGGCCGTTCAGTTCCACCGCGCTGCCGAAGGCCGGCAATTCCAGCCACCGGGCCAGTTCGGCCACGGTCGCCAGCGCCGGGGCTCCCGTTCCTGGCCGTTGACCAGAGGCGCACGGCGGCCCTCAGCCCTGGGAGGCCGCGGCCTGGAACCCGCGCTCCAGATCGTGCCTTGGAGGTCCGGGGCGTCCTCGATGCCCACGGAAAAGCGCAGCAGGCCGTCGGAAATGCCCAGCCTGGCCTTCACCTCCGGCGGGGTGCGCAGGTGGCTCATGCTGGCCGGGTGCTGGATGAGGCTCTCCACCCCGCCCAGGCTCACCCCCCGGGTGATGATCCCCAGCGACTCGCAGAACCTCTGCCCGGCGGCCAGGCCATCCTTCAGTTCGAAGCTCATCATCGGCCCCGAACCCGCCCACCATCTGCCGGGCGGCCACTGCGTAGCCCGGGGTGTCCTTGACCCCGGGGTAGATCCACCCGCGCCACCTGGGGCTGCCAGAGCAGCCAGGCGGCCAGCGACTGGGCGTTGTCGGCTGCCCGCATCACCCGCAGGTGCAGGGTCTTCATGCCCCGGTGCAGCAGCCAGGCGGCCATGGGGTCCAGGGTCGGCCCGGTGAGCTTGGCCACGTTCCAGCAGGCCACGACATCCTCGTCCCGGCCGGCGATGACCCCGGCCATCAGGTCCGAGTGGCCGCCCAGGTACTTGGTGGCGCTGGCCACGCTGAGATCGATGCCCAGTTCCACCGGGCGGGTGAACACCGGGGTGGCGAAGGTGTTGTCGGCCACCGTGCGCACGCCCCGGGCCCGGCCCAGGCTGGCGATGCCCGCCAGGTCGGTGATGGCCAGGGTGGGGTTGGAGGGGGTCTCCACGAAGATCATCGCCGTCTCGGGCCGGAGCGCGCGCTTCCCTCCTGCCCAGGTCCAGGGTGTCGCCGACCCAGGTGATCTTCAGCCCCCGCGGGCCTCCCAGCGCCGCAGCAGCTGCTCGGTGCCCAGGTACAGGGCGGCCGGGGCCACCATGTGATCGCCGGGCTTGAGGAAGGTCTCGAACACAGTGGCGAAGGCGCTCATGCCGGAACTGGTCACCAGGGCCCGCTCCGCCTTTTCCAGGGCGGCCACCACCGCCTCCACTTCGCTGAAATTGGGGTTGCCCCACCGGGTGTAGAACTGCGTGGGCTCCGTGGCCGCCGAGAATTCGGCGCCCTCGGGCGTTCTCCTTGAGTTCGAACACCGAGGTCTGGAAGATCGGCGTGGTCACCGCCCGGGTGACGTTGTGCTGCCTGCCGGCATGGATGGCGGTGGTGCTCTGGCCCCAGTCGCGAGTGTTCATCATGGCTCCCCGCGCACGCATGGATTCATGCGCACCGCGCTGGTTGCAGAATACCATTCCCGGCCCCGCCCTAGTCAGCGCGTGCGCCAGAAAACCAGGGCCAGGGACACGATCGCCAGCGCCAGCACCGCCAGGACCCGCCAGAAGGTGGGGCCGCCCCCGGCGTCGGTCTCGCCCCGGGTGGCGCCGGCGGGGTCGGACAGCGCGGCCTGGGTGAGCTCGTCCTCGGGCGTCTCGGGGGGGTCCGGGTGGACGGCACCAGGTCCCGGGACAACTGCCCGAAATACACCAGCTTCCAGGCTTCCTTGTCCACCGGCGGCGGGGCGGGGCGTTCCTCCGGTCCGTCGTCAGGTTCCCGCTCATTTCGCCTCCCCTGAAGCCAGGACCTGCTCCAGCACTTCGTTCACCAGCATCGGATTCATCTTGCCCTTTCCGGCCTTCATGACCTGCCCTACGAAAAAACCCTTGAGGCTGTCCTTGCCTCCGCGGTCCTGGGCCAGCTGCCCGGGGTTGGCCGCCAGCACCGCCAGCACCAGGGCCCTGATGGGCGCGCGGTCCGAGACCTGGCCCAGGCCCCGCGCCGCGACGATGGCCGCGGGCGCGCCCTGCCCCGCCAGCAGCAGCGGGAACACGGTCTCCCGGGCCGTGTTGAGATTGACCGCGCCGGCCTTCCACCAGGCCGATGAGTTCGGCCAGATGGGCGGGCCGGAGGCCCAGGGCCTCGATGGCCAGGCCGCGCTCGTTGAGGGTCCGGCTCACTTCCCCCAGCATCCAGTTGGCGGCCTGCTTCGCCCGCCCGCCCCGGCCGCCGCCTCGAAGAAGTCGGCGAAGGCGGGACTCTGGAGCAGCAGGCCCGGCTTCGTAGGGGGAAACCCCGTACTGGGCCGGGAAACGCTCGAACCTGGCCTCGGGCAGTTCCGGCAGGCTCCCGGCGCACCGCTTCGACCTCGGCCCGGCGATGACCGGCGCGGCGGTCCGGATTCCGGGAAGTAGCGGTAGTCCATCGCCGCTTCCTTGCTGCGCTGGCTCCGGGTCTCGCCCTTCTCCGCGTCCCAGCCCCGGGTCTCCTGGCCGAAGGCCTCGTCCCGCTCCACCAGGGCGGCCTGCAGGCGGATCTCGAAATCCAGCGCCATGCGCACGAAGCGGAAGGAGTTGATGTTCTTGACCTCCACCCGGGGTCCCATGGCCTCGCCCGGGCGGCGCACACTCACATTGGCATCGCAGCGCAGCGAGCCTTCCTCCAGCTTCACGTCGCAGACCCGAGAAGCACGCAGGCGCGGTGCACCGCCTTGAGGTAGGCGTACCGCGTCCTGGGCGCTGCGCAGATCGGGGGCACCGACAGATTCCATCAGCGGCACCCCGGCCCGGTTGAAGTCGACCGAGCTGAATGAACTGCCGGCGATGCGCCCGTCGGTCGAACCGGCTGCTCGACTTCCCGGCATCCTCCTCCAGGTGGAGCGCGCTCAGGCCCCACCTCCACCGCCCCGTCCCCGCCCCGCGCCAGGGGATCCGCGGGGATCGCGGCGCCCCCGCTCCACCGCCGCTACGGACCCCTGGATGATCTGATAGCCCTTGGGCATGTCCGGGTAGAAATTAATGCTTGCGGTCGAACTCTTCGACTACGCCGGATCTCTACGCCCCGAACGCCAGCCCCGGGCGATGACCGTGCGACAGCGCCTGCCATTAGGACCGGCAGCGCGCCGGGCAGCCCAGGCACACGGGCAGATGCGCGTGTTGGGCTCGCCCCCGTATACGTTGCGGACAGGCGCAGAACATCTTGGACCGGGTCCGGAGCTGCACGTGGACCTCGAGACCGATGACCGCTTCGTATGCCTTCATGCCCGCTCCCAGGTGCGATTATGGCCCGGGACCGGCCTGCTTGCCCAGGCGTGATCACTTGCCCAGGCAAAACCCCGAGAACACCTGATCCAGGGAACTCTCCGCCCGGTCCTCGCCCGTGAGCCGGGCCAGCAGACCCTTGGCTCCCTGCAGGACCGACGCGGCCAGCTCCGGCGGCGCCACCCGGCTCCGGGTGTCCAGCAGCTCCATCTGCTGCGCCAGTTCGTCCAGCAGCTCCCGCTGCCGCCGGGTGGCCAGGGCCCCCAGGCAGGCGTCCGGCGCCCGGCCGCCCAGGAAACGCTCCCGCAGGGCCTCAGCCAGGGGCCTCCAGGTCGCCGGTCCGGGCCGAGGACGCGCCGAGGCCCCCAGCCACGGGCCCCCCCCCAGGTCAGACCTGGTTGCGCACCGTCAGCACCTTCACCCGGCGAACGGCGCCAGACCGCTCCAGAAAATGGCGGGATCCGGGGCCGGGTCCGACAGCGGCACCAGGTGCAGGATGAGATCGGCCTGCTCCAGCACCCCCCGCACCCGGGCCACCCCCAGCCGCTCCACCGGGTCCTCGACTGTGGCGCAGACCCGCGGTGTCAAACAGATAGAGCGGCAGCCCGGCCCACTTGGCACCGCA
>CAWFOJ010000065.1:0-4413 GCA_963816585.1 uncultured Holophagaceae bacterium | reverse complement strand
GGGCCCGCCCGTGGCCTGGGAGCGCATGTGCGGCGCCCAGCGGGGCGCGGCCATCGGCATGTGCCTGTTCGAAGGCTGGGCCAAGGACCCGGCCGGGGCGGAGGAGCTGCTCCGCACCGGCGCCGTGGCCCTGGAACCCAACCACCACCACGCCGCGGTGGGGCCCATGGCCGGCACCATCACCGCCAACATGTGGGTGTGGGTGGTGCAGAACCGGGCCTTCGGCAACCGCGCCTGCTGCCGACAGGTGGAAAGCTTCCAGCAGTTCGGCGACCACTCCGAGGACGCCCTGGACCTGCTGCGCCGGTGGCGGGACGTGTGGGGGCCGGCCCTGGGCGCGGCCGTGCGCAAGATGGGCGGGGTGCCCCTCAAGCCGTTCATCGCCAAGGCCCTGATGATGGGCGACGAACTGCACAACCGGGTGGTGGCCTCCTCCAGCCTGTTCGCCAACGCCGTGGCCCCGGTGCTGGTGACCTGCGGGCTGCCCGGGGAGCAGGTGGTGTCCACCCTGTACTACGCGGGCAACCACCCGTTCCTGTTCCTGGGGCTGTCCATGGCCGCGGGCAAGGCCGCCGCCGACCCGGCCCGGGGCGTGGAGGCCAGCACCCTGGTGACGGCCATGGCCCGCAACGGCACCGACTTCGGCATCCAGGTGAGCGGGCTGGAGGGGGAATGGTTCACCGCGCCCTCCCCCCGGGTGCAGGGTCTGTTCCTGCCCGGGTGGACGGAGGCGGACGCCGGGCTGGACATGGGCGACTCGGCCATCACGGAGACGGTGGGCTGGGGCGGCTTCGCCATCGGCGGCGCGCCGGGGATCCTCAGCTTCACCGGGGGCACCGCGGAGCAGGCGCTGGCGTACAGCCGGGACATGCGCACCATCACCACCGGCCTCAGCCCCGACTACCTGCTGCCGGCCCTGGACTTCGCCGGCACGGCGGTGGGCATCGACATCCGCAAGGTGGCCCGCACCAACCTGGTGCCGGTGATCGACACCGCCATCGCCCACCGGGAGCCCGGGCACGGGATCATCGGCGGCGGCATCGTGCGCCCGCCCCTGGCCTGCTTCACCAAGGCCCTGGTTCGCTTCGGGGAGAAGTACCGGGAGTGAGGGGGCCGGCCATGGCGCGCCGCACGGTCGTGCTCAAGAACCGCTACTACGACTCGGTGTTCCTCATGCAGGCGGCGCGCCGCATCGCCGCCCGGCCGGGGATGCGGGACGCCTCGGCCCAGCTGGGCACCCCCGCCAACCGCCAGGTGCTGGAAGGCCTGGGCTACGGGGCGGGCGACCCGGACTTCCGGGAGGCCGGGCCCAACGACCTGGTGCTGGCGCTGGAAGGGGAGGCGGCGGCGGTGGCGGCGGTGGCCGCCGACCCGGAGCCCTGGCTGGCCCGGAGCGCCGGCCCCGGCCCCGGCCCGGCCCGGGAGCCCCGCTCCATCGCCGAGGCCCTGGAGCGGCGCCCGGAGTGCAGCGTGGCGCTCGTCTCGGTGCCCGGGGAGCACGCCGCCCGGGAGGCCCGGGCGGCCCTGCGCTCCGGGCTGCACGTGTTCCTGTTCTCCAGCAGCGTCCCGGTGGAGGAGGAGCTGGCCCTCAAGCTGGAGGCGCGGGACCGGGGCCTGCTGGTGATGGGCCCCGACTGCGGCACCGCCCACCTGGGGGGCGCCGGGCTGGGCTTCGCCAACGCCGTGCGGCGCGGCCCGGTGGGCATCGTCGCCGCCTCCGGCACCGGGCTGCAGGAGTTCGCCAGCCTGGTGCACCGGGCCGGCTCGGGGATCTCCAGCGGCATCGGCACCGGCGGAAGGGACCTGTCGGACCGGATCGGCGGCCTCACCACCCTGGCGGGCATCGACGCCCTGGAGGCGGATCCGGACACCCGGGTGGTGACGGTGCTGGCCAAGCCGCCGGGGCCGGCCACCGCCGCGGCGGTGCTGGAGCGCCTGCGCCGGTGCGCCAAGCCGGCGGTGCTGTGCCTGCTGGGCGCCCGGCGCCCGGAAGGCGCCGGGGTGAGCTTCGCCGCCACCATCGACGAGGCGGTCGGGTGCGCCCTGGCGGCGGCGGGCCACCCGCTGCCGGACTTCCTGGACGCGGACCCGGCCGCCCTGCGCGCCGCCGCGGCGGCGGAGCTGGCGGGCCTGGCCCCGGGCCAGCGCTTCGTGCGCGGACTGTTCTCGGGCGGGACCCTGTGCTACCAGGCCCAGGCGGTGTTCGCCCAGGCCGGCCTGCCGGCCCATGCCAACGCCCCCCTGCCCGGGATGGGGGAACTCCCGGACCCGTACCGCAGCCTGGGGCACAGCTTCGTGGACCTGGGCGCCGAGCTGTTCGTCCGGGGCCGGCCCCACCCGATGATCGACGCCACCCTGCGCCGCCGGCGCCTGGAGCAGGAGGGCGCGGACCCGCAGGTGGCGGTGCTGCTCCTGGACTTCGTCCTGGGGGCGGTGGCCTCCCGTGACCCGGCGGGCGACCTGCTGGATGCGGTCGCCGCGGCCCGGGAGGCCGCGCGCCGGCGGGGCGGCCACCTGTGCGTGGCGGCCTCGGTGTGCGGCACCGGCGACGACGCCCAGGGGCTGGAGGCCCAGACCGCCGCCCTGGGCCGGGCGGGGGTGCGGGTCTTCGCCACCGGCGCCCAGGCCGCGGCCTTCTGCCGGGAGGCGGCGGTGCTGCTGGGGAAGGGGGGAGCCTGATGGTCCAGACCTTCGGAAGCCTGCTCCGGGACCGGCCGGTGTTCGTCAACGTCGGCGTCCGGGATTTCGCCGACAGCCTGCGCGCGGCCGGCTACGACGTGGTCCAGGTGGACTGGTCGCCGCCGGCGGGAGGGGACGCCCAGCTGGCCGTCCTCCTGGATGACCTGCTCTGACACCGGCTCCTCCGCACGCGCCGGATCTCCGGTGCGGCGGGCGCTGGCGGTGGGCCCCGCCGCGGCGCCGGCCCTGGGCCGGTCCGGCACCGCCCTGCGGGTGCACAGCGTGTTCCCTTCCACCGCCAACCTGGAAGTGGAGGGCCACCCGCTGCTGGTGGCCCTCACCGGACCCGGGGGCGCCGTCCACCCCCACGCGGTGGTCCTCGGACGGGAGGAGGACCTGGCGTCCCTGGGGCTGGCCGCCGGGGATCCCGGCTGGGTCGGCGGCCGGTCCTTCCGGATCCGCACCCTGGCTGGATGGGTGGTGGTGGACCTGGCCAGGGCGGTCTACCCGCCCCTCCGGCCCATGCCCGCCGTCCCCCGGCTGGGGGAAGCCTACGGGGCCTGCGCGGTCCGTTTGCGCGGCATCCAGGCTGGCCTGGCCTGCAGTCCGGGCTCGGGGCCGACGCGCCCTGGCCCGGGCGGCCCGGGCCCTGGGCGCGACGATCCAGGACCTGGCCTGGGCCGGCCCCTTGCTCGAGGCCCGGCCCCTGCCGCCGGCCCTGGGCCGGGCGGTGGCGGCCCTGGTGGGCCTGGGCCCCGGACTGACCCCCGCCGGAGACGACTACCTCTGCGGTTTCCTGGCCGCCGCCCGGGGGCGCCGTCCGGCCCTGGCGGCCAGGCTGGGCCAGGCGGTGCTGGCGAACCTGTCCCGCACCGGCGACATCAGCGCCTCCCTGCTGCGCGCGGCCGCCGCCGGGCACTGGCCGGGGCCGCTGGCGGACCTGGCCGCGGCCCTGGCCGGGGACCGGGAGGTGCAAGCCCTGGCGGCCCTGGACGCCCTCTGCCGCCTGGGCCACAGCTCCGGCGCCGACCTGGCCGCCGGATTCCTGGACGGCCTGGGAATCCTGGCCGCCCTCCCTGACCCCGGGCTTGTTCGGCCCGGGGCGGGGTGTTCCGGAACTGGGACAGGTGCCCCGGGCCTGGACGTTCCCGGTTCCCCCCGCGCTCATGGCCACCTTGGAAACAAAAGGGTTAACTTCTCCCCACCCTTGGCACGGCCCCTGCTCAGGGTTGGGGGAGCGCAGGCGGCCTGGCCCTTGCGGTCGGCTGGGAGGTGGTCATGGCAGGTGCGGGGCTGGTCAGCCACCCATGGCTGGATGAGGACCGGGACAGCGTGTTCGGCGATTCCATGGACTGGCTGGAGCAGGAGTTGGAGCGGTCGCCGGCGTTCGAGCGGGCCGAACCCAGGCAGGCCTGGGCGCCGGTGTTGTTCCCGCCCGGGTGCGAAGAGGCGGAGCCCGATTCCCTGGACCTGATGGAGGCCTTCCTGGGTCCGGCCCAAGTGCAGCCGCCGGCGCGTCCCCCTCTGGAGGTGGCCATGGCCAACGGAACCCGGCCCAAGAAGATGGGGATCCCCCGCGCCGGCCAACGGCGCCAACGGCAAAGAGAACGTGAACCCAGGCTGGATCTACCTGGCCGCCGAATCCCTGGCGAATTTCGAGGCCCTGCGCCTCCGGGGCCAGGAACTCCCGGCCAAGGAAGACCTGGCGGAACCCGCGGCTAACCTTCCGAGCCG
>CAWFOJ010000064.1:0-10792 GCA_963816585.1 uncultured Holophagaceae bacterium | reverse complement strand
CAACGAACCGAGGCCGACCAACGGAAGGCCGAAAATGAAGCCAAATGCGATGAAGGACAGTTTCGCTCTCCAAGCAAACATCAATAATCTTCCGTGAGTATTGAAGGAAAAATCGTTGACTCTCACCAACCCTAGCGACCCCGATCATTCGATCGAAGTCCCCGAAGACGCGATCGATTCCCCGCCCCTTTCCTCCGCCGCGCCGACTGATGAGGCCCTAGCAAGCGAGGAGACGCCTTGCGAATCCGAAGAGGAGGCGCGGCGACACCAGATCCTCATCGGTTCGCAGCGCGATCCGGCGGCATACCGGCAGCATCCGGCACAAATTCGGCACCGTCGAAGGGCTGCATCCTTCATCGCCCGTCAAATCGCCTGGAAGACATCCGCCTTCTCCCGCGACTCCTCCGGCTCCGTTGCCAAAGCCACCGCGCCCGAGGTGGTTCGGCCGGCGTCAGGAACCCGCCGCGACCGAAAAAACCGAAATTCAAAACTTGAAGTCGGTCATCGAAAGCCTTCAATCGGAGTTGAAAAACCTCCAAGCGGATGCACTCACACGGCCCGCCTCCTCGTCCCCGATTTCCAGCCTCCCGTCGAGCGGCGAGAAGCCGGTCCCGCCCAAATCGCCCGAGGCCAAGCAAGCCTCGCCCGAAATCATTTCCGCATTGGCCGCAGCGATCGCCCAATCGACGGCCAAGCCCTCGCAGCCCGACCGCCCGCGACCGGCATGAGACGAAAGAACCTGGAAGACGAAATCTTTCAGGCGTTGGGCAACTCCTCGCTCGACGACCTTATCAGCGGAAAATCTTCGGCCGGCGCCGTGCCGTTCGAGGTCGACACGATCCAGACCGGCCGAGTCGTCGCCTTGCGGCGCGACGAAGTCTTCGTCGAGTTCGGCGGTCGCGAGCAGGGCTGCCTGCCCGCTCCTTCCTTCGAGACGCCGCCCGCAGCCGGGCGAGACCATCGAGGTCGTCGTGCAGCGGTTCAACGCCGAAGAGGGCCTTTACGATCTGTCGCTTCCCGGCATGGCCGTCGAATTGGGCAACTGGGACGAAGTCCACGAGGGCATGCTCGTCGACGCCCAGGTCACCGGCCACAACACCGGCGGGCTGGAGTGCGAAGTCAACCACATTCGCGGCTTCATCCCCGTGAGCCAGATTTCGCTCTACCGCGTGGAAGACCTGGCCCAATTCGTCGGCCAGCGGTTCGCCTGCCTGATCACCGACGCCAATCCCGCGCGGAAGAACCTCGTGCTCAGCCGCCGGGCCGTGCTGGAACGCGAGAAGGAAGAGAAGAAGCAGGCATTCTTCGAGTCGCTCGCTCCCGGCCAGGTCTATGAAGGCACGGTGCGGAAGCTGATGGATTTCGGGGCCTTCGTCGAGTTGGGCAACGGCGTCGATGGCCTGTTGCACATCAGCCAGTTGTCGTGGGGCCGCATCAAGCATCCCAGCGAGGTCGTGCAGGAAGGCCAGCCGATCCGCGTCCGCATCGAGAAGATCGACCGCGAGACCGGCCGCATCGGCCTTTCCTATCGCGAGATGATCGAGAACCCCTGGACCGCGGCCGCCGGCAAGTATCCGCACAACTCCGTCGTCCGCGGCAAGGTCACGCGGCTGATGGAGTTCGGGGCCTTCGTCGAACTCGAGCCGGGCGTCGAAGGCCTGGTCCACATCTCCGAGCTTTCGCACAAGCGGATCTGGCGGGCCAGCGACGTGGTCAAGGAAGGCGAGGAGGTCGAAGTGCTCGTGCTCAACGTCAATCCCGAGGCCCAGCGGATGAGCCTCTCGATCAAAGGTTATCCGCCCCGCCCGAGCCGAGAAGAAGGAGGAAGAGCCGGGCCCGCGGAAGCCGTCGAAAAAGAGCAACAAGCCGACCGGGCCGCTCCTGGGCGGATTGGGCAAATCGACCGGCGACCGCTTCGGGCTGAAGTGGTGAATCGGCCGAATTAGGAAAATGGTGGGCAGTGCCCACTACGGTCTCTGCCAATGTGGAGAGGCAGACAGAATGTCTCCCTGCAGTGGATAGGTTGGATTAGAAACCGGCGGCCCTCGGCTTGTTACCATTCGGGGCGGCGTTGTTGTTGCCCGGCTGATCGTCCGGATTATTGGCGTCCTTCTTGCCTTTTTTCGGATTCTTGGTTTTCGGCGAAGGCTTTTCCCTGGGGGCCGGCTTTTCTTTTGGGAGCGGCTTCTCTTTTGGGAGTCGCTTTCTTCGGTTCGGACGGCTTCGCTTCGTGATGCTCGGGCTTCGGTTTTTCCTCTTCTTTTTTCTTCTCGAAGACCGGCTTCGCGTCAGCTTCGGTCTTGGCGGCGTACCTACGCTCCTTGTCCCCGTGGTAGATCGGTTCGTCCAATTCCATTTCGTGGAGACATTGGATCAATCCGCCGTGGCCGATCAGATAAATCCGATCGGTGTCGCAATTGGCCAGTTTGACGGGGGAGTCTTCCGCGGCGATCGTGTCGAGCCGGTTGCCGTTGGCGGAGTCGCACACGAGAATGCGTCCGATGCTGTCGGTGGCATAGACCCGGGCTTTGCTCGCGGCCACAAATTGCATCGCGCCGGGCGTCCACCAAAGGTTCTTCCCGGTTTTGGCGTCCAGGCCATACATCCCGCCAGTTGCGTGGTCAGATAGACGCGATTGTCGATGACGGCCGGAGACTCCACGATCGGATCGTTGGCCGGGAATTGCCAGAGCATCGTCCCGTCCTCCTCCCGAACCGCGAACGCCATGCCTTCGCTCGAAACGGCGAAAACCACGCCCGAATCGCCCAAAACCTTGGGATCAGGGGGCTGGTATGCCGGCCGGGCCGAGATCGAATGGCCTGTCGCCAACCGGTATCGGATCGTAAAAGAGCTGTCCATGTCCCGATTGATGCGGCCGAAGTTGAGATATCCCTGATCGGTCGGCCAGACGATGTAATCCTGGTCGTAACTCTGCCGCGTCACCAACCGGTTGCCGACCCGTTCCTGGTGCAAGAACCCGGGGCCGGGCGCGGCTGGCTGGGGCGGGACCTGCTTCAGGCGGCCTCCGGGCCCTTCGCCGCGGCCCTGCGCTACCTGCACCGGGACGACAACCCGGCGGCCCGGGACGCGGCCCGGGAGGCCCTGGCGCCGTTCCTGGCTTCCGGCCAGGCCCGCCTGGTGGCCCAGGACCAGGCGCCGGAGCCGTTCCGGGGCGCGGTGGTGTCCAACGAACTGTTCGACGCCCTGCCTGCCCAGCCCTGGCGCTGGAACGGGGAACGGTGGGAGTTCGAGGCCCTGGGCCCGGACGGCCCCGCATGGCTGCCCGGGGAACCCTGCGAGGCCACCCGGTGGTTCGCCGGCCAGGCCGAGGGCGGCCTGGAATCCGGCGACGGCGCCCCCTGGTGCGAGGCGCTGCCGGGCCTGGTGCGGGACCTGGCCGGGGCGCTGGAGGCGGGCCTGTTCCTGGCCATCGACTACGGCGAGAGCGCGCCCCGCCTCCTGGACAAGGGCGCCGACCTGCGCCGGTTCAAGGGCCACGCGGTGGACGGCAAGTGGTGGGAGGACCTGGGCGAATCCGACCTCACCGCCGACGTGGACTTCACCCGCCTGGCCCGGCTGCTGGAGGCGGAAGGCCTGGAGCCGGCGCCGCTCCGGACCCTCGGCCGCTGGATCCGCGCCCACGCGCCCCTGGCCCGGTGGGAAGCGGAGTGGCAGGGGCTGCCGGAGGCGGACCGGCTGCGGCGCATGGAGAACTTGCTGCAGCTGACCCTGCCCAGCCGGATGGGGGACCGGTTCCGGGTGCT
This sequence comes from uncultured Holophagaceae bacterium, assembly GCA_963816585.1. Taxonomy (GTDB): domain Bacteria; phylum Acidobacteriota; class Holophagae; order Holophagales; family Holophagaceae; genus Mesoterricola. The sequence continues at coordinate 7,028 of CAWFOJ010000064.1, read as the reverse complement.
GGAGGCCTGGCGCGGAGCCTGAGGTCATCGGTCCGCGCCTTGCTCGCCTTCCAGGTAATCCATGTCCAGGCCGTGGGTTTCCCGCAGGCCCGCCAGGGAGCCCAGGGCCAGGGCGAAGCAGACCGCCCCCACCACCGCGGCGCTGCCTTTGAACCCCAGGGGGGCCTTGAGGAAGACGAAGCTGCTGGTGATCAGGGGCACCGCCCCGCGCACGAAGTTGGGCACGGTGGTGGCGACGGTGGAGCGCAGGTTGGTGCCGAACTGCTCCGCGCCGATGGTGACGAACACCGCCCAGTAGCCGGTGGCCAGGCCCAGGTAGAGCGCCAGGAGATAGAACATGGCCGGGCTGAGCCCGCGCACGGTCAGGTAGAACACCACCCCCGCCAGGGTGGCGGTGATGAACAGCCCGACCACCTTCTTGCGCGTGCCCCAGATCTGGCTCAGGAAGCCCGAGCCGAAGCTGCCCAGGGTGATGCCGCTGTAGGTGAAGGCCAAGGCCGTGCCCGCCTGCACCGGGCCGGTGACGCCCAGCTTGGGGGCGAATTCCGGGGAGAGGTTGATGAGGATGCCCACCACGAACCAGGTGGGCAGGCCGATGAGGATGCAGCGCAGGTAGCGCCCCAGCCGCTCGGCGCTGGTGAACAGGCTGAGGAAGTCGCCCCGGCTCACGTTGGAGCGGTGCATGTCCTTGAACAGGCCGCTCTCCCGGAGCCCGATCCGGAGCAGGAGCAGGAACAGCCCCAGCCCGCCGCCGGCCAGGTAGCCCATGCGCCAGGGGAGGTACTTGCCGACCAGCGTCGCCGCCACCGTCCCGAAGATCCCCACCGCCGCCACGATGGTGGTCCCGTAGCCGCGCAGGTGCCTGGGCAGGATCTCGCTCACCAGGGTGACCGCGGCCCCCAGTTCCCCCGCCAGGCCGAAGCCGGCCACGAACCGCCACACCATGTACGAGGAGGTGGAATGGACGAAGGCGTTGGCGATGTTGGCCAGGGAATACAGGGTGATGCTGCCGAACAGGGTGGACAGGCGCCCGCGCTTGTCCCCCAGCATGCCCCAGAAGATGCCGCCCAGCAGCATGCCGATCATCTGGGCGTTGAGGAGGTTGCGGGTACACGTCGATCTGGGCCGGCCCCACGATCCCCAGGGCGGCCAGGCTCGACTGGCGCAGGATCGGGAACAGCAGCAGGTCGAACATGTCCACGAAGTAGCCCAGGGAGGCCACCAGGACCGTGAGGCTGAAGATCTGGCCGAGGTCTGATTTCTGGTTCATGCTTTATTCAATCATGAATGGCAACTGGCACTGGGCCGGCAAATCCGCTTTTCACCTTGCGTTCTCAGCAAAAGCATGGCATTCTGGTCAGCCTTGTCTTGGGCTCCGCAAGTGCGCACCTGGTTTTCGGCTGCGCCGCCCAAGCCTCCTGAGCGAGGATGTCATGTACACAGTGATCCAAACCGGTGGCAAGCAATACCGCGTGGCCGAGGGCGATGTCCTCCGGGTCGAGCTTCTGGATAAGGAACCCAAGGCGACCTTCGCGTTCGACCAGGTGCTCCTGGTGGACAACGACGGGCAGCTGAGCGTGGGCAGGCCCACCGTGGCGGGCGCCACCGTGACCGCCGAGGTGCTGGGCCACGACCGGCGCAAGAAGGTGTTCATCTTCAAGAAGAAGCGCACCACCACCTACCAGCGCACCCAGGGCCACCGCCAGGGCTACACGGAAGTGCGCATCACCGGCATCAACGCCTAATCCGAACCGGAAGATCAGAGAGGTTTTGTCATGGCTCACAAAAAAGGCGTCGGCTCCAGCCGCAACGGTCGCGATTCCCAATCCCAGCGCCTGGGCGTGAAGGCTTTCGGCGGCCAGGTGGTCACCGCCGGGTCCATCATCATCCGCCAGCGGGGCACCCGCTTCAAACAGGGCGTCAACGTGGGGATGGGCACCGACCACACCCTGTTCGCCAAGATCGAAGGCCGGGTCCGCTTCCAGGACAAAGGGCAGCATGGCCGATTCATTCATGTGGATCCGGTGGAGGCCTGATCCGCCGCCAGGTTCCCGAGGGCGCGCGGCCGCGAGCGTCGGCCTGCGCGCTCTCTTTACGTTTCGGATGTACGGATGTTCCTTGATCACTTGACCATGCACCTGGAGGCCGGGCACGGGGGCCCCGGGGCCGCCACCTTCCGGCGGGAAAAGTTCGCCGAGAAGGGCGGCCCCGACGGGGGCGACGGCGGCCAGGGCGGGTCCGTCTCCTTCCGGGCCGAGCGCGGCCTGAACACCCTGAACCCGTTCCGCCACCAGCGCAGCTTCATCGCCGGGCGGGGCCAGGCCGGGGCGGGGGGGCTCTGCCACGGCAGCGACGGCGCCAGCATCGTGCTGGACGTGCCGCTGGGCACGGTGATCCGGGACGCGGCCAGCGGCGAGGTGCTGGCGGAGCTCCTGGAGCACGGCCAGGCGGTCTGCGTGGTCCGGGGCGGGCGCGGCGGGCTGGGCAACAACTGGTTCAAGAGCTCCACCAACCGCACCCCGCGCCATGCCCAGCCGGGGGAGGACGGGGAGGTCCGGGATGTGGACCTGGAGCTCAAGCTCATCGCCGACGTGGGGCTGCTGGGTCTTCCCAACGCCGGCAAGTCCACGCTGGTGAGCCGGGTCTCGGCGGCCCGGCCCAAGATCGCCGACTATCCCTTCACCACCCTGGAGCCCCAGCTGGGGGTGGTGCCGGTGGACGACCTGGTGAGCTTCGTCATCGCCGACATTCCGGGGCTGATCGAGGGCGCCGCCCACGGGGCCGGGCTGGGCATCCAGTTCCTGCGCCACGTGGAGCGCACCCGCATGCTGCTGCACCTGGTGGACCTGGCCGATCCCATGGTGGAGCCGGAGGAGGCCGTGCGGATCATCCGGGCGGAGCTGGAGGCGTTCTCGCCGGCCCTGGCGGCCAAGCCCTGCTGGCTGGTGGGCACCAAGCTGGACGCCCTCCAGGACCCGGACCGGCTGGCCCGGTTCGAGGCCCTGTGCCGGGCCCGGGGCCAGGAGCCCTTGCTCATCTCCGGAGTGACCGGGGCCGGCCTGCGGCCCCTGGTGTTCCGCCTGGCCGAGGCCCTGGCCGCGGGCCGGCAGGGATGAGCCTCATGCGCGTGGGCCTGCTGGGAGGCACCTTCAACCCGCCCCACCTGGGGCATTTGAAGCTGGCCGAGATCGCCCTGGAGACCCTGGGGCTGGACCAGGTGCGCTTCGTCCCCACCGCCGCGCCTCCCCACAAGCCCGCTTCCCGGCTGGACCCGGGCGGCGCGGTCCGGATCCGCCTGCTGGAACAGGCCCTGGACGCCACCGGCCGGCCGTTCCGGGTGGAGCGCCTGGAGGTGGAACGGGGCGGGGCCAGCTTCACGGCGGACACCCTGGAGAGCTTTGCCGCCCGGGAACCCGGGTGCGCCTGGATCTTCATCATGGGCAGCGACTTGCTCCCCGGATTCCCGGCCTGGCGGCGTCCGGAGCGGGTGCTGGAACTGGCCTCCCTGGCGGTGGCCCCGCGCCCCGGAGCGCCCGATCCCCGGCCGTTGCCGCTGCCCGGGCTGCTGGCCGGGCGGGTCCGGGCCCAGTGGTCCGGCGCGCCGGGCGAGCTGGTCTGGCTTCCGGGCACCCAGCTGGACCTGGCGTCCACGGACCTGCGGGAGGCCCTGGGGCGGGGCCGGACTCCCGAGGGCATCCCCCCGCAAGTATTGGCTGCGATTTTGTATGAAAAAAGGTACCGTTAAACCTGGATGGGAGTTCCAATGAACCTTGACCAACGGTTGGCGAGCGTGGTTGAAGCAGCGCGCTCCAAGAAAGCCTTCCGGATCCGGTTGGTCGACGTGAGCGGCATCGCCAGCTTCACGGACACCTTCGCCTTCATGAGCGGAGGCAGCGACCGGCAGAACCGGGCCGTGGCCGAAGCCGTCGAAGAAGCCATGAAGCTGGCCGGGGAACGCCCTTTGTCCAGCGAAGGGGTCGAGAACGGGAATTGGATCCTTCTGGATTACGGGGACCTGATCGTCCACATCATGGACGAGTCCACCCGCAGCTTCTACAACCTGGAGGGCCTGTGGCACAACGGGAGAGATCTGGAGCTTCCCCCCGAGGCGCCGGCTTCCGTAAGCACGTTCACCAACAAAGTCGAGGGGTAAGCACATGACCACCCAGCATTCCGCGTTCGACGCCATGCAGGCCCGCTTGCGGGTGGCGGCGGAGCTGTACGGCCTGGAGGACGCTCTCTTCCAGGTCTTCATCATCCCCATCCGGTCCATCATCGTCAGCTGCCCGGTGCACATGGACGACGGCCGCTGGGAAGTGTTCACCGGCTACCGGGTGCAGCACAACGTGGCGCGCGGGCCCGCCAAGGGCGGGATCCGCTACGACCCCAGGCTGACCCTGGACGAGATCAAGGCCGGCGCCGCCTGGAACACCTGGAAGACCGCCGTGGTGGACGTGCCCTTCGGCGGCGGCAAGGGCGGCGTCATCTGCGATCCCCTGGCCATGAGCCAAGGGGAGCTGGAGCGCCTCACCCGCCGCTACATCGCCGAGATCATGGACCTGCTGGGGCCGGACCGGGACGTGCCGGGGATCGACATGGGCACCAACTCCCAGGTGATGGCCTGGGTGCTGGACACCTACACCATGCACACCCGCCAGACCCAGAACGCGGTGGTCACCGGCAAGCCCATCTCCCTGGGGGGCAGCCTGGGCCGCACCGAGGCCACCGGACGGGGCATCCTCATCTCCGCCCGGGAGGCCATGCAGCGCCTGGGCAAGCCCCTGGCCGGCGCCACCCTGGCGGTGCAGGGCTTCGGCAACGTGGGCTCCCAGAGCGCGCGCCTGCTGCACGAGGCGGGGGCGCGGATGGTGGCGGTCTCGGACCTCAAGGGGGCCATCCGCAACGACCGGGGCATCGACACCCACGCCCTGCTCAAGCACCACGCCGAGGCCAAGACCGTGGTGGGCTTCAAGGGCGCCGAGGCCATGGACGCCCGGGAACTGCTCACCATGCCCGTGGACATCCTGGTGCCCGCCGCCACCGAGAACCAGATCACCGAGGACAACGCCGCCAAGGTGCGGGCCAAGGTGGTGGTGGAAGGGGCCAACGGCCCCACCACCCCCGAGGCGGACCCCATCCTCCTGGACAACGGGGTGCTGGTGGTGCCGGACATCCTGGCCAACGCCGGCGGGGTCACCGTGAGCTACTTCGAGTGGGTGCAGAACCGCATCGGCTTCTACTGGCGGGAGCGGGAGGTGAACGAGCGCCTGGTGGAATACATGACCCACGCCTTCCAGGCGGTGTTCGCCACCACCGACAAGTTCAAGACCAACCCGCGCATCGGCGCCTACATCCTGGCCCTGGACCGGGTCAGCCAGGCCATGAACGCCCGGGGCTTCTACGCCTGAATGGGCGTGGCGGGGCGGTGGGCCCGACCTGCGGCAAAATTGATTTCCCAGGTCAGAACACTCTCAGCAGGGCCACGAACCCGTTCACCGAGCGCACCCCCGGCATGTCGCTCAGCAGTCCGGCGCCCAGGTCCACCCGCACGGTGGTGAACCAGCCGAACCCGGGCAGGTCCCCGGCCACCCCCAGGCCCGTGAAGGTGAAGGTGCGCGGGTCGTCCAGGCTCTGGAACCAGGCCTGGTCCAGGCTCAGGCTCAGGCGCAGCCCCGGCGCCGAGGGGAACACGAAGCCGGCCTTGGCGTAGGTCAGGCGGTCGGCGGCGACGGCATCGGTGCGCAGGCCGGCGATCCGCACGTCGCCCCCCAGGCCGCCGACGCTCAAGGCCTTGAAGCGGTCGAAGCCGGTGCCCCCGGCCCACCCGGTCTCCAGGTGGCCCCAGGCGCCGGCGGCCAGGGACCGGTCGTAGCCGGCGGCCGCGCCCCAGCGGCGGTAGCGCCCCTGGTCCGGCACCGCCTGCAGGTCCCCCGGGGCTCCGTAGACCCCTTCCGGGCGCTGGCCCTGGCCGTAGTAGCCGGACAGCTGCAGCCCCCAGCGCTGCCACGAGAGGCGGGCCCGCAGCTCCCGGGTGACCCCGGACGGGGGCAGCACGAACCCGGGGGTGCGGTACTTGGTTTCCGTGGGCTGGGCGAAGCTGTCCTGCTGGAACCGGGAGGAGCCGTCCAGGCGCAGGCCCCAGCCCAGGTCATGGCCCAGGGTGAAGTTGAGGGTGGCGAAGCGCCGCCCCACTCCGTCCTGGTCCTGGAGGCGGCCCTGGACGATGGGGCGCTCGGTGGTGGTGAGGAACAGGGAGGTGCTGTCCGCGGACAGGTCGAAGCCGGCCCCCAGGGGCGCGGTGGCCTGCAGGGTGTTGAACACCACGGCGGTGAGGACGTTCACCTGGATGCCCCGGCCCAGGGCGTCGAAATCCAGGTAGGCCAGCCCGGCCAGGGGGACCACCGGCAGGGGCAGGGTGGGGTCCACCAGCGCCACCACCCCCAGGGCCCGCCCGGAGGTGCGGGGCTTGTCCTCCACCTTGCGGGTGCCGTCCTTCTGCTTGTTGAAGTAGCGGGTCCCCTCCACCGTCTGGCGCATCATGGTGGCGCTGGAGGCGCGGGCCGCCTGGCGCTCCGCCTCGAATCCCGGATCGTCGGCGCGGCAATCCGAATAGGCCAGGGTGCGCTGCACCTGGGTCACCTGCCCGGAGAGCATCCAGCGCTCGGTGCTGGCCGCCCGCACCACCCGCCAGCTGCCCCCGCCCCCATCGCCGTAAGTAAGGACGCGCTGCTCGGACCTGACCGTGCCCGGAAGGCCGGAACGCTCGCTGCGCTCCTCCAGCACCCTCCCGGTATCCTCCTGGACCAGGAGTTCCCCGGCGAACTGCAGAGGATCGCCGTCCGCCGGCTGGAAGCGCAGCCGCCGTGTCCCGGGGCCGCCCGGGCCGCCGTCCCGGTAGCGGTAGCGCTCGGTGAGGTTCAGGGCCACCGGCGGGGCCAGGGCGGTGCGGCTCTCCACGATGGGCAACTGCAGGCCGGCGCCAAGGTTGGCCTTCACCCCGTTCACCTGCACCTGCTCAGCGGTGCGTA
>CAWFOJ010000063.1:0-8617 GCA_963816585.1 uncultured Holophagaceae bacterium | reverse complement strand
CGGGCCGCCAAGCTCTCCGAGGCCCGGGGCGGCGGCTCCCTGACCGCCCTGCCGGTGATCGAGACCCAGGCCGGCGACGTGTCCGCCTACATCCCCACCAACGTCATCTCCATCACCGACGGCCAGATCTTCCTGGAGTCGGACCTGTTCAACGCGGGCGTGCGCCCGGCCCTGAACGTGGGCATCTCCGTGAGCCGGGTGGGCGGCGCCGCCCAGGTCAAGGCCATGAAGTCGGTGGCCGGCACCATCAAGCTGGAACTGGCCCAGTACCGCGAGCTGGCGGCCTTCTCCCAGTTCGGCTCGGACCTGGACAAGGCCACCCTGGCCCAGCTAACCGCGGCCAGCGCCTGGTGGAGATCCTCAAGCAGCCCCAGTACGCCCCGATGCCGGTGGAGAAGCAGGTGGTCGTCATCTGGGCCGCCACCTCCGGCTTCCTGGACGACCTGCCGGTGTCCGAATGCCGCCGCTTCGAAAGCGAGCTGCTCGGCTACCTGGACATCAACGCCCCGGACCTGCTGCGGGCCGATCAAGGACACCAAGCTCATCACCGACGAGACCAAGGCGGCCCTGAAGATCCAGGCCGCCGCCTTCAAGGAGGCCTTCGTCGCCTCCCTGAACCAGCCCGCGGGAGCCTAGCCCATGGCCGGCCTCCAGGACATTCGCCGCCGCATCCGGTCGGTGAAGAACACCCAGCAGGTCACCAAGGCCATGAAGATGATTTCCGCCGTGAAGCTGCGGAAATCCCAGGAGCGGCTGCTGGCCCTTCGCCCCTACGCCAACAAGATGACCGAAGTGGTGCGAACGTCGTGGCCCGGTTCCAGGAGGACGCGCAGACGGAGTTCAGCCCCATCGCCCAGGCCTTTCTGGCCCCCCGGGAAGAGAAGCGGATCCGCCTGGTGGTGGTCGCCAGCGACAAGGGCCTGTGCGGCGGCTTCAACGCCAACGTGCTCAAGCAGGCCACCCAGTTCCTGAAGGACAACAGGAGCAAGCTGACGCACCTGGACGTGGTGGGCAAGCGGACCCTGGAGTGGGCCAAGAAGCAGCGCATCGCCGTCAACCGAGGAGTACCTGGGGGTGTCCCTGCCCAACCTGCAGCGGGTGGCCCAGGAGATCGCCCTCCAGGCCACGCAGCAGTACGAGCGGGGCGAGATCGACGCCTTGTACGTGATCTTCAATTTCTTCAGCTCGGCCCTGTCCCAGGTGCCCACCGTGCGGCGCGTCTTCCCCATGGTCCTGGAGGGCCACGAGGCCCAGCCGGGCCAGGTGCCCCACCTCCTGGAGCCCGACCCCGCCACGGTCCTCTCCGCCCTGTTTCCCCGCTTCATCGAGACCAGCCTGCTGCACGTCCTGCTGGAGAGCACCGCCAGCGAGCATGGAGCGCGCATGGCCGCCATGGACAAGGCCAGCACCAACGCCGAGGACATGATCGACCGCCTGACGCTCAACATGAACAAGATCCGCCAGGCCTCCATCACCAACCAGATCATCGAGATCGTCTCCGGCGCCAACGCCTGACGCCCCGCCCCACGACCCCTGCCACGAGGTTCCCCCATGATTGAAACCAGACAAGGCCGCGTCATCGCCATCATCGGTCCGGCCGTGGACGTGGAATTCAAGGACCACCTGCCCGAGATCCAGTACGCCCTCCATACCCAGGTCACCGACGCCGAGGGGCACAGCAACAAGGTGACCCTGGAGGTCCAGCAGCACCTGGGCGAGAACCGGGTGCGCTGCGTGGCCATGCAGCCCACCGAGGGCATGGTGCGGGGCCAGGAGGTGGTGGACACCGGCGGGCCCATCCAGGTGCCGGTGGGTCCCGAGACACTGGGCCGGATCATCAACGTGGTGGGCGATCCCGTGGACGAGCGGGGCCCGGTGGGGAACAAGCCCACCCTGCCCATGCACCGCCTGGCGCCGGCCTTCGACGAGCTGAACACCTCCTCCGAGATGTTCGAGACCGGCATCAAGGTCATCGACCTGCTGGAACCCTACGCCAAGGGCGGCAAGATCGGCCTGTTCGGCGGCGCCGGCGTGGGCAAGACCGTGCTGATCATGGAGCTCATCAACAACCTGGCCAAGGAGCCACGGCGGCCTGTCGGTGTTCGCCGGCGTGGGCGAGCGCACCCGCGAGGGCAACGACCTGTGGCTCGAGATGATGGAATCCGGGGTCATCAACAAGGACAACATCTCCGAGTCCAAGGTGGCGCTCATCTACGGGCAGATGACCGAGCCCCCCGGAGCCCGGGCCCGGGTGGCCCTCACGGCCTCACCGTCGCCGAGTACTTCCGGGACGAGGAAGGCAAGGACGTGCTGCTGTTCATCGACAACATCTTCCGCTTCACCCAGGCCGGCTCGGAAGTGTCCGCCCTGCTCGGGCGCATGCCTTCGGCCGTGGGCTACCAGCCCACCCTGGCCACCGAGATGGGCGAACTGCAAGAGCGCATCACGTCCACCAAGAAGGGCTCCATCACCTCCGTGCAGGCGGTGTACGTGCCCGCCGACGACTATACCGACCCGGCGCCCGCCACCACCTTCGCCCACCTGGACGCCACCACCAACCTGTCCCGGGAACTGTCCGCCCTGGGCATCTACCCGGCGGTGGACCCCCTGGCCTCCACCTCCCGGCTCATGGACCCCCGGGTCCTGGGCGAGCGCCACTACAACACCGCCATGCGGGTCAAGGCCATCCTGCAGAAATACAAGGAGCTCCAGGACATCATCGCCATCCTCGGCATGGACGAACTGTCCGACGAGGACAAGCTGGTGGTGGCCCGGGCCCGCAAGATCCAGCGCTTCCTCAGCCAGCCCTTCTCGGTGGCCGAGGCCTTCACCGGCATGCAGGGCAAGTACGTGAAGCTGGAGGACAACATCCGCGGCTTCGCCGAGATCTGCGAAGGCAAGTGGGACCACCTGCCCGAGCAGGCCTTCTACATGGTGGGCACCATCGAGGAAGCCGCGGCGAAGGCGGAAAAGCTGGCCCAGGCCTGAGGCAGCCATGACCGATCTCATCCATCCTGGAAGTCCTGACCCCGGAGCGCCGGGTTTTCTCGGCGCAGGTGGCGGACCTGCAGTTCCCCACCGCCGACCGGGGCTACTACGGCATCCTGCCCGGGCACACCCCGCTCATCACCCCCGTGGGGGATGGCCTGGTCACCTTCCGCCTGGGCCAGGACAAGCACTGGCTCACGGTCTTCGGCGGCTTCGCCGACGTGGGGCCCGACCACGTCACCATCCTGGCCCGGGTCAGCGAGACGGTCGAGATGATCGACGTTGAGCGCGCCGAGGCCGCCCGCCAGCGCTCCCTCAAGCTCCTGAAGGAAGCCCAGAACGAGGTCGACCTGGACGTTGCCCAGGCCAAACTGCGCGCCGCCCTCATCCGCCTGGAGGCCGCCGGCCACCCGGGAGGCCACGGGCTCCAGGGCGCGTAACCGAGGATGCCATGAGACCTATCAACGCAACAGGCTGGGCCAGGATCAAGGCAGCACCCGTCTTCGCGGCTGCGCCCACAGGCTCGCCCCAAGCATTCTGGAACTGGGCGAGGGGACAGGATGCCACGGCCCAGAGAGTAGCCTGGTTTCTCCTGCGTATGGCCGACGCGATGGAAAAAGAGGATGACCTCGAATCGTTCGACCAGGCTGGGTCTACCTTCGATCCGGATCGGTTCGCCATACTCCCGAAAGAGACTCGTGCCCTGATGGCTGATTTCATGCTGGACCCGCTGCGCTACATTGTTTGAGAGCATACGGGAGACCAGCAGTCACGAACGACTCCACGGTGGCCCGCCGCAGTGACCGGCGCCGGCAGCCCTCACCAGTTGAACAGGGTGTCCTGGTCCAGCAGGTGGATGCGCGGATCGCCCAGGGCGGCCAGCTCCGGGAGCATCACCGGGCGGTCGCCGGGAGTCAGGTGGTAGATGCCCACCCGCACGTCGGCCGTGAGCTTTTTCAGTTCCTGGCCCAGCAGCCGCGGCGTGAGGTGCTTGGCGGCCCGGGCCAGCCAGTCCTGCTCGTTGGGGAAGCTGGCCTCGGTGATGAACAGGCGCAGGTTCGGCGTCCGGTTGGCCACCGCGTACACCTGGTCCGTCTCGGCGGTGTCGGAGGTGAACAGGAAGGCCGCATGGTCGTCCTCCACCAGATAGCCCACGCAGGGCACCAGGTGGTTCACGGGGATGGGCGTGATGCGCAGCCCCTCCACCTCGTAGGCGGTTCCGGGCTGGATCTCCAGGAACCGGATGATGGGGTTCTCCTTGCTGGGGATCACCGAGAAGTCGGGCCAGAGCTCGTCGTTGAACAGGTGCCGGCGCAGGGCGTCCAGGGTCTCGGGCAGGGCGCGGATCTCAACCGGCACGTCCGTGTGGCCGAAGATGTTCTTGGTGAAGAAGGGCAGGCAGCAGATGTGGTCCAGGTGGGAATGGGAGATGAAGATCTGGCGGATCGCCACCTGTTCCCGCAGGCTGAGGGCCTGGGTGAGGGAGCCGGCGTCCAGGGCCACCCGTCCGTTCACCAGCAGCCCCGTGAGCCGGCTCCCTTCGGCTTCGCCGCCTGAACAGCCTAGAACCCGCAACTCCATGGGACCCCTGGAAACGTCAAGCGGTCAGAAACGGATGCCTCCGTACAGGGCCACCTGCAGCGCAGGCGCCATGGCCTTGCGGAAGTCGTCGCCGGAGGCTGAGGACTCGTAGGAAGTGAGGGGGACGGCCACTTCCAGGCGCACGAAGGGGCTCACCGCGGGAGTGGGCACTTGGAAACCCACCCCGGCCTTCACCCAGGGCCGGATCAGGGTGGTGCTGTCGGAAACCCCGTTGTTGGCGGAGGTGGTGATCTTCTCCGAACGCAGGTCCAGGCCGGCGTGCACGTCCATGAGGAACTTCCAGTCCGCCTGGACGCCGATGGCCCAATACTGGGTGCCCAGCTTGCCCTGGGTGGTGCCGCCCTGTGTCAGGTCGTCCTGGGCCTTGGGGTGGTAGGTGACCGCCGCGCCCAGTTCCGCCGCCTTCAGGTTCAGGAAGGTGTACCCGGCGCGAACCCCCCAGCCGGAAGGGTTGGCCCGCTCGTAACCTCCGGCGGGCAGGCCGGAGGCGTCGGCGCCCAGGATCTCCGTGCGGCCGATCTGCTGGTCCAGCAGGAGGCCCAATTCGGCAGCCTTCGCGCGCACGGAGATCAGGCACAAGCCCAGTGCTCCGAGGGCAAAGATTTTTTGCATGGCCGGCTCCCGCACATCTCTCCAATTGCCATATTCCTAGGTAAGGGTGCCAAGGTCAACCACCTTTGCTAATCTCCTTCCATGCGTGGGCAACTGCAGTATCTCCTCCTGGACGGGTTCGACCCGGATACCGGGGAGTTGGCGCTGCGGGTCCGGGTGGACGGGGAACCGGACATGGAATCCCGGTACCTGCGCCTGAAACTGCACCTGGGCCGTTCCGGCGACCCGCTCCAGCCCCTGAGACGGGAACTGCAGACCCACGTGCAGATGCCCATCCCGCCCCTGTGGGACCGGGGCCTGAAGATCGTCATCCGGGCCATCGAGGACGAACTGGCCACCCCCGAAGGCCGGAATCCCAACCGCTATGCCTGGGTGCGCACCCAGCTCCTGCACCCCAGCGACGAGCGCCGGGGCACCCTGAACCACCCGGTGGCGCGTCAGGCGGAAGTGCTCTGGGACTGGGCCCAGCGCACCGAGAAGGAGAGCGGCGCCGCCCAGGCCATCGAACTCCTGGAGCGCATGCTGCTGCTGGTGCCCCAGCACGCCTCCGCCCTGGCCTGGCTGGCCTCGCTGCTGCGCCAGCAGGGCATGATCGAGGAGCTGGCGGACGTCACCGAACGGCTCCTGCTGGCCAGCCCGGGCAACACCGAGGCCATGCTCATGCGCGGGGAGGCCCTGCTGCACCTGCAGCGGCACCAGGAGGCGGGAGAGGTCTTCGCCAAGGTGCTCAAGGGCAATCCGGTGCACCCCCTGGCCCACCTGGGCTCCGCCCAGGCGCGCAGCCTGGCCGGCGGGGATCCCTGCCCGCACCTGGATGCGGCCCTGGAGCTGGACCGGGAGACCACCCTGGCGGTGCTGCGGGAGACCTTCGATTTCCGCATCCTGGACCACCCGCCCCACGAGAACACCTATCCCCTGGACGTGCTGCCCACCCTGCTGGGAGTCTCCCCTGGGGAGGTGAACGCCTTCCGCCACGAACGGGGGCTCCCGGTCACCGGCCCGGGAGGCACCATGCGGGAGACCGAACTGTCCCGGTGGGTCACCATCCAGAACCGCTACCAGCTCCTGCCCATGGGCCTGCACTGGCTGGCCCCGACGCCCCGGCACATCCCCGAACTCCCCTGACTTGAGGAGCCTGACCATGTCCGTCCTGCTCGCCACCGACCTGCCCTTCCCGGCCTTCCGGCGCGGGAAGGTCCGGGACGTCTACGACCTTGGCAGCCGCCTGCTGATGGTGGCCACCGACCGCATCTCCGCCTTCGACTGCATCATGCCCGAAGGCATCCCGGACAAGGGGCGGATCCTCACCCAGGTGGCCAACTTCTGGTTCGGCGCCACCCGGGACATCCTGCCCAACCACCTGGAAGCGACCCGGGTGGAGGACTTCCCCGCCGGCCTGCAGCCGTTCGAGGCGGTCCTGCGGGGCCGCTCCATCCTGGTGCGCAAGACCGCTCCGCTGCCGGTGGAGTGCGTGGTGCGCGGCCACCTGGCCGGCTCGGGCCTGAAGGAGTACCAGAAATCCGGCACCGTATGCGGCATCGCCCTGCCCCCCGGGCCTGCGCAACGCCGACCCGCCTGCCCGAGCCCATCTTCACCCCATCCACCAAGGCGGAGGTGGGGCCACGACGAGAACATCGACTTCGCCGCCATGGCGCGCCTGTGGGCGGGGGCCTGGCGGCCCGGGTCCGGGACGCGTGCCTGCCCTCTACCGCCGGGGCCGGGACCTGGCCCGGGACCGGGGCATCATCCTGGCCGACACCAAGTTCGAGTTCGGCCTGCTGGACGGACGGCGAGCCGATCCTCATCGACGAGGTGCTGACCCCCGATTCCAGCCGCTACTGGCTGGCGGAATCCTGGCGCCCGGGCGCCAACCCGCCCAGCCTGGACAAGCAGTATCCTGAGGGACTACCTGGAGGCCCTGCCGGCTGGAACAAGCAGCCTCCCGCCCCGCACCTGCCCGAGGACGTCATCCGGGGAGTCCGGGAGCGCTACCTGGACCTGGCCGCCCGCTTCGGGATCCGAGTCTAGGCTTATACTAGAGTTGTCGACGGAAAGAGGCATGAACGGGACGGGTAAGATCTTCCTGGCGGTGGCCGCCGGACTCCTGCTCCTGGGGGCGGGGGAAGAGGTTGCCGGGATCCCGCCAGCGCCCCAGATCCCCCAGGGGGTGTCCCGGGTCTCCTTCGGGGACCTGGCCGCCGGGTCCCTGCCCCAGGATCCCCTCGGAACCCGGGCGGGGGATTATCGCAAGGCGTTGCCCCGGACGGTGCTGGGATTGGACGGCCAGCGGGTGGCGGTCGAAGGATTCATGATCCCCACCCAACGGGAGGACCGCCGGGTGCGGGATTTCCTGCTGGTGCGCAACCAGGCCAGTTGCTGCTTCGGGCTTCCGCCCCGGGCCGGGGAGGTGGTTGAGGTGCACATGGCCGGAACCCCGGCCGAGTCCCTCATGGACCGGACCGTGACGGTCGTGGGCCGCCTGCAGGTGCAGGAACACTGGACCGGGGGCTACCTGGAATCCCTTTACCAGATGGAGGGGGAGCAAGTGGACTCCCGGTTTCCCGCCCGGCCCCTGAACGGCACCCCGGCGTCCCCCGCCGGAGGCATCGAATAGCCATCAGGACTCGATCGGGATCACCTGGATGGCTGTGGCCTTGATGAGGACGTGCACCGCCTCCCCGGGCGCCAGCCGCAGGTCCGAGCAGGCCCAGGAGGTAATGAGGGTCTCCAGGGGGATGCCCGCGTCCAGGCGCACCTTCTGCAGGGCTCCCAGGGGCTCCAGGCTGGCCACGGTGGCGGCCAGGCGGTTGCGCTGGGACAGCTGGCCGTGGGGGCCCCGCTCCAGGGTGATGCCCTCCCCCCGGATGCAGGCGTAGGCCTCCTGGAAGGTGCCGCCGGGATCCGGGGCGAACAGGCGCGCCGGGCCCACCTCCAGGCACAGCAGGCCCTCCTCCCGGCCGGCCACGCGGGCCTTGAGCACTTCCCCGATCTGGGCCCGGGTGCCGTTGCCGATGGCCGAGAGCACCTCGGCCGGGGCGCCGTCCCGGAGGATCCGGCCCTCCTTCATGAACAGCATGCGGTCGCCCAGGGCCAGGGCTTCCTGGGGATCGTGGGTGACCAGGATGGTGGGCACCGCCAGGGTCTTGAGGATCTGGCGCAGGTTGTGGCGAAGCTGGTCGGCGCCGGCCTGGTCCAGAGAGGCGAAGGGCTCGTCCAGGAGCACCAGCCGGGGGCGGGGCGCCAGGGCCCGGGCCAGGGCCACCCGCTGCTTCTGGCCCCCGGAGACTTCCGCCGGGCGGCGCCGGGTGAACCCCTCCAGGCCCATGAGCCGCACCAATTCGGCCACCCGCTCCCGCCGCTCGGCCCGGGGCCAGCCGAGCAGGCCGTAGGCGATGTTGCCCTCCACGCTCAGGTG
>CAWFOJ010000062.1:0-4237 GCA_963816585.1 uncultured Holophagaceae bacterium | reverse complement strand
GATCACCGCCCCCTCGCCGATGACCGTTTCCCCGCCCAGGATGGTGGTGCCCGAGTAGACCGTCACTTCGTCCATGAGGGTGGGGTGGCGCTTGGCCCCGCGCAGGCTCTGGCCGCCGCGGGTGGACAGGGCGCCCAGGGTCACCCCCTGGTAGATCTTTACGCGTTTGCCGATCTGCGTGGTCTCGCCGACGACCACCCCGGTGCCGTGGTCGATGAAGAAGGACTCGTCGATGGTGGCCCCCGGGTGGATGTCGATGCCGGTGACGCTGTGGGCGTATTCGGTCATGATCCGGGGGATCAGGGGCAGGCGGTTGCGGTGCAGCTCGTGGGCGATCCGGTGGGTGGTGACGGCCAGGAGTCCCGGGTATGAGAAAATTATCTCATCGAAGTCCGACGCGGCCGGGTCGCCGTCGAAGGCGGCCTGCACGTCCGTGGCCAGGATGGCCCGCAGGCGGGGGATGGACCCCAGGAGGGCGTGGACCACCCGTTCCGCCTCCTGGTCCCAGTCCTGGTCCGGGAGCCCGCGCCGGTTGGCGTGGTGGCGGATGGCGTTGCGGGCCTGCTCGAACAACCGCGTGTCGATGGCCCGCAGCAACTCCTCCACGTGGTACTCCAGAGTCGAGGAGGTCAGGTGCTGCCGGCCGACATAGCCGGGGAACAGCAGCTCCTGCATGAGCGTGAGGATCTCGATCACCGTTTCCCGGTTGGGCAGGTAGCCGGCGTCGATGTGGCGGGTGCGCGGCTCGGCCAGGTCGCTGGCCACGACGGCGGCCACCAGTTCCTGGAATTCACCGGGGTTGTTGCGGCTAGGGGTCATGTTCATGGGCTCGATCCTGGCGAAGGGACGTGGGTCCGGATGGAAAAAGAAGGCTGGTTGTAACGAAACTGGCGGGAAATGTAACGTCCGGCTGGGGCGCGGTCCAGTGCAATTCTTGGCCCGGCGGCCGGACCTGTTGTGACAAACTCATAACAGACATGGAGTTAGGTCCGATGGGCGGGTCGCGGTTGCAAATTCATTCGGTGCGGGCACGCCTGTCGGTCTCCTTCGGCGCCATCGTGCTCTTCCTGGCCGGGCTGACCGGCTTCAGCCTGTGGACCCTGCGGGCCGCCTTCCTGGAGGCCCAGGGCCTGTACGACCGCAACCTGGCCCCGGTGGCCCAGCTGAGCCTGGGCAACGCGGCCCGACTGCGCATGCAGTGCGCGACCCTGGCCCGGCAGGTTTCGGTGTTCCAGGTGTGATCCGGAGCACGACCTCCGCAATGTGACCCAGTTGTCTTGGAAAATGTTCTACCTTGAAGTGTTTCTACCGGAGACCGACCATGGCTCACACCATCACCGAATCCTGCGTGGCCTGCGGCGCCTGCATCAGCGAGTGCCCCACCGAGGCCATCAAAGAGGGCGATCCCATCTACACCATCGATCCCGAGACCTGCATCGATTGCGGCGCCTGCGCCTCCACCTGCCCCTCCGAGGCGATCGTCGCCCCCTGAACCTTGATCCGGCGGCCGGCACCCGGAACCCTCGGCAGGGCGTTCCGGGCGCCGGGCTTTGGGAGCAGCCATGGGTGACGGTCCGGCCCTGCTGACCCTGCGCGGGGCCCGGGAGCACAACCTCAAGGGCTTCGACCTGGCCATCCCCAGGGGCCGGCTGACCGTGGTCACCGGGGTGTCCGGATCCGGCAAGTCCTCCCTGGCCTTCGACACCTTGTTCCGGGAGGGCCAGCGCCGGTTCCTGGAGACGCTGCCCGCCTTCGCCCGCCAGTTCGCGGGCGCCTTGTCCCGCCCGGCGGTGACCGCCATCGAGGGCCTGGGGCCCGCCGTGGCGGTGGGCCAGCGGGTGGCCCTGGGCAACCCACGCTCCACCGTGGGCACCCTCACCGAAGTGTGGGATTTCCTGCGCCTGCTCTACGGCCGCCTGGGCCAGGGCCGTCCCGGCGGGCCGCGGCCCCGGCGGGGCCTGTTCTCCTTCAACGGGCCCGAAGGCGCCTGCCCCCGGTGCCAGGGCCTGGGGGTGGAGGACCGCCTGGACCTGGGCCTGCTGGTGGCCGATCCGGCCCGGTCCCTGCGGGAGGGCGCCCTGCGGGTGAGCACCCCCAACGGCTACCTGATGTACTCCCAGGTGACCCTGGAGGTGCTGGACCAGGTGCTGCGGGCCCACGGGGGCTCGGTGGACATCCCCTGGGCCGCCCTGGCGCCCGAGGCGCGCCAGGTGGTCCTGCACGGCTCGGACCGCCTGCGCATCCCGTACGGCAAGCACCCTCTGGAATCCCGCCTGCGCTGGCAGGGCATCACCGCCCGGCCCCGCCAGGAGGGCCACTACCGGGGCCTGGTGCCGGTGATGGAAGAGATCCTGAGGGGCAAGCGCAACGACTCCATCCTGCGCTTCGCCCGCACCGGGCCATGCGCCGCCTGCGCCGGGGCCCGCCTGCGCCCCGAAGCGCTGGAGGTGCTCTGGCGGGAGCGCCGGATCGTGGACCTGGGAGCCATGACCGCCTTCGAGCTGGGGGCCTTCCTGGAGGCCGTGGACCCCGCGCCCCGGGAAGCGCCGGTGCTGGAGCCCATCCGGGCCGAGCTCCTGGTCCGGTGCCGGCTCATGGGCGACCTGGGCCTGGACTACCTGACCTTCGACCGGGCCGCGCCCACCCTCTCGCCCGGCGAGGCCCAGCGCCTGCGCCTGCTGGGGCTGGCCCTGGGCGAGCTGCGCGGGCTGCTGGTGGTGCTGGACGAGCCCTCGGCGGGGCTGCATCCGCAGGAAGTGGGCCGCCTGGTGGAGGTGCTCCGGCGCCTGCGGGACCAGGGCCAGACGGTGGTGGTGGTGGATCACGACCCGGCCGTGGTGCGCGCCGCCGACTGGCTGGTGGACCTGGGCCCCGGCCCGGGCCACCAGGGCGGCCACCTGCTGTGGAGCGGGCCCCCGCCCCCGGCCGGGGACACGCCCACCGCCCGCTGGCTGCGGGAGGAGGGCGGGCGTCCGCGGCGGCCCCCCCGGGACGGGCGCGGCCTCCTGCGCCTGGACGGCCTGGACCGGCACAACCTGCGCCAGGCCGTCCTGGACCTGCGCCTGGGCGCCCTGAACGTGGTCACCGGCGTGTGCGGGGCCGGCAAGACCTCCCTGGTGGAAGCGGCCGTGGACCGCCTGCGCGCCGGGGGAAGCCCCTTCTCCCGCCTGGTGTGCGTGGACGCCGGGCCCATCGGCCGCACGCCCCGCTCCAACCCGGCCACCTACACCGGGGCCTTCGACTTCATCCGGGACCTGTTCGCGGCCACGGCCCAGGCCCGGGCCCTGGGCCTGGGCAAGGGGCATTTCAGCTTCAACACCGCCGGCGGCCGGTGCGAAGCCTGCGAAGGCGCCGGGGTGCTGGAAGTGGGCATGCGCCACCTGGGCCGCCTGGAACTGGTGTGCGACCGCTGCGGCGGGCGGCGCTTCCATCCCGACGTGCTCTCGGTGCGCTACCGGGAGCGCACGGTGGCGGACCTGCTGGAGGGCAGCGTCGCCCAGGCCGCCGAGTGCTTCCACGACCACCCGGCCCTGCGGCGCATCCTCGCCGCGCTGCTGGATTGCGGGCTGGGGCACCTGCCCCTGGGCCAGCCGGCCACCACCCTGTCCGGCGGCGAGGCCCAGCGGGTGAAGCTGGCGGCGGAGCTGGGAGGTTCCCTGCCGGCTGGGCGGGGCGCCGGCGGCGCCCTCATCGCCCTGGACGAACCCACCACCGGGCTGCACGCGGCGGACGTGCAGGTGCTCCTGGACGCCTGGGACCGACTCCTGGACGCCGGGCACACCCTCCTGGTGGTGGACAACGACCTGGACGTGGTGCGGGCGGCGGACCAGGTCACCGACCTGGGCCCGGGCAGCGGCCCCCGGGGCGGCCCGGGTGGTGGCGGCGGGCAGCCCGGCCCAGATCGCCGCCTGCCCGGACTCCCTCACCGGGGCCCAGCTGCGGCAGGGCACCCGCCCGTGCCAGCCGCCGCCCCGGACGCCGCCCCGGCCGGAGCCGGGGGACGGGGCGCCCATGGTCCTGACCGGGGTCACCACCCACAACCTGCGCGGCCTGGACCTGGCCTTCCCGGCCCAGGGCCTCACGGTGGTGACGGGCCCCTCCGGCTGCGGCAAATCCTCCCTGGTGTTCGACACCCTGCTGGCGGAGGCCCAGAACCGGTTCGCCGACCTGGTGGCCCCCTGGGCCCGCCGGCTGCTGCCTCGGCGGGGCGGCGCCGAGCTGGTTCAAGCAATCTAGT
>CAWFOJ010000061.1:0-9603 GCA_963816585.1 uncultured Holophagaceae bacterium | reverse complement strand
AATATCGCTCAAGGATTTCCCCGGAAGAGTTTGCCAAGAAAATAGGAGCGGGGCTGCTTTCGTTCCCGGTCACCCATTTCACGAAAAACCTCGAGTTCGATGAGCCTTCGTATCGCGACCATATCGAATGGCTGCTGGAGTACAAGCCGGCTGGCTTGTTCGCGGCGGGAGGAACGGGCGAGTATTTTTCGCTCACCCTTGAGGAGTATTCGGCGGTGGTTGCGGCCGCGGTGCAGCAGACGCGGCATCGCCTGCCCGTTGCCGCGGGATGCGGATATGGCACGGAGATGGCGAAGCAGTTTGCGCGGGCGGCGAAGCTGCCGGGGCGGACGGGCTTCTGCTGTTCCCGCCGTATCTTGTCAACGCGGACCCGGCTGGGCTGGCGGCCCATGTTGAGGCGGTATGTGCTGCCACGAAGCTGGGAGTGATCTTCTACAACCGCGACAATGCGATCCTGAACGAGGTGTGGCTGGAACGATATCTGCGAGCGGTGTCCGAACCTGGTGGGCTTCAAGGATGGATATGGCGATATCGAACTGATGACCCGCATCTATGCGCGCATGGGCGACCGGCTGACGTATATCGGCGGACTGCCGACCGCGGAGACGTTTGCGCTGCCGTATCTGGAGATGGGCGTGACGACGTACTCTTCGGCGATCTTCAACTTCCTGCCGCAGTTTGCGCAGAACTTTTATGCGGCGGTGCGGCGGCGCGATCACGCCGAGGTCTTCAAGGAACTGCGGGATTTCGTGCTGCCGTACATCGACATCCGCAACCGGCATAAGGGCTATGCGGTGTCGATCGTGAAAGCCGGGATGCGCGCAATGGGCAGACCGGCGGGGCCGGTGCGGCCACCGCTGACCGATCTAGATGCGGATGAGTTGGACGCGCTGAGCAGGTTGATCGCGGGGCGCAAGTGACCTGGCCAGATCGTATCGATACTGACCGAGAAGCAGACCCACATCCGCTATCTGATCGTCGCGATGCTGTTTATCGCAAGCTCCTTCAGCTACGGCGATCGCGTTGCCCTCTCCTTCGCCGGCCCGGCGATGGAGAAGGAGTTGGCACTCGATCCGGTGAAGCTCGGCATCCTTTTCTCCGGATTTAGCTGGGCGTATGTGCTCGGCCAGTTGCCTTCAGGCGGATTGCTGGACCGCTTCGGTTCAAAGCGCGTTTATGGCATCAGCATTGTCTGCTGGTCGGTGTGCGCGTTGCTCATCGGATTCACCGGGCACCTTGCCGCCGCATGGATCTTCAGCGCGATCTTTCTTATTCGCTTGGCTTCCGGGCTGGCGCAGTCGCCCGTCTTTCCAGGCAACGGGCGCATCGTTGCCGCGTGGTTTCCCACGGCCGAGCGCGGCGGGGCCTGCGCGATATTCAACGCTTCGCAGTACTCTTCGCTCGCTGATCTTCGGGCCGCTCTTTGGCTGGCTCATACCCGCCTATGGATGGCGGAGTTGCTTCTGGTTCAGCAATACGGAACGGTGCCAAGCGGCGACAAGGGGCTACGTATTGCTGGGAGGGCGACCGCCCGATGATCTGAGGTCCCGGATATCCAGAAGCAGTTCTCCGTGATTCTCCGCGAGCATCGTAAAATCGGAGCAGGAAATCTCCCAGAAAACCGCTTGAACCGGCCCGCAGGAGGGTACGTGGATACGACCGTGAACCGGACGTTCGCAAACGGGGTGGCGTACGTGGAGGGACAGTACCTGCCCCTGAACGAGGCCCGGATCCCCATCATCGACTGGGGTTTCATCCGGTCGGACGTGACCTACGATGTGGCGCACGTCTGGCAGGGCTGCTTCTTCCGCCTGGAGGACCACCTGGCCCGGTTCAGCCGGAGCATGGACCGGCTGCGCCTGAAGGTCATGGGGATCGACCTCATCCGGGAGATCCTGGTGCAGTGCGTGGCCTTGAGCGGGATGCGGGAAGCCAACGTGGAGATGATCTGCACCCGGGGCACGCCCCTGGCCCCGGACAACCGCGACCCGCGCTATTGCCGCAACCAGTTCTACGCCTTCGCGGCGCCCATCCCCTGGATCGCCAGCCTGGAGAAGCAGAAGGCCGGGCTGCACCTGGTCATCAGCCACGTGCTGCGCATCCCGGAAGCTTCGGTGGATCCGACCGTGAAGAACTACCATTGGCTCGACCTGACCGCCGGACTGTTCGACGCCTACGAGCGGGGGGGCGAGACCGCGGTGCTGTGCGACCTGGGCGGCAACCTGGCGGAGGGCCCGGGCTTCAACCTGTTCCTGGTGCGGGACGGCACCGTGGCCACCCCGGACCGGGGCATGCTCCAGGGCATCACCCGGCGGACCGCCATGGAGATCTGCCGGGCCCTGGACATCCCCCTCCAGGAGCGCCAGGTGCCCGCCACGGAGGCCGCGGACTGCGACGAGGCTTTCATCACCAGCACCTCGGGCGGGATCATGCCCATCACCCGGATCGACGGCAGGCCCCTGGGGAACGGGCTGCCCGGCCCGGTCACCACGCGCATCCGCACCGCCTACTGGGACTGGCACAAGGATCCGACGTACCTGACGCCGGTCAAGTACGACTGAGGTTTCCGATGGCCGGCCGCTCAGCCGTCCAGCATGCCGCGACGCAGCAGCTGCTCCACCCTGAGGACGGCTACGACCCAGAGCGTCGGTCCCATGCGCCTGTAGACCAGTCGGCACGGGTAGGCCAGAACCTCCCGGTAAGGCAGGTCATCGAACACCGTCCGGCCGAGGTCCGGGAACGCAAGAACCTTGCCCATCAACGTTTCGATGTGCTCTGCTATTTTTAGAGCTGCATCGGGATTATCGAGGGCAATGTACCCGAGGATGTCATCGAGCTGGCGCTCGGCGCGCTTGGCGAACCGAAGGCTCAGCGCTTCCATTTCTGAAGCCCTGCTTTGACCTGGTCCCAGTCCACATGGTTGCCCGCGGCGATATCCATCTCGCCAAGTGCAATTTCTTCCAGCACATGGAGACGTTCTGCCAGCAGGTCGAACATCTCAGGGTCCATGATCACGCCAGCGCTCCTGCCATGTTCGGTCACCACAACCGGCACCTTGGTCGCGCGGATCTCTTCAAATACTTCAGAGGTATGGCGCCTCACCTCAGTCAGGGGTTTCGTCCGGGCCTTGAGTTCCACGCTGCACCTCACACCTAAAAGTGTAACTATAGTTCCACATTTGGCAACAAGGCCCGCAGTGGCTGGGCTTCACCTTCGCCGACCACCGTCACCGCCTGAGGCTGGACGACGCCTGGTTCCGGAGGGAAGCGTCACAGGATCACGCAGGGAATCGCAAGGTGCATCCCGTGGCCATGCAAAGGTTCGGCCAAGGGCCGCAATTCGTTCTCCGGCCAGTCCGAGCCGGAAACCTGCGGCCCGCCGAACGCCACTTGCTCCGTGGCCAAAGTCTTCGGACATCCGACCAGACGGTAGGTCTTTTGCCCTGCGTCCGTCAGGAAAAATCCGCAAGAACGCTCCGCAATCGCGAGAACCGCGCGGAACCCATGCCGTTCTGGCCGGCATGCCCCGTAGTGGCGTTGGAGGATTGCCACGCTGCGGACGGGCGACGGGCTCTCGAAGAGGGCTTTGAAGGCTTCACGGGAATCCCGGGTCAGGATTCGGACCTGGGGACCGAGTTGCCGTTCCAGCAGTGCCTTGAGCCCTTCCCCATGGTTGGCGCCGACCACGACCACCAGGGGCAGCCCTTTTTCTCTGGCCACTGCGTAGGCCTTGACCAGGTTGCGGGCCATGAATTCATTGCGCAGGTCCACCACGATGTGCCGGCGGAGGGCGAGCCACTCCTCCGAAATCTTGCCGAAGAAGACACCCGCATCGATGGCCTGGTCCTCCAGCCGCACCGGCAAGCCGGGCCTGAATCGGATTTCATCATTGTAGGTGCGCAGGGCCTGGTGACCGAGGCCCAGGAACACGGTCCAGAGCGCAGCTTCTTTCTGGGGCGATGCCAGCGCGGTCATGGCTGCCATGGTCTCCTGGAAACGGGCATCGCCCAGATCGAGACAGGTGTCCAGGAGGTCCAGGAGCAAAGGGTCTTCATACCCATGCTCGTGGTCGCTCGCATCGCCGCAGTATCTGCCTTCGCTGGCGACCAGGAGGCGCCCCGACTTGGCCAACTCCAGGTGGATGCTCCTATCCACGCTGCAATACCAGTCATGGTGGGCTTCCTGGCTCAGGATCAGGTCCGGGTCCCCGGGTCTGAGCCCCTTGGGCGCCAGCAGGCAGGCCAAGGCCAAAGCCAGCCCGAGCCTTCGGCAGGTTCGCCTGCGCAAGTCCTTTCCTGGCCATGGCCGGTACCACTCACCTTCGGGCCAGCTCGTTCACAAGGTATGAGTGGCCTAACTATTCATAAAGTTCCTGACCACCGGGGCCCAGGCTCCAGCCGGTCCGAACGCCTCGCGGCCGCGCGGGCGTCTCCTCACGCCAACGGGAAGTGGCAGGCCCAGGCGCGCTCCCCGTCCACGGTCCCGGGCGGGTCCTCCCGGGCGCACCGCTCCGTGGCGAACGGACAGCGGGTGCGGAAGCGGCACCCGGAAGGCAGGTCGATGGGGCTGGGGAGGTCCCCCTGCAGCAGCAGCCTCTCCCGGTCCCGCCGGCGGGGGTCGGGCACCGGCACCGCGGCCATGAGGAAGCGCGTGTACGGGTGGCGGGGGGCGGTGAACAGGGCCTCGGCGGGGCCCGCCTCCACCAGCCGGCCCAGGAACATGACCCCCACCCGCTGGGCGAAGTGGCGCACCACCGACAGGTCGTGGGTGATGAACAGGTAGGTGAGGTGGAAGGCCTCCCGCAGGTCCCCCAGCAGGTTCAGCACCTGGGCCTGGATGGACACGTCCAGGGCCGACAGGGGCTCGTCGCAGACGATGAACTCGGGGTTCAGGGCCAGGGCCCGGGCGATGCCGATGCGCTGGCGCTGGCCGCCGGAGAACTCGTGGGGGTAGCGGCGCAGGGCGTCGGGGCGCAGGCCCACCACCCGCATGAGCTCCAGCACCCGCGCTTCCCGCTCCTTCCCGCGCCCGCCCACCTTGTGGGTGGCCAGGGGCTCGGCGATGATGTCGCCCACGCGCATGCGCGGGTTCAGGGAGGCGTACGGGTCCTGGAAGATCATCTGCATGCGCATGCGCATGCGGCGCAGGGCCTCGGGGCCCAGGGCGGTGAGTTCGGCGCCGTCCAGGGCCGCCGTGCCGGCGGTGGGCTCCACCAGGCGCAGCAGGGTCCGCCCCAGGGTGCTCTTGCCGCAGCCGGACTCCCCCACCAGGGCGAAGGTCTCCTGCCGCCGCACGGTGAAGGTCACGTCGTCCACTGCCTTCACCACCCTCGTTTCGGAGCCGAAGGCGCCGGTGCGCACCGGGAAGTACTTGAGGCCGCGCACGTCCAGGAAGGGAGTCATGGCCGCTCCTCCGGGCCGGCGAAGTTCCAGCACCGGGCCATGTGCCCCGGCCCCACCTGGCAGCAGGGAGGCGCCTGGGCGCGGCACCGGTCCCGGGCGTCCGGGCAGCGCGGGTGGAACCGGCAGCCGGAGGGCAGGCGCAGCAGGTTGGGCACCACCCCGGGGATGGCGCTCAGGCGCCCGTCGGCGCGCCGGGACGCGGCGGTGCCGGGGATGGAGCCCAGCAGGCCGAGGGTGTACGGGTGGGCGGGCGCTCGAACAGGTCGAACACGTCCGCCTCCTCCACCACCTCGCCGGCGTACATCACCACGACCCGGTCGGCACAGCTCCGCCACCACCCCCAGGTCGTGGGTGATGAACAGGATCGCCATGCCCAGCCGCTGGCGCAGGTGCGCGCATCAGGTCCAGGATCTGGGCCTGGATGGTCACGTCCAGGGCGGTGGTGGGCTCGTCGGCGATGAGCAGTCTGGGCTCGCAGGCCAGGGCCATGGCGATCATCACCCGCTGGCGCATGCCCGCCGGAGAGCTGGTGCGGGTACCGCCGTAGCGGGCGCTCCGGCTCGGGGATGCCGACCAGGCGGAACATCTCCAGGGTCTGGCGCCGGGCCTCGGCGCGGCCCACCGGGCGGTGCAGCAGGATGGCCTCCCGCACCTGCCGCCCACCGTGTACACCGGGTTCAGGGCGGTCATGGGCTCCTGGAAGATCATGGCGATCTGGTCGCCCCGCAGGGCGCACAGGGCGTTCCGGTCCAGGCGCGCCAGGTCCCGCCCCTGGAACCGGATCCGCCCGGCGACGATGCGCCCGGTGGCGGGCAGCAGGCCCAGGATGGACAGGGCGGTGACGGTCTTGCCGCAGCCGGATTCGCCCAGCAGGCCCAGGATCTCCCCCGGGCGGATGGCCACGCTCACGGCGCTCATGGCCGGGACCGCCCCGTCGGCGGTGAAGAACGAGGTGCTCACCGATTCCAGGGCGAGCAGGGCCTCGCCGTCGGGCGCGGGGGAGGCGGCGGCGGCGGTCATGGCTTCAGGTGCGGGTCGAGGGCGTCACGCAGGCCGTCGCCCATGAAGTTGAAGGCCAGCACGGTCACCAGGATGAACACTCCGGGGCTGATGGCGATCCACGGGGCGGAGAACAGGAACTCCTTGCCGCTGGTGACGATCAGGCCCCAGCTGGGGGTGGGCGGCTGGGCCCCGATGCCCAGGAAGCTGAGGGTGGCCTCGGACAGGATGGCCCCGGGGATGCCCAGGGTGAACAGGACGATGAGGGCCGGCAGGCAGTTGGGCAGGATGTGGCGCACCATGATCACCCGGTTGCGCACCCCCACCGCCCGGGCCGCCTCCACGAACTCCTTCTCCCGAAGCGCCAGCACCTGGGAGCGCACCACCCGGGCCGTGCCGGCCCAGCCCACCACCGCCAGGGCGATGAAGATGTTCACCAGGGTCGCGCCGAGGGTGTACATCACCACCATGGCCAGGAGCAGGGAGGGGAAGGCCAGCACCACGTCGCACAGGCGCATGATGGCCAGGTCCACCAGGCCGCGGTAGTAGCCGCCCACGAGCCCCAGGGCGGTGCCCAGGAGCATGGCCAGCAGGGTGGGCACGATGCCGATCACCAGGGAGATGCGGGTGCCGTACAGGATCCGGGTGAGCAGGTCCCGGCCGTACTGGTCGGTGCCCAGCCAGTGGGCCCGGGAGGGGGCCTGGGACATGAAGTCCAGGTCCACCGCATAGGGGTCCCAGGGGCTCAGGTGGGGCACCAGGACCGCCAGCAGGGCCAGGGCCAGCACCACCGCGGCGCCGGCCATGGCCATGCGGTTGCGCCGGTAGGCCCGCACCATGTCCCGGAGGAAGGAGGCCGGCGGCGCCTCCGCCGCCTCCTGTTCCCAGGAGGCGCCGGCGCGGGTGTCGGGGTCGGTCATGGCGGCTCCCGCTCAGCTGGCCTTGATCCGCGGATCCAGGTAGGCGTAGAGGATGTCCGCGCCCAGGTTGAAGACGATGACCAGGATGGTCTCGAACAGCACCGCGCCCTGGAGCAGGGGCATGTCCCGGGACTGGATGGCGTTGACGGCGATGCGCCCCACGCCGGGGATGTTGAACACGCTCTCGGTGATCACCGCCCCCGCCAGCAGGCCGGCCACCTGGATGGCCATGACCGTCACCACCGGCAGCAGGGAGTTCTTCAGGGCGTGCCCGAAAATCACCGGCAGCTCCCGCATGCCCTTGGCCCGGGCGGTGCGGATGTAGTCGTTGCGCATCACCTCCAGCAGGCTGGAGCGGGTCAGGCGGGCGATCATCCCGCTGCTGGCCCAGCCCAGGACGATGGCGGGCATGACCACGCTGCGCCACCCGTCGAACCCGGCCACCGGGAGCCAGCCCAGCTTCACCGCGAAGGCCCACTGGAACAGCAGGGCGGACCAGAACACCGGCATGGACACCCCCATCAGGGAGAAGCCCATGAAGAAGTTGTCGGGAAGGGGGTACCTGCTTGACCGCGGAGACGATCCCCGCGGGGATCCCCACCGCCCAGGCGAACGCCGCCGCCCACAGTGCCAGCACCATGGTGTTGGGGAAGGCGCCCAGGATCAGCGCCGCCACCGGGCGGTGCAGCTTGTACCATTCACCCAGGTCGCCGTGCAGGGCGCCCGCCAGGAAGCGCACGTAGCGCACCAGGGCCGGATCGTCCAGGTGCATCTGGGCGCGCACCCGGGCCACCACGTCCGGACTGATGTGCTCCCGCATCATCACCGTGACCGGGTCCCCCGGCACCACGTTCAGCATGAAGAAGATGATGAACGTGATGCCGATCAGGACCGGAATGGAGATGAGCAGGCGCTTGAGGATGAACTTCGCCATCTAGGAGCCTTAGTCGACTCGGGCCTCGTAGATGGGGAAGTCGGACCAGCCGTTCCAGGGCACCACGAATTTCTTGACCTTGGGCTGGACCACGTCACAGGTGCTTCATGGAGAACAGGGGCACCCACACCGCCTGGTCGAGCACCAGCCGCTTCTCCAGGTCAGCGTAGAGCTTGCCCCGCTTGGCGAAGTCGGTCTCCGAGCGGCCCTGGTCCAGCAGCTTGTAGTTGTCCTGCACCAGGGCGTTGAAGGAGCGGGCCACGGTGCCCTTGGCGGCGAAGAAGGTGTAGAAGAAGTTGTCCGGGTCGTTGAAGTCCGCCGACCACTTGCTGGTGTACATGGGCAGCTTGCCTTCCTTGCGGGTGGCGTAGAAGGCCGCCTCGTCCATCTGGTTCAGCTTCACCCGGAAGCCGGCCTTGGCCACCATGGCCTGCACCACTTCGTCCAGCTTCAGCCACTGGGAGCCGGTGCCGGCCACCAGGGCGATCTCCATGTCCACCCCGTTGGGGTAGCCGGCCTCGGCGAGCAGCTTGCGGGCCTTGTCGGGGCTGTACTCGAGGGTGGCCTGGGCGGGGTTGAAGTGCAGGAGCCCGTACGGCATGACGCCGTTCTCGATCCGGCCCTGGTTGTAGTAGAGCTTCTCCAGCAGCTGCTTGCGGTCGATGGCCATCTGGAAGGCCTTGCGCACCCGCACGTCGTCGAACGGCTTGATCTTCTGGTTGAAGGAGTAGTAGTAGATCCCGGCCCGGGTGCCGGAGACGATCTGCTTGCCCCACTTGGCGCTGGAGGTGAAGTACGGGATCTGGGTGGTGGCGTAGTCGCAGTCGAAAATGTCGATCTCGCCGGACTCGAACAGCATGCGCATGGTCTCGGGATCGGTGACCACCTTGACCACGAACGTGTCGATCTGGGCCTTGCCGCGCCAGTAGGCGGGGTTGGCCACCATGGTGTGGTGGTCGTTCAGGGCCCACTCCTTCATCATGAAGGGCCCGGTGCCACAGGTGGAATCAGCGCTGAGGCCGTACTTGGCGCCCAGGGGCCGGGTGAACTTCTCATTGAGGATGGAGGCCTGGGGGCTGGCCATGATGGCCAGGAAGGGCACGAACGGGTCCTCCAGGATGATCTGCACGGTGTACTTGTCCAGGGCCTTGAGGCCCACTGTGCGGTCGGCCTTGCCCTGCATCCGGTCCTTGGCGCCCAGCACGAAGTCCAGGATGTCGGTGTTGAGGGCCTTGGTGGCCGGGTCCAGCATGCGGTCGAAGGTGTAGACCACGTCCTGGGCGGTGAGCTCCTCGCCGTTGTGGAACTTCACGCCCTTGCGCAGGTGGAAGGTGTAGACCTTGCCGTTG
>CAWFOJ010000060.1:0-8120 GCA_963816585.1 uncultured Holophagaceae bacterium | reverse complement strand
GTTATGTAGTCTACTGGTTTCAGTCTCGTATTGCTCTGGAAGGCCGGACTCTCCAGGGCCTCCAGGAAGGCTTCGGTCTCCAGGTCCAGCAGGGGCTGCATGAGGGTCTCGGGGGCGTAGCAGCCTCCCAGGCAGTGGGGCGTAGCGGGTGGGCAGGTGGAAGGCGGCGGTCATGGTCTCTCCAGGGCGTGGGCCCGGCGGACGAAGGCCGCCACCAGGACGGGGTCCTTGCGGCCCGGGGCGGACTCCAGGCGGCTGGCGGCGTCGAAGCCCCGGCACCGGGTCCGGACGGCCGGGGGCATGGCCTCCAGGCGCGCC
The DNA here is from genome assembly GCA_963816585.1 of uncultured Holophagaceae bacterium. Lineage (GTDB taxonomy): Bacteria > Acidobacteriota > Holophagae > Holophagales > Holophagaceae > Mesoterricola. The sequence goes on along the minus strand of CAWFOJ010000060.1, from coordinate 7,802 downwards.
GCCAGGAGGGGGCCGTCCAGGCCCCCCGCCAGCAGGAACGGGCCGGGGGGCGGGAAGGCCAAGGAGTGGACCCGGCCCGAGCCGCCCAGGAGGCCGGTGGCGGCGGCGCCGGGCTCCCACAGGTACAGGTCCGCTTCCAGGGCGGGCTGGTCCGGCTCGTCCGCCCAGGGCAGCAGCACCTTGCGGCCCCGGGCCCGCAGCCGGGCCAGGGCGGCGGCGCGCCCGGCGGCCGGGAGGTACGGCTGCACCCAGGGGGCGGCGCAGCGGTCCAGGAGCCGGGCCAGGGCCTCCCCGTCCGGGGCCACCGCCACCAGCACCGCCCGGTCCCGGGCCGGCCGGGCCAGGGCCAGGTCCGGGCAGTGGCGGGGGCTGGCGGGGTGGTGCAGGAACCCCACCAGGTCCGCGCCCGCCGCCAGGGTCCGCGCCAGGTCCCCGGGGTCCGTGAGGCCGCACACCTTGGCCATCATGGGGATACCCTGCTCGAAGGGGGACCCGGAGCGAGCTTGGCGACCGGAGGGCCCCCTTTCATTTCAATGCCCCCAGGAAGGCGGCGGGATCGGCGCTGCGCATGAGGGCCTCGCCGATGAGCAGGGCGTCGAAGCCCTCTCCCAGCGCCGCCCGGGCGGCTTCGGGGAGGCCAGCCCGGACTCCCGCACCAGCAATGCGTCCGGAAAACCCTCCCGGAGCAGGGCCGCCGGGGCCCGGCGCACCGAGAAGTCCGCCAGGTCCCGGGCGTTCCAGCCCACCAGGCGCGGGCGGGCCCTCTGGGCCGCCGGGATCTCGTCCGCCCCGTGCAGTTCCACCAGGGGCTCCAGGCCGCGGGCCCGGGCGGCGGCGGCGAAGCCCGGCAGGTGTTCGCCCAGCAGCCGGGCGATGAGCAGCACCCCCTGGGCGCCCAGGGCGGCCGCCTCGTCCAGGTGCGCCTCGGTGCACACGAAGCCCTTGTACAGCACCGGCAGGCCGAAGCCGCGGGCCACGGCGAAGTCTCCGGCCCGGCCCAGGAAGCGGGCCGGCTCCGCCAGCACCGAGAAGGCGGCGGCGCCGCCCCGGGCGTAGGCCCCCAGGCGCTCCCGGGGGTCCGCCTGGGCGGCGAACGGGCCCAGGGACGGGGATCCGCGCTTGAATTCGGCGATGACCGGCACCGGGCCCAGGCGCAGGGCCGCCTCCAGGGGGCCGCGCCCCCTCAGGGGCCGGACCCGGACGGGCGCCGGGAAGCGCAGGGTGCGGGCCCGTTCCAGTTCGGCGACCAGCAGCTGGCCCAGGATGCCCAGGGAGCGGGCGTTCTCCAGGAGAGCCTCGGGGGCGGGCGGAAAAGCCATGTCAGGCCGCCAGGGCCAGCAGGGAGGGCAGGTGCAGCCCGGCCTGCAGGGCGGCGCGCACCTCGTCCACCAGGGCCGGCATCGCGGTGACCGGCTGTCCCCGCACCAGCAGCAGGGCCAGCGCCGCCTGCAGGGCCACCTCCTCGGCCACCCGCGGGGAGAAGTCCGGGTGGCGCCGGCCCCCGGCCAGCCCCAGGGCCATGGCCACGCAGTCCTCCTTGGAGGCCGCCGCCCGGGGCGCCAGGTGTCCGCGCACGCCCGCGTCCCCGGGCAGGACGCGCACCCGGGGCAGCACGCGCCCGGCCCGCACCGGCTGGAGCAGGGTGGGCCCGTCCAGGGAGGCCTCGTCCAGGCCCAGGCCGTCCGCGGTGAGCCCGTGCACCACCAGGGCCCCCCGCAGGCCCAGGGCGGCCAGGGCCTGGGCCACCGGCTCCAGCCACTCTTCCCGGGCCACGCCCAGCACCTGGTACTCGGGCCGGGCGGGGTTCAGCAACGGTCCCAGCATGTTGAACACGGTGGGCACCCCCAGGGCCCGGCGGATGGGCACCATGCGGGCCAGCACCGGGTGGAAGCTGGGCGCGAACAGGAAGGCGAAGTGGCTGCGGGCCAGGTCCGCCGCCACCAGCTCCGGGTCCCGGGCCAAATTCAGGCCCAGTGCCTCCAGGAGATCGGCGGAGCCGCAGCGGCTGGAGGCGGCGCGGCTGCCGTGCTTGACCACGTCCACCCCCATCCCCGCCAGCACCAGGGCCGAGAGGGTGGACAGGTTGGCGGTGTGCACCCCGTGCCGGGCGTCGCCGCCGGTGCCGCAGGTGTCCACCACCGGGCGCACGCCGGGATGGAAGGGCCGGGCCCGCTCGGACAGCACCTGGGCGAAGGCGGTCAGCTCGGCGGCCTGGAACGGGCGGCGGTTCAGGGCGGCCAGGGCGGCGCCCACCGCCTGGGGGTCCGAGCCCGGATCCAGGCAGGCCTCCATGAAGGCGCGGGCCTGGGCCAGGGTGAAGGTGTCGTGGGGTTCGAGGGGGTTGCCCATGGGGATCTCCAAAGAGGGAAGGTTCGGGACGCTACCGGGCGCCGGCCCGGCCCACCGCCCTGAGCAGGGGCGCGTTGCTCATGTTGCGGGCGCCGACCTGGAAGCAGTCCACCAGGGGGGCCATGGCCGCCACGTAGCGCGCGGTGGCCAGGATCTGGTCCCGGTCCTCCACCGAGCAGGGGCCGGCCACCAGGGCCAGGGCCTCGCCCCCCACCTCCATCCGGCCCAGGCGCACCCGGGTGCCCCCGGGATTCTGGTCCCGGGCGGCCAGGATGGGCTTGGCGCCGCCGGCCCGGGCCCACGCCACGCCCGGCAGGGCCCGGAGGGCGTCCAGGGGGGCGTCCTCAAGGCCGGGGGCAACCAGGAAGGTGCCGAAGGGGAGATCCAGGCGGCGCACCCGGGCGCCGGCGCCCTCCAGGAGGGCGATGGCGCCCTGGAGGGCGCACGGATCGGGACGGGTCAGCTTGACGAGCATGGCGCCTCCTCACGCCCGCCCGCGCCGGGACCGGCACAGGTTGACGAAATTGCGCAGCAGGTCCATGCCCCCGGGGGTGAGGATGGACTCCGGGTGGAACTGCACGCCGTGGCAGTCGTAGCGGCGGTGGCGCAGCGCCATGACCTCCCCCTCCGGGCTGGTGCCCTGCACCGCCAGGCAGGCCGGGACGTCCTTGGCCGCCAGGGAGTGGTAGCGCCCCACCGGGAACGGGCTGGGCAGCCCCGAGAGCAGCCCGGTGCCGTCGTGGGCCATGGGCGAGGTCTTGCCGTGCATGGGCTGGCCGGCCCGGTCCACCCGCCCGCCGAAGGCCTCCACGATCACCTGGTGCCCCAGGCACACGCCCAGGATGGGCACCCTGGGCGCCAGGGCCGCCACCAGGTTCCGGCAGATGCCCGCATCCCGGGGGTGGCCGGGGCCCGGGGAGATAACCACCCCGTCCGGGTCCAGGGCCGCAGCCCGGGCCACGGAGAGGGCGTCGTTGCGCACCACCTCCAGGTCCGGCTCCAGGGCCCCGACCATGGAGACCAGGTTGTAGGTGAAGGAATCGTAGTTGTCCACGAACAGGATCATCGGTGGTCCTCCAGGGCGGCCAGGAGCACCCCGGCCTTGGCGTGGATCTCGGCCCACTCCGAGTCCTCGGCCGAATCGGCCACCACCCCGCACCCGGCCCGGAAGCGCACGGCGCCGTCCTGGCACTCCAGGGTGCGGATGGTGATGGCCAGTTCCAGGTTGCCCGAACGGTCCAGGATGCCCACCCCGCCGCCGTAGGCGCCCCGGTCCTCCCCTTCCAGGCGGGACAGGATCCGGGTGGCGCTGATCTTGGGGGCGCCGCTGAGGGTGCCGGCCGGGAACGCGCTCCACAGGGCGTCCAGGGGCCGCAGGCCGTCCCGCAGCCGCCCGTGCACCTGGGAGGTGAGGTGCATGACGTGGGAGAACATCTCCACCTGCTCCCGCACCGGCACGGTCACGGAGCCGTGGGCGCACACCCGGCCCAGGTCGTTCCTGGCCAGGTCCACCAGCATGGCGTGCTCGGCCCGTTCCTTGGGGTCGTCCCGCAGTTCCTGGGCCAGGCGGGCGTCTTCCGGCGGCGAGCCGCCCCGGCGGCGGGTGCCGGCGATGGGCACCGTCGATCACGTCGGCCCCCTCCACCCGCACCAGCATTTCCGGGGAGGCCCCGACCAGCTGGCGCCCGGCCAGGGACACGAAGAAGTGGTAGGGGGAAGGGTTCAGCCGGCGCAGGCGGCGGTAGACCTGGAACGGATCCCCCTGGAGGGTGCCCGCGAAGGGCTCCGACAGGACGATCTGGTAGGCTTCCCCCGCCAGGATGGCCTCCTGCACCGCCGCGAAGTTGCGCCGGAACCGGGCCCGGTCCGGGGTGCGGGTGAGGCGGAAGGAGCCGGCGCCGTCCCGCCCGGGCAGGGCCCCCTCCAGGCGCCCGCGCAGGTCCTCCAGCAGCGCGGCGCCCAGCCCGGGGGGTTCCGAGGGGCCGGGGAAATGGTACAGGTAGCCCAGCTGCTTCAGGTGGTCCAGCACCAGGCCGGTGGCGAAGCGCCCGAAGCGCAGGCGCGGGTCGCGGGCGGCGGGGAAGGCCTGGGCCAGGGCCGGCTCGGCCAGGGCGAAGGCGCTGAAATCGGCCCAGCCCACCGCGCCCCCCAGGAACGGCACCGGCAGGTCCGGGCTGGGGGCCCGCAGCCCTCCGGCCCAGGCGGCCAGGGCCTGGAGGGGATCCCCCGGGAGGGGTTCGGTGCGGCCCCCCCGGATGATGGCCGCCCGGTCCCCGGCCACGAACGTCTCCACCGCGTCCAGGCCCAGGAAGGAGAAGCGCGCCTGGGATTCGCCCCCGGTGACCGATTCCAGGAGGTAGGCGTCCTGGCCGGGCCGGGTGAGGGCCAGGAAGGCCCGCACCGGGGTGGTGAGGTCCGCCGGGAAGGCGAGCACCAGGGGCGGCGCCGCCGCCGGGGCTTGGAAGGGGGTGGGTGATGGGGAAGATGTCATGCCGGCCTCGGCCAAGGGATGGGAACGGGTAGATACAAAAAGGCCCACCGGGGAAGGTGGGCCGGAAGGATTGCCTTTGGAGGTCGCTTAAGTGAGGGTGCTCCGCGCGCAAAGTCCCGACCGCTGGGGCCAGAAGCACCAGGACCAGGTGGAGAGGTTGATCATGCGCGACACGGGGACTCCGTTGGAACCGCAAGCGTAACAGCCTGGTCAAGCCGTGGCAAGCTCAACCTCTTTCTCTGATAGCTTAGGATCATGAGCGCCTCGGACCCCCTGCCCGCCACGACCTTCGACCTGTGCGTCATCGGCGCGGGGGTGAGCGGGTTGTGCCTGGCCCGCCTGGCCGCCGGGCGAGGCCTGCAGGTGCTGGTGCTGGAGATGCATCCGGAAGCGGGCGGCTGCCTGTGCTCGGTGCCGGTGGGCGGTCCGGACCCCCAGGGCTGGCTCGAGCTGGGGGCCCACACTTGCTACAACTCGTACGTGCGCTTCCTGGAGGTGATGGCCGGCACGGACTTCGAGTCCCGGGCCACCTCCCGCAAAGGTCTGGGGTTCCGCATGGTGGAGCGGGGCGCCATGCGCACCATCCCATCCTGCCTGGACTTCCTGGAAGCGGCCGTGTGCCTGCCCCGGATCTTCAGCACCCGCAAGGCCGGCCAATCGGCGGCAGGCTACTATTCGCGCATCCTGGGCCGGCGCAACTGGGACCGGGTGCTGCACCCGGCCCTCAATGCCGTGGCCTCCCAGGACACCGCCGGGTTCCCGGCGGACGCCCTGTTCAAGCAGCGCCCCCGCCGGCGCAAGGACGTGCTGCGCAGCTTCGCGGTGCGCGGCGGGCTGGGGCCGGCGGTGCAGGCCCTGGGGGAGCAGCCGGGCGTCCACCTGGCCCTGGAGCGTGAAGCGGTGGACCTGCGGCGCACCGGGGAGGGCTACCGGCTGGGCACCGGGCGGGGCGAGACGGTCGCCGCCCGCAGGCTGGCGGTGGCGACCCCGCCCGACGCCGCCGCCAGCCTGCTGGCGCCGGCTTTCCCGGAGTTGGCGGCCCTGCTGGAGCGCATCTCCACCCGCAAGGTGAAGTCCCTGGGCCTGGTGTTCGGGGATCCCCTGCCCCACGTGCCCAGGCTGGCCGGGCTGATCCTTCCCGAAGGCCCGTGCTTTTCGGCGGTGTCCGGGGACGCCTTCCCGGTGCCGGGGAAGCGGGCCTGGAGCTTCCATTTCGACGGCGGCCGGGTGGAGGATCCGGAGGAGATGGAAGCCTACGCCTGCCGGGTGCTGGGGGCCGATCCGGCCCGGGTGGAGGTCCGGGTCCGGCGCTACCACACCATGCCCTCCATCCCCCTGGGCCACGACCGCTGGCTGGAGGCCCTGGACGGAGCCCTGGCGGGCGGCGACCTGATGGTGGCGGGAAACTACCTTTCGGGCATGTCCATCGAAGACTGCGCCGGGCGGGCCCGGCACGAGTTCGAGCGGGTGCTGGCGCGGCCCTGATCGCCGCTCACGGAGCCGGATCCGCACCCAGGTGCACCCACTCTTTGCCGTCGAAGCGCACGAAGTACAAGTCCTTTATTGGCCGGTAGTCGGTTGGGCTGGTGCGCACCCGGATGCCCGGGGCCAGCATGCCCAGTTCCAGGTCCAGGTGGGTGGCCTGGGCCAGGACGTTGGCCCGGGTCAGGTCGTCCCCGCAGGCCTTCAGCACCGCCTCCAGGGTCTGGGCCACCTCGTAGCCGAACACGTTCTGGGCGTCCTGGAGGCTGGCTTCGGGGTTGTAGGTGCGCATCCACACCAGGAACGCCTCCACCGCCGGGTCCCGGCGCACCCCCGGGCCCCGGCGCACCCCCGGGCCCCGGCGCGCCGGCCCGAACCAGCCCTTGGAGCGGGCGTTGCAGATCAGGCCGTAGGCCTTGGGCAGCCCCGCCGGCTCCAGGAACGCCGTCACCGACAGGGAGGCGTTGGGGATGAACTGCAGGGGCCGCCAGCCCAGGTCGTAGGCGGCGCGGATGCCCCGAGTGGCGAAGCGGCCTATGGCCAGGTTCATGAACACGTCCGCCCCGGCCTTCTGGAACTTGGCTACCGCGGCTTCGATGGCGTCGGGGTCCGAGTAGCGGAACCGCCCATCCTGGACGATCATGGCCGCGGCCTTGGCGCCCAGGCCCTCCGCCAGCCCGGCCCGGTACTCGGCCCCCTCCTCGTCGTCGGAGGTGAGCACCGCGATCCGGGCGTCCGGCTTGTGCTCCAGCAGGTACTGGCCGTAGCGGGAAGCTTCGGTGCGCTTGGACGGGGCGAAGCCCATGGTCCAGGGGAACTGCTCCGGATCCTCGAAGGTGGCGTCGGTGCCGGCCACGAACAGCTGGGGCACCCGGCGCTCGTTGAGGTACGGACGGATGGCCTTGTTGGAGGGACTGCCCCAGGCGCCCGCCACAAGCAGCACCTGATCCTCCTCCACCAGGCGCCGGGTCAGCGCCAGGGCCGCCTCGGGTCCAGGGCCGCTGTCCAGGGAAATGAAGGCCACCTTGCGACCGCGGATCCCGCCGTGGTCGTTGACCATGCGGAAATAGGCGGCCTCCGCCCGGCCGATGGCCCCGGTACTCGGCGAACGGGCCGGTGTAGGGCACGAAGTTGCCCACCTTGATCTCCGTGTCCGAGGCGCCCGGGTCATAGCGCTTCTGGGCCGGCGCCGGCAGCGCCAGCACAAGGGCGAGGAGGATCAGGTACGGGAGTCTGGGCACAGGATTCCTCCAGAAGGGCTGCCCGAAGAGCTGGGCGCCTGGCGCCGCCTGAATTTAACAATCAATCATTATGTTTTCCATCTTTTCTTCGTGTGACTACCGGCCGGGCGAGCACGAAGCTCCCGCGCGCCTCCAGCAGTCCGCCACGTGGTCGTCCACCAGGCCCACGGCCTGCATGTAGGCATACATGATGGTGGGACCCACGAATTTGAAGCCGCGGGCCAGGAGGTCCCGGGACA
>CAWFOJ010000059.1:0-20399 GCA_963816585.1 uncultured Holophagaceae bacterium | reverse complement strand
CCATGAGGTGGAGGGCTCCGCCGGGCTTCAGGACTTCGGCCAGGGCCTTGAGCCCCGCATCGGGGTCCGGAAGGTGGTGCAGCACGCCCGTGCAGACGACCTGGTCGAAGGACAGGCCCAGTTCGCCCACCCGCTCGAGGGCAAGCTGGCGCACGTGGAGGTTGTCCAGCCCGTACTTCTCCTTGAGCGCCTCCGTGCTGCGCACGCTGGCGGCGCTGAAGTCGATGCCAACCACCTGGGCCGAGGGCCAGCGCAGGGCGTGCCTGGCCGCCTGGGCGGTGCCGCAGCCGGCCACCAGGACCGAGCGGGCCTCCCCATAGGGCCGGTGCGGCCAGGACAGGTGGAAGTCGGCGCGCCGCCGGGCCGGGTCCTGCCACTCCCGGCGGTAGTTCTCCAGGCTGGTCACGGGCCGTGGATAGGGATACCGCTCATAGAAGTCCTGGACCCTGTCCCTGGCCACGCCGGGTGTCTCCTGGGAAGGGGCCGGGGCGGGCATGGCGGATCAGCCGGTGGGTCCGGCCGGGCCGACGGCGCTGAACGGGGAGACGGGTGCCCGGTCGCCGTGGCAGAAGCGGAACTTCCTGCCGCCGCCGCAGGGACAGGGCGCGTAAGGTTCGCGCTGCTTGTCCTCGGCGGCCACGAGGTGCATGACGTCGGCCGGAGCGCGCCGCTGCTTGATCAGCTGGGCCATCTGGTTGAAGCGCGGACCGGTGTGCATGAAGAACCGTTCCAGGCCCTGGCAGAGGTAGTTCTGGCCCGGCTCGCCGTCCTTGGAGAGGACGAAGCGGTCCTTGGGGCAGCCGCCGTTGCACCAGTTCAGGACCTTGCAGTTCCGGCACTGGGCGGTGAGGGTGTCGCGCTTGTCCTGGCCGAACTTGCGCTGCTTGGGCGAGGACACGAGCTCGACCATGTGGGTCTGGTGGATGTTGCCGAGCAGGTGGTCCGGCTCGACGAAATGGTCGCAGCTGTAGAGGTCGCCGTTGTGCTCCAGGGCCGGGCCGTAGCCGCAGGTGGGGGCGTGGATGCACAGCAGGTGGCGGCCGAAGAAGGCCTCCAGGGTCACGTCGAACAGCTGGACGTAGACCTGGCCCACGTCCCGGCGCACCCATTCCTCGAAGATGTCGATGAGGAAGCGGCCGTACTGCTCGGCGCCCACGGTCCGGTCGGTGACCAGGTTGCCGGTCTGGGTGTAGAGCAGGCGCTTCTGGCCGGGCTGCTCGCTCCAGCCCCGGTTGGCGATGGGCAGGGTCTCGGCGCTGGCGCGCTCGATGATCGGGATGAACTGCATCCACTTGGCGCCCAGCTCGTCGCGGAAGAACCGGTACACCGCGCGGCCGTGGTCCTGGTTGGCGGCGTTGACGGTGCACAGGATGTTGAAGTCCACCTGGTGCCGGCGCAGGGCCCGCCAGCCCCTCAGCATCAGGTCGAAGGTGCCCCGGCCGCCGCGGTCCACCCGGTAGGTGTCGTGCAGTTCCCGGGGCCCGTCCACGCTGAGCCCGACCAGGACGTTGTGCTCCTTGAAGAAGGCGCACCAGTCGTCGTCCAGCAGCAGGCCGTTGGTCTGGAAGGTGTGCTCCACGGTCTGGCCGGGTTTGCGGTCCTGCTCCACCAGTTCCATGGACCGCTGGAAGAACGGCAGCTTCATCAGGGACGGCTCGCCCCCCTGCCAGGCCACAGTGACCGTGGGTGCCCGGTGCGACTCCAGCAATTGGCGGATGTAGGTCTCCAGGGTCTGGTGGGACATCCGGCTCTTGTCGTTGGGGTAGAGCGCTTCCTTTGACAGGAAGAAGCAGTAGGTGCAGTTGATGTTGCAGGTGGACCCGCTGGGCTTGGCCAGCAGGTGGAAGCCCGGCGGGGCATGGGCCAGGATGCTGGGGTCGAGGGCGGGGGACAGGTCGGTCATGGGGGGATCCGCAGGGAACGATCGTGGTGGTTGGGTCCGGTCGGAGGCCATCCGGCCGATGAGGATCAGCCCGGCTTGATGGCACGGACCTCGGTGGCGCGCTCATCCACCGGGATCTCCGGCAGGCTGGCCCCGGCCTTCACCGGCAGCCGGCGCAGGTAATCCATGATCGCCTGCCACTCCTTGATTTCGGTGATGGCGTTCCCTTCCGGCTGGGTGGCGATGCTGCTCCGGTCCTGCACACCATGGGGCGGGAGCATGTAGGGCGTGTTGGCGCCAGGCATTTCCAAGGCCTCCACCCTGGAATTGAGGGGCTGGCCATCCTTGTTTTTGGGCACGAGCGGCAGCTTGCCTTTGGTGTACTTGGGGATGCCCGCGAGGATCAGACCCAGGTAGAGGGGGCAGGTGAGGCTGTACAGGCGTTCATCTTTGCCGGTGATGTCGATGGCGCCGTAGCCCCGGTCCAGGTCGCCCAGCTCGATGCCCGTCACCCGGTCGAGGGCGGGGCGAGCCGGGTCGTAGCGGAACCGCATGCCGGAAACCCGGGGGTAGTCCTCGCCCGGGTGCGCCGGGTGGTCTACCAGCAGGAACTCCAGTAGACTCTTCAGTTCCAGCCCGTTGAAATAGCCCGTGACGAGGGTGCTGCCGGCGGTGGTATCGACGATGCCGGCGCCCAGGGGCGCCACCGAGAACACATCGTAGACCGTCTGCACGCCTGACTTGCCGCGCTTCAAGCCGGCGCGCATCAGGCCGTTGCTGGTGAATCCCACGTCGGCCTTGGTGGCCGCCCGGAACGCATCGGTAACGAGGTTGGCCAGCGGGGTGCCGGCGGCGATGTCGGTGAACGTGTTGGGCAGGTCCCGGGGCGCGATCGCCAGCGGTTGGTCGATGCTGTAGCCGCGGGAGGCGAACACGGCGCGGGTGACCTCGGGCTTGAGCTTGTCGATGGCCTCCTGGACGGGGTGGACGCCCAGGACGGCGTCGTCCACCGGGTAGAGCCGGTAGGACTCCACCGTCAGCTTGGCGCCCTCCAGGGTGAGCACCAGCTCACCCAGGTCCTTGCTCTCGAAACCCGCCTGGACCACGGGGGTGCGGCCGCCGGCGAGGATCGCCTCCTTGAGGGCGGTATGGCTGTGGCCGCCGATCACCACGTCGATGCCCGGCACCGCCGCAGCCAGGCGCACGTCGTCGCCGTCGTGGTAGCGCCCGTCCTTGTCCTTCTCCACGCCGCCGTGGCTGAGGGCGATAACCACATCCACCTTTTCCTTGTCGCGGAGCACCGTCACCATCTCCTGGGCGGCGGCCACCGCGTCTGAGAACACCACGGTGCTGGGATTGGTGTAGAAGATGGCCTCCTTGCCCAGCACCCCGAACAGCCCGAAGCGGGTGCCGCCCCGCTCGATCACCAGGTACCGGCGGATCACCTTCTCGCTGGCCAGGCGCTGGAGGTCGGCCAGGGACTTGTCGCTGCCGGGGAACTGGGTGTTCGAGGCAACCACCGTCGGCACCCGGCCGGCCCTGCTGGCCACGGTGATGGACTGGCCCAGGCCCTCGGCCCCCAGGTCGAAATCGTGGTTGCCAAAGGTGACCGCGTCGTAGCCCATCATACCCATGAGCCTCAATTCGCCTCCGGTTTCGCGGCTGGCGGCCCCGAACGCGGTGCCCATGCTGTAGTCGCCCGCATCCAGCACCAGCACCGGACCCTGGGCCTCGCGCGCCGCCTTCCGGATCGCGATCAGGCTGGCCAGGCGGGAGAAGCCGCCCTGGGTGTGGTCGTTGTTCAGGGTGAACGGGGAATAGTCCGAGGCCGGGCCCATCCCGACCAGGCTCGAGTGCATGTCGTTGGTGTGCAGGATCGTGAACGTCTTTTTCATGGGGTTGACCTCCGGCACTGCGGGAAGGGCGCCGGGCAGGAGCAGGGTCGCTCCGGCCGCCATGGAGGCGCCCATGAACTGTCGCCGCGAGGGCGACTCGGGCGGGATGCTGGGCTTGTGTGCCGCCATGGGCTACCTCTTGGGTGGTTGGGGGGGACGATGATCGCTTTGGGTGCTTTCTGCGGGTCCTGTCCGGACCTGATGAAATGGGCTCAAGTGATTCTTTACAACATAGGATGCCCGGGCCCCCGGCCCCATAGCCCTATGGTCCTACATCATTCCTGGGGTCAACCCTCAGCCACCGGACCAATTCCCCGGAAGCCGGCAACCACCGCCCTGCCAGTATTGGACCATCGTGCAATTGTTCGTGAAGATCCGGTTGGCGGGCGCATGTGCGCATGCCCAGCCGAACTTCACAAAACTTCCTTATGCCCCCTGGACCGTCGTGATCCGACGGCCCGGGGGCCGCTCAAAATTGTATTTACCAGTCAACTGTTACGAATTTACCATTAATCGCTAGTGGTGTCCGAGCGTAACGGCGCAATCATTCCGACCCACCCCATCCGCGAGCAGAAGCAGGATCCGGGCGCGCTCCACCGGGCGCGCTGGAATGGTTCAGCCCTTGCTCCAGGCTTCCAGTTGGCTGCGGTCGTCGGGCGTCAAGGGCAGGGCGTCGCCTTTCCGCATCTCCTCTCCTGATGCTTGAGATGCCATCTATTGCCAATGGCTACAATGTTTAATTATTGCAGCGGGCAGCCTTCTGCGCGGTGCTAGGCTCATCGGGAAGGACGCCAGCCCCCGGGCTCGGATCCCTGCACCCGGGGGGCTTTCGAAGGGCAAGCCCAGGCCCGTCCAAGGCAGGGGGCGCTGGTCACCCACAGGCTTGCATGCGCAAGGACAGCGCCCCCTGCCGCGCGGCGCGCCAGCGCCGCAGCCCGGGCCAGCGGGCAGGGCCTGAGCGGGGTGGGGCGGCGCGAACGATCGCGGAGCCCGCTCTGCGTCCTCAGCGCCTTTGCGCCCTCTGCGATCAATTGGTTTAACAGCAGTTACCGAAGCGCTGGGACTGGCGAGGACAGGACCCTCGAACCAAGACCGATCGGGTGGGTCGGAATGTTTCCGCTGATACGCTCAGCCTCCACCAGGTCTGTTAAGGCGATGATTGATTGCAAGGCCCGTTATTAGATTTACTAACGAACATGCAATACAGGTGCAAAGAAAGATTCCAATTGCAAAAAGAATAAGCAGAATAATTGAGATACTAGATACTTTTTTCATCGTAAACGCAATTTTTAAAGAATTTACAACGGCCTCGTAAACTCCAAAGAAAATAGCCGAAACAAATATGTATTTCATCAAGCGTTCCCTTGATGCCAACGCAATGGATTTGATCCGATATCCGATAATAAATGACGAAATAATCAAGGGTAGGAGTTGAATGGTGTTTATACCCAAAATGAATTTAGGTGGCGATTGATGCAAATATTTGGGTTCGTACCAAAAATTGAAGACTACAAGGAGTTAAAAAAAACACAGGTATGGAACACTGAACAAAATTGCCGAACCAATGGATCCTTGTGAAGTATTTGTGCCTAATGGATTATCAGACGAGGATAAGGGGAGACCCATGTTGCCCTCTCCATATGATACGACTGAGCATGGAACCAAACTGATATGGTTTGATAGGCATCGATTTCCTCTCTTTCCAACGCATTCTGAAACGAAATGGGGGCCCTCCTCAAGGATCTCTTTCCGTCGACCGGTGCCGGAGGTACATTTCCCTTCATCCTCATATCACGTCGCCCAGGAAGCGGTCAAGGGTCGCCTTGGATTCCTCGCTTCGTTTTCAGAACATCAGGTGCTTCCCCAGGCCAACGACTTTGGCGGCCGGAGTTTTCGCTCTCCCGAACCTACGCAGAGTTCCAACATCCCCGCAAGGAGGTGATGAGCCACATCGGGAAGCAAGATTGCACGATGCCTCGCTCTGCATGGGCCTCGGTGCGGTGCTGCCATTGCAACCCCCCTGTGACCTGCACTTTCTCCTTCGCTTCCACCGTCGCCGGGGACCATGCTTAACGCAAAATCCAGAATCAAACTAGCTGGGTTGGACCCCCTGGGACCTTGTGTCCATGAGGTTTACGGGGAAATGCCGCGTAGTCCCCGATCGCCTTTGGATTCAGGCCCCTGGGTCGGGCCGGGACGGGTTGGCCACCGCCGGCAGATAGCCCTCGCTCCCCGCCAGGGCGCACCCCAGCATGATCCACATAAAGGTTCCGGGTGCGCCGGACCAAGACCACAAGGCGGCCGCGGCCACCGGCCCGAAAGCCCTCGCGGGCATCGCGGGCAGGGAAAGCACGCCGTGGACCGCGCCACAGTGTTCGGCGCCGAGGTGTTCCGGCATGGCCGTGCCGCGCAGAATGGGCATGACCCAGTTGCCCCGGTCGAAGGCCGCGACGGCCGGGCTGGGGCAGGCGGCGCGGTGTGCAGCAGCAGTAGCCCGCACATATCGGGGTCGTGATAGGCCGGCCGACCTCGGAAGCGGATCATCGCGATGGCACCGTCAAGACCGGGCCGGGCGCGCTCTGGCCGGTCTCGGCCAGCGAAAGCAGGACCATGAGGAAGGTGAATATGCGCTTGCTCGGAACATCCCGGTCGTCGATCCAGTACCAGCATCCTTTGTAGGACACCGAGACGTAGGCATCCGCCGGAACGGCCTTCCCCGAGCGGATCCGCACCAGGTTTTTGTTTTCGCCCCGTTCCCCCTTCCTCTGGAAGGTCAGGGCCCGGTCCGCCATTCCCTGTTCGCCAGGAACCTCCAGGTCAGCGCCCAGGAGCAGCAGGAGTTTCAGCATGGACCTGGGGATGACGGCCACCTCCCTGCGATTAGACGCAGCCATGCCATAGACCAGGTTGAACTCGTGGACGCCTTGGTCCAGCTTGAGCAGCTTCAGGAGAAGCTTCTCATCATCGCTTGTGGGCGTTGGAGTGTCCTCTGGGCGCAGGACAAAGATGACGCCACTCTTGCCTTCCTCGCCTTCGACCTTGATCGCCAAGGCGGACTCGTTCTGGATGCGCCCGATAGTTTCCATCAGCCGGTGGAAATCCGGGTCCCTGAAGGCCATGGTTGAGTCGTTGCGCAGGCCGTTGATCGAGTCGACGGTGGTTCCCAGCACAAGGTCGGCCGGCCACCCGTCCTGCACGAGTTGGAAGATGGCTAGCAGCGGAATGGGCAGGAGCATGGATTTGGTGAATTGTTCGCCGGTAATCGGCTGGTAGGTCACCGTCGGCGTGTTGGACCAAGTGCCCTCCACCCCGAGGCTTGAGACATTGGGGTCGGTATGACTGGGAAGAGACCATCCGGCAGTTCCCGTCCCACCGACCGAGTAGCTGTTGATGATGGATCCGACGTCCAGGAATATCGGAGTGTCGGCATAGTGCAACCGGACTACGTTAAGCAGGGTTTGGCGTTTCAAGGACTCGGCGACCTCCTGCCCGAAGTCATGTCGGTCCTCGCCGACGAACCGGGGAGACACCCTCAGGCAGCCCAGCGCACCAAGCAGGGTGAGCGCGGCAAAAAAACCAGCCCAATGTGACCATTTCACTCGAAAAGAAGTCGGAGCGTTCGACATGCCGGATCCCTTCGACCAATCGGGCCAGTTTACCGTGCACCATCATGGACGCATCCGTTGGGCCGAGAGTTGTCAAGCTTTTCCCAAGGGCTTCCCGGGGGAAGCGACCGAGTGTTTGGGGCGGGGCGACCTCGGTTTTGGTGGGGGCGAAGAAATTCAAACCCTCAACCATCGGGTTAGTAACCCAGCCTTGGTGCGCTCTGAGATCAGGTCGCGCACAAACTTTGCTGTGGTACAAAACTTTAAAAAGTAATACCTTTTATGGACCGGGATGAAATTCGTCTGGGTCGAACAGAACTTGGCCCACCTGGCAAACCACGGAATCGGACCTGACCTCGCGGAGGCCATCTTCCATGCTCCAGATCAAAGGGCAGCACCGTCAAGCCAAGGAAAGGGCAGAAACATCCTCGAGGCCTCCATTGAAGGACGCCTTTATCGTTTGGTATTCACCAGGGTTGGACCGGAAGAAATTTTCATCAACATCGGGTTCCCGGTCCGGTGGAGGACATGATGGTTAGACGGAGCGAAACCCAGCCCAGGGGAGATCGTTCAAACTTTGAAAAGCATCTGGGGCACCAGCCGGAAATCCGTTCATTGGCGGACGTGCAGAAGAACTATGAATTGGAAGTCAGGGAAATCGAACAGGCCTGTGGCCCCCAGGTCCCGGCCCTGCTGGTGGGGTCCGGCAGGCCGCGAAAGGGGCAGGAGCCGGGTGAAATCCAGGTGAAGGCATTGAAAATGCCAACCCTTTTCTGGATGCAACTGGCCAGGAAAGCCGAGGCCCAGGGTCTGAGCCTGCATGCGGCCATGCGGATCGCCCAGGTGGAATGGGCTGGCCGGCATTGATCCCGAAGGAGTTCTGCCCCTGGTTGGCGCAGCTGCGGCAAAGGTTCGCCAGCTGACCAGGGTGGTGTTCCGGGATGTGCTCCGCCAAGGTGACGAATTTGAACGGCTGCCTGGATTCGCGGAAAACCAAGCTCAGGTCAGGGCAAGGGGGTGGGCACGACTAGGAAGTGGTAACAAAACCGTAGCGATCGAGCCTGCCGATGGGCTTGGTCCCGTTCTTTCCTCGGTCCGTCGGGTTCAGCCCGATCGCTTGGCCCCCATCCGAGGGCGCATGCGCCCTCGGATATCTAAGGACATTTTTTGCCCTGATGCCCGAAGCATCCAGGGACTTCAGAGCGAACAGGATTCCCCGCAAGGCATTCTGGTTCGGCACCGGCGGGCGCCCTCCTTTGGGCTTCGGCATGGACAGCGGCAGAAGCGCGGCGATGCGTTCCCAGAGTTCGGAGGGCAGGATTTTTCGGGCCGTCCAAATGCACTATGCACCTTAAAGGTATGGTACAAGGGGTTTTGTTACCACTTCTTAATCTATTTCGATTGAATATGTGAGTCATTCGAACCCGGCTCACCCCCTCAGGTTCCGCCTGAGCACCGCCAGCACGTGGTCGATCTCCGCCTCCCCCAGGCGGTTGTGGAACGGCAGGGCCAGGGTGCGCCGGGCCATGGCCTCGGTTCGGGGCAGGGTGCCGGCCAGGTCCCCCAGGCGCTCCCGGAGGTATGGCTGGGTGTGCACCGGGGCGAAATAGCCCCGGGCGGGCACCCCTTCCCGCTCCATGCCCTGGATGGTCAAGTCCCGGTCGTAGCCTTCGTCCAGGGTCACCACGTACACGAACCAGCTCATGCGCACCTCCGGGCGCACCCGCGGGGCCCGCACCCCGGTCATGGCGGCCAGGCGCTCGCCGTACCGGCGCGCCACCCGGTCCCGCCTGGCCAGGAACGACTCCAGGCGGGACAGCTGGGACAGGCCCAGGGCCGCGGACAGTTCGTCCATGCGGTAGTTGTGCCCCAGGCGAAGGTGCTCCAGCCACGAGCCCATGCGGTCCCGCCCCTGGTTGGCGTAGCTGCGGCAAAGGTCCGCCAGCCGGTCGTCGCTGGTCACCACCATGCCCCCTTCGCCGGTGGTCATCTGCTTGTTGGGGTAGAAGGCGAAAGCCCCCGCGGCGCCCAAGGAACCCAGCTTGCGGCCCCGGTAGGCGGCGCCGATGGCTTCGCAGCAGTCGTCGATGAGCAGCAGGCCGTGACGGGCGGCCACCCGCTCCAGGGCGTCCCAGTCCGCCGGATGGCCGAACACGTCCACGGCCATGATGGCCTTGCACCGGGGCGTGATGCGCCGCTCCAGGTCGACGACGTCCAGGTTGCAGGTCTCCGGCTCCAGCTCCACGAACACCGGCTCGGCCCCCTCGTACAGGAAGGCGTTGACGCTGGCGGCGAAGGTGAAGGAAGGCACCAGCACCTGGTCCCCGGGGCCGATGCCCAGGGCCTTCACGATGAGGTGCAGGGCGGCGGTGCCCGAATTCACCGCCACCGCGTGCCTGGCCCCCACGTAGTCGGCCAGGGCCCGTTCGAAGGCGGCGGCCTTGGGGCCCAGGGCCAGGCGGCCGCTGGCGACCACTTCCAGCACCGCCTGCAGGTCCGAGGCGTCCAGTTCGGCGGCGGCCATGGCCAGGTCCCGGGTGGACGCCGGGCGGGCCCGGGCGCGGCGCTCCCGCCCGGTCCAGGGCACGGGGGAAGGGGGCGCCAGGGTGGGGTGCTCAAGGTGCGGGGTCATGGATTCCTCCCAGTCAAGCGACGGTGCGAATGGTGATGAACGCCTCGGCGGCGTCCAGGCCGACGGTGGCGCCCCGCAGCGTGGCCAGGGCACGCAAGGCCTGGAGGGACCGCTCGTGGGGCGCGGGACGCACCTGGGAGCAGGTACAGGGCCATGGCCTCCAGCTTGGTCTCCAGGGTGCCGGTGATGTCCACGTAGTGGTTGGGGGTGAAGGAGGGGGTCAGGAAGGGGGCGTTCCAGTTGGTCTCCGAAAGCGTCTCGTAGGCGTAGACCCGCCGGGGCCAGGTTTCCCGGCAGGGCCGGGCCGCCACCAGGGCCGACTGGAACACCAGCTGGTGGTCCAGGTGCACGTCGCCCAGGAACGGGAGGTACAGCTCGTCGGGGGCGCAGGAGCGCACCACCTCCTCCACCCGGCCGTTCAGCTCCCGGTGCGGCACCCCGTCCAGCTCCGCGGCGGGCAGGTCCAGGTACCAGGTGCAGGCGACCCCCAGGCGGCGATGGGCGGCCTTGGCCTCTTCCCGGCAGTGCGTCTCCTCCTCGCGCGAGTAGAGGGGGGGCCGCCCCCGGGTCACCACCAGCACCTGCACCGAGTGGCCCTCCCGGGCCCAGCGGGCCATGGAGCCCCCGGTCCCCAGCACCTCGTCGTCCGAGTGGGGGGCGATCACCAGTTTGGTCAACGGTCGCATGGCAGGTCCTCCGTTCCGGGCAGCCGGGTGCGCTGGGCCGCCAGGTAGGCGTCGGGCAGCCCGCTCTTCTGGGACCCGTCCTGGGCATAGGCGGTGTCGGCCCGCACCAGGACCCCCACCGTGCGCACCAGGATGCGCAGGTCCAGGGCCAGGCTGGCATGGTCCACGTACCACACGTCCAGGTCCACCCGCTGCCTCCAGGAATGCCGGGCCGCGCCGTTCACCTGCTGCCAGCCGGTCATGCCCGGGGGCAGCTCCAGGCGGCGCCGGTCCAGGCCGGAGTAGTAGGGCAGGAACTCCGGCAGCAGGGGCCGGGGGCCCACCAGGCTCATGCGGCCCTCCAGGACGTTGACCAGCTGTGGCAGCTCGTCCAGGCGCAGGTTGCGCAGGACCCGGCCGACCCGGGTGATGCGCGGGTCGGCCCGGCTGGTCTCCAGGCCGGACCCCAGGTGGGTGCTCCCGTGGGCCATGGTGCGGAACTTGTGGATGGTGAAAGGGACGTCCGCCCTGGCCCAGGCGCACCTGGCGGAACAGGACCGGACCCGGACTGTCCAGGCGGATGGCCAGGGCGATGAGGCCCAGCAGGGGACTCGCCAGGATCAGCACCCCGGTGCCCAAGACCAGGTCGAACGTTCGCTTTCCGGGCCAGCCGTTCATGGTCCACTCCGGGCCAGCACCCCGCGCCAGGAGGTCCACCAGGTCGTCCAGGGAGGCCAGGCGGAGGTGGGGCGCGGCTTCCGGGGAGGTATCCCGGCGGGCGAAGGGGCCGGTGCCCACCTGGGCGGTGATCATGCCCAGGTGCCTGGGCCCGGGAACATCGTGGTCCGGGTGGTCGCCCACATACAGGCACCGGGCCGGAGGCACCCCCAGGCGTTCGCTGGCCAGGCGGAACGGTGCGGCGCTGGGCTTGCGCAGGGCGGCCGGCAGGTCCCCGGTGAACACCAGGGCGTCGAACCGGTCCTGGAGGCCCAGGGCCGCGACCTTGTGGCGCTGGGTGGGGGCGTGGCCGTCCGTGACCAGGAACAGGCGCAGGCCGCCCTCCCGGAGCTGGCCCAGGACCCTGGGCACGCCGGGATAGGGCTCGGCGGGAGGCCGGTGGCGATGGAAGCGGTCCACCAGTTCCCCCACCAGCCGCGGATCCCAGGCGCCCAGCTGGTGCAGCGCCCGGTCGAACAGGGCCGGGTGGGCGGGGGTGAGGTGCTCCAGGGCCTCGGCGCACGCCTGGCGGAACCGCCGGGGGCCGCAGCCCAGGCGCCGGCCGAATTCCCCGGCCGCGCCGTCGAAGAATGTGGCGAAGAAGGCGTCCTGGTTCCACAGGGTGTAGTCCAGGTCGAAGCCCACCGCCGTCACGCCGCCCCACGCCTTGGCCATGGCTCAGGCCTCCTCGCCCAGGCCAGGCTGCCGGAACACTTCGTCCCAGTACCCGGAACATGAGCAGGGGAGCGCACGGCTTGAGCCAGGGTTCGGGTTCCCGGCCCCGGGCCAGGTCCAGGATGCCCTGGAACAGGGGCACGCCGGCCGCCTGGCTCAGGATGGCGGTCCCGGCCAGGCGGGCGTTCACTTCGGTGAACACCGCCCGGCCCCCGGGGGCCGCGAAGCACTGGACATTGAGGGGGCCGGCCATCTCCAGGGCGCGCACCAGGGCGGCCACCGGCTCCAGGAGCTCCTCCCGCCAGTGGGTGAGGCCCTTGGAGGAGATTCCCGATTCGGTGGCCAGGCGCTGGCGGGGGGAAAAGATCCGCACCCGGCCGGCCGCCGAGGCCAGCACGTCAATGGTGTATTCCACCCCTTCCAGATGCTCCTGCACCACCGCGTCCTCCACGTACTGGGCGAAAAAGGCCGCCTCGGCGTGGCCGCGGGCCAGGTGCACCCCGGCGCCGCCCCGCCCCCTCCGGGGCTTGACGATCAGCGGATAGCTTGCGAACGCCCCTTCCCGGTAGTCCCCGGCCGCCACCGTGCGCGGCGCGGCAATGCCCAGGGCCCGGAAGGTCTCGTACATGCGCAGCTTGTCGGCGCACACCGCCAGGGCCCGGGGGCTGGAGAGCAGGAGCCGGGTGCCCAGGGCCTCGAAGCGGGCCCGGTGCTCCCCGCAGATCGCCAGCTCTTCGTCCAGGGCCGGCAGGAACAGGTCCACCGCCTCGCGCCGGCACACCTCCAGCATGCGTTCCAGGTAGCCCGGGGCGCCCACCCGGGGCACCACGTAGGCGGCGTCGGCGAAGTGGAAACCCACCGAAGCCGGGTCGCAGTCCGCGGCGACGATGCGGCAGCCCAGGGCCCGGAACGCCCGGTCCTGGGTCACCGTGGGCGGGGATCCGGCGGCGGTGCGCAGGAGGGTCAGGTTGGGAGGGCTGGCTGGCTGGGTCATGGGTTCAACCTTGGGCACAGGTTGCGGGGCCGCGCTCCGGCGGTAGGCGGGGAAGAACTGGGCGGGGTCCCCGGTCCCGTCCAGGCCCCGGCGTTCCGCCATGGCCCGGTAGCGCTCCGGCGCCAGGACCATGCGCAGGGTCAGGAACCTGGCGCGCTGCTTGGAGAAGCCCTGCTTGAAAAAGGCCAGGGAGTCCTCCTGGCAACCCACGCCACCCCCCAGGTGCAGGTCCCGGGCACCCTGGTCCTGGGCCCAGTCCCGCATGTGGATGAGCATCAGCTTGGCGGCCCCGAGCCGCCGGTACGCCTCGCCGGTGCCGCTGAGGTGGAACTGCACCAGGCCGTCCACCTCGGTGAACAGCCCGGCGGCGGCCATGGCGCCGCCCGGAGCCTGCACCGTGCAGAGGTGCAGCTGCGGGCCCAGGCACCGGCGCAGGTCGTCGTAGTACGGGCGCTTGAAGTAGTAGAAGGCGTCCGCCTCGCGCAGGCGCATGGTTGCTTCGTACACCTCGATGAAGGCGTCCAGGAGTTCCCACCGGTCCAGGCGCACCTGGAAGCCTTGCCGCTGCAGCCTGCGCACGTCGGCCAGGTGGTTGGGCCGGGTCTGCCGGTCCAGGTCTTCCCGGGACCGGGAGAGGTCCAGGTAGACGGTCTGCCCGTGGTCCACCAGGGTCCCGTGGGCCCGCAGGGGGCCCGGGGGCAGTTCCAGCAGTGGATGCAGGCGCAGGAAGGCGCACACGATCCCGGCCTCCGCCCCGGCGCGCCGGAAGGCTGCCAGGAAGCGGGCCACGGTGGCTTCGTCCGGGCCGCCCCGCAGCAGCGGGCAGGGATACCCGTACGGGGCCGCCGTGTCGCGCCAGCCCGGCTGGGGCTCCAGTTCCGGGGGCAGGGAGCGCAGCACCAGGGGAATGAGCATGGCCGCATCTCCCTGGCGGGCCCAGAAAGCCGCCGCTTTCCCGCTCTCCTGGCGGGCGCACAGGTCCACGTAGGCGGGCAGGTGGTAGAAGTCATGGGGGCCGGAGGCCAGGAAGCCCTGCCACCGGGGATCCCGGCAATCCAGGAATTCAGCCAGCATAAGCCCTCCCGGCGGCCGTTCCGGCGTGCCGGTCCAGCGCCGCCTCCAGCGTCCCGGCGAACCGGGCCGCCAGGGCCCGCATGTCGAAATGGGCTTCCACGTAGGCCCGGCCCAGGCGGCCCAGTTCCCGCCGCCGGTCCAGCCCCATGGCCAGGAGCCGTTCCATGCCCTCGGCCATGGCGGCGGGATCCCCGGGACGCACGGTGATGCCGCAGCCCGCCTCGGCGATGGGGCTGCCGGGGCAGTCCATCCCGATCACCGTGGGCCGGGCCATGGCCATGTAGTCGTAGAGCTTGTTGAAGCTGATGCCGAGCTGCCACAGGCTGGAGGCCTGGGAGCTGACCGAGAAGGCGTCCGCCTGGGCCAGCACGTGGTAGATCCCGGTCTTGGCCACGGGCGGCCGGAACTCCAACCCGGGCACGCCCCTGGCCCGGGCCTCCAGGCGCGCCTTCTCCGGGCCTGTGCCCACCAGGACCAGGCGCAAGGGCCTGGACCGGGGCCGGGCCTGGAGCAGGGCGGCGGCGTCCACCAGCACGTCCAGGGCGTTGGTCACCCCGTGGGAGCCCGCGTACATGAACGTGAAGGGCGGTCGGTCCTCCGCCTCCCGCACCGGGGGCACCAGGGACAGGTCGATGCCGTTGGGCACCCAGGTGATGGCGCCCGGGTCGCCGCCCCGCTCCGCCACCCGGGGCCCGATCCCGGGCAGGAGGGTGACGATGTGGTCCGCTTCCCGGTACAACTCCCGCTCGATGCGCTCCATGGCCCAGACCAGGGGGTGCCAGCGGGAGACGCCCATGACGTCCACCAGGGACTGGGGCCACACGTCCCGGATCTCCAGCACGAACGGCACCCGCATCCGCCGGGCCAGGCGCAGGGCCGCCTGGGCCGCGAACAGGTGCGGGCTGCTGCCCACCACCACGTCCGGCCGCCCGTCCAGGAGTGCCGGGAGCCGCCGCTCCACCCCCCGGGCGAAGGCGAGCATGTTCCAGACCCGCGCCGGGCCGCCGCTGCCCTGGTAGGGCGGGGTGCGCAGCCAGGTGAAGGGCACCCCGCCGTGGACGGACCGGCGCGCCGGCTCCCCCGGGAGCAGGCGGTCGGTGCGGGTGATGTGGTCGAAGGCCGAGGCGGCCACGGTGGCCTGGTGCCCCATGGCCATGAGCGCTCGGGCCAGGGAGTGGTGGCGGGTCCCACCGGGCTGGGTGGGCGGGAAGGCGTAGTGGTTGACCAGGAGGATGCGCATGGGAACGGTCACCGTGGAGAGGTCAGGAAGCGAAGGCGCGGCGCAGGTGCCAGTGGAGGTTGGCGGCCTCCACTTCCCACCGGTAGCGCTCGCAGTAGGCCGCCCGGCCCGCCTGGGCGTAACGCCGGAGCTGGCCGGGATCGGCGATCATCTGGGCCAGGGCCTGGGCCACCGGGCCGGGGCACGGCTCCGCCACCCGGCCGGCTCCGGCCTCTTCCACCAGCCGGCGCCAGAGGGGAAAGTCCGAGGCCAGCACCGGGATGCCCATGGCCATGTACTCGAACAGCTTGGTGGGCAGGGCCTCCACGTAGTTGGGCCGGGGGAGCAGGGTCACCAGCCCCACCCCCGCGCCCGCCGCCCGTTCCATGAGCGCCCGGGGCGCCAGGCGCTCCACGTGGGTGCACCAGCCTTCCGCCTGGGCCTCCCGGATGGCCTGGGCGGATTCCGGATCCATGACCCAGCCGATGAATTCCAGGCCCAGGTCCGGAACAACCCGCCGGGCCTCCCGCACGGCCTGGACGGCCAGCACGGTGCCGCGCACCCGGGACAGCCCGCCCACGTAGAGGACCCGGCGGGGGTCCAGGGGCCGCTCCCGGGCGTCCGGCAGGCTGAACAGGGCCTTGGGATAGTTGTGCACCACCCGGGTCCTGTCCCCGGGCCAGGCCCGGGCCACCGCTTCGGTGGCCGGAGCGAAGCCGCTGAACAAGTCCCGGGCGGACTGCAGCATGGCGCCGGCCAGCCGCGACACCGGGCGGCGCAGGGCCGGCCGCAGATACTGCTTGGACTCCAGCTGCAGGGGCAGGTCCTCGTGGATGTCATAGAGCGTGTAGGATTCCGGTCGCGCCAGGAGCCAGCAGGGCCATGGCCGGCACCAGCTCGGGATCGTGGAAGTGCACCAGGGGGAAGGGGCCGTGGCGCAGCACCTGGCGCCAGACCCCCAGGGCCAGGCGGAACCGGGCCAGGCGCCCCCGGGGGACCGGAAGGGGATGGACCACCAGCCGCGGGTGCGGGCACCATTCGGAGGCGGGCGGCAGCCCGTCCAGGGTCACGAACACATGGGTCTCCACGCCCCATTCCAGGCAGGCGGCCAACTCCCGCTCGAACACCCGGGGGTCGCCCCAGGGGTGGGCGGTGGTCACCACGGCCATGCGCCGGGGCCGGGCGTTCATGGGGCCGCCTCCGCCCCCGGCAGGGACGGGAGCGTCAGGGCGCAGCCGATGAACATGAACAGGGGACGGTTGTCGTTCACGTCCCCGCTGACCATGGCGTTGATCAGGTAGAACACGGTGCCGGCGAACACCAGGCGACCACCCGGCCGGGCGGAGATGGACCAGGCGGCGCCGACGGCCGCGCCCAGCACCAGGAGGGTGACCGCCCCGCACACCCAGCCGGCCTCCAGGGTGACCTCCGCCAGAAGGTTGTGGGGATACTGGCGCGGCACCCCCTGCTCCGGGTCGATCTGGGTGGCGAAGCCGGCCCAGCCGAGTGCCCCAGGGGGCGTCCCCCACCCGGTCCCAGCAGGCTTCCAGGGCGTTCATCCGGTACTGTTCGGAGGCCCCGTACTGGCCGTGGAAGAAGGCTTGCACCCGCCGCAGGGAGCCCTTGGGCGCCAGGGACAGGGAGGCGGCCAGCAGGAACAGGAACAGGCCCCCGGCGGCCAGCAGGCGGGGCAGGTTCCCGGCCAGGCGCGCCCGCCCGGCCCCGAACACCAGCGCCACCACCGCCA
This sequence comes from uncultured Holophagaceae bacterium, assembly GCA_963816585.1. Taxonomy (GTDB): domain Bacteria; phylum Acidobacteriota; class Holophagae; order Holophagales; family Holophagaceae; genus Mesoterricola. The sequence continues at coordinate 3,294 of CAWFOJ010000059.1, read as the reverse complement.
GGGCCGCCAGGATGGGACCCCGGGATCCCGAGAACAGGGCCGTCACGCCAGCCAGGACCATGATCCCGAACGTGAGGCCGGGCCAGGGGACCGCGCCCGCCAGGGTCAGGGCGGCATAGGTGGACAGCAGCCCGGTGGCCCGGCCCAGGGAGATGGTGCCGGCGCCGAAGGCCTGCAGCCTCTGGGCCTCCGGGGTGTCCCGGGCGCCGCCCAGCAGGCCGCTCAGGGTGATGGCCAGGCAGAAACAGGCCATGGCGTTCAGGATCTTCTCCGCGTCCCGGTCCTGTTCCAGAAGCACCATGGGGGCCACCGCGGAAAGGAGGGTGAAGGTGTAGATGGTGGCGATCTTCTGGATCCCGTACGGGGAGCCCGCCGCCTGGAACAGCCCCGGCGCGAAGCTCAGGAACCACAGGCCCACCAGGGCCGCCCCGGCCCGGGAGGGCAGCCGGGCGCCGCGCAGCCAGCGCGTGCCCAGGATGCCGCTCACCAGGGTGCCGGCGAGCAGGGTGAGGTCCACCGGGATCCAGGCCAGGCGGGGGTCGGCCTTCAGGTCCCCGGCGAACAGGAACGCCGCCAGGGCCAGGAAGCGCGGCCGGGTGGAAAAGGCGCTCAGCCAGGCGGCGCCGCCCCTCCCCAGGCGCCGGAGCCCCTGAAGCCAGGCGGGATGTGCCGAGGCGGGCCCCGGGTCATCGGGCGGCCGCCCGGTGCTGGCGGATGGCGTACCAGGTGATGAACCCGTAGAGGGTGTAGGCCAGGGTCCCGGTGGCGCCGAACAGGAAGATGGCGCGCCGGGGCGGCCACTTGAGCAGGTAGGCCGCGACGATGCCGGTGAGCAGCAGCCCGGTGCGGGCCGCCTCCCGCACCAGGGCCAGGTCCTGCCGCTCCAGCACCACCAGGGTGCTGTCGGCGCAGGCGGCGGTGAACTGGGCCAGGGCCATGGGCGCGATGGCCACCACGAACACCCCGGCCTCCCGCCACTTGGGCCCGAAGACCAGGGGGAACAGGAACCAGCCCGCGCCCATGGCGGCGAGCATGAGGGGCAGGCCCAGGAAGAACATGCGCCGCACCGTGCCCCGGAACAGGACCATCAGCCCGCCCGCGTCCCGCTTGGCCTGCCGGGCGAACTCGCCGAAGTAGCACCTGGGCCACCGATTCGCCGACGACCGAGCTGGGCAGGGCGAACACCCGCTGGGCCAGGGCGAAGCAGCCTGCCACCGCCGGGCCGAAGTAGATGGCCAGGAGCAGTCCCGGGACGCGCAGGTTGAAGGTGTTCATGAGGGCGGTCCCGCTGGAGATGGCCGGGAAGCGGCGGAACCGCACGGTGGCTCGCCACATCCCGCCCGGGCTGACCCGGCGCAGGCGCTGCCAGTCCCCGCGCCAGTCCAGCATGGCCAGGGTGCGGGTGCCGTTGCTGCGTCCCACGGCGTCGCCCACCAGCAGGCCCAGGGGGCCCTTGACCAGCGAACCGACGCCCACCTGCACGGCCAGCTGGGTGAGGCTCTGGGTCACCTTGGTGCGGGCGATGCGCCCGTAGGCGCCCTTGCGTATGGCCCAGCAGTTGAAGACCTGGTAGAACCCGGCGCCCGATAGGCTCACCGGCACCAGCCACAAGTAGGGCGCCAGCCCGGGCGCGGCCATCCAGGCCAGGATCCGGCCCTTGAGGAGGTGCAGCGCCAGGGAGGCCAGGCAGGTGGTGGTGACCACCAGGAGGATGCAGACCGCCAGCAGGTTCACCGCCTCCCCGTCGTCCTGGGGGATGGGCAGGGCGTATTCGTAGCGCAGGGAAGCGACGATCACGCTCATGGCCAGGATGGCGACGTAGACCACCAGCACCCCGAAATCGGCCGGGGTGTAAAGCCGGGTCAGGACCGGGGAGGCCAGGAGCAGGAGCGCCTGGGCCGTGGCCGTGCCCCCGGCCACCTGCAGCACCTTCAGGCGGAAGCCGCTCAGGCGCGCCCCTGGAAGCCGGAACGGAAGCCTCATCCCGCCCCCACCTGGTCCGCCAGGGCCCGGACCACCGCCGCCTGCGCCGTTTCCTCCAGCTCCGGCCAGATGGGCAGGCTGATGACTTCGGAGCTGAGGCGCTCGGCCACCGGGCAGGCCACGTGGGCGTGGCTGCGCTGGTACAGCTTCAGGCGGTGGCAGGGGACCGGGTAGTAGACCCCGGTCTCCACCCCCGCCTGCTCGAGGCCCGCCTGGACCCGGTCCCGGTCGAGGCCCGGCAGGCGCACGGTGTACTGGTGGAAGACATGGCCGTCCACCACGTCCGGCGCCACCACCGGGTCCAGGCCAGCCAGGAGCCGGGCGTAGGTCCGGGCCGCCCGGCGCCGCCCGGCGTTCCAGGCGTCCAGGTGGGGCAGCTTGACCCTCAGGATCGCCGCCTGGAGCTCGTCCAGGCGGGAATTGTAGCCGACCATCTCGTTGTGGTATTTCTTCCGGCTGCCGTGCATCCGCAGGGCCCGGGCCAGGTCCGCCAGGCGGTCGTCGGCGGTGGCGATCAGCCCGCCGTCGCCGCAGCCGCCCAGGTTCTTGGAGGGGAAGAAGCTGAAGCAGCCCAGGTCCCCCAGGGTGCCGGTGGGCCGGCCCCGGTAGCGGGCGCCGAAGCTCTGGGCGCAGTCCTCCACCACCTTCAGGCCGTGACGCGCGGCCAGGTCCAGGATGGGCTCCATGGCGCAGGGGCGGCCGAACAGGTGCACCGGGAGCACCGCCCGGGTGCGGGGGGTGACCGCCCGGTCCGCCAGGTCGGGGTCGAGGTTCATGCTCGCCTCCTCCACGTCCACGAACACCGGGGTGGCGCCCATCTGGCTGATGGCCTCGGCGGTGGCGAAGAAGGTGAAGGGCGTGGTGATCACCTCGTCGCCCGGGCCGATGCCCAGGGCGCGCAGGGCGATCACCAGGGCGTCGGTGCCGGAATTGCAGCCGACGGCGTGCTTGACCCCCAGGGTACTGGGCCGCCTCCTGCTCGAAGGCGCGCACCTCCGGCCCCATGATGAAGTGGGTGGAGCGCAGGGTGCGCTGCACCGCCCGGTTCAGGTCCGCCCACAGGGCCTCCATCTGGGGGTTGAGGTCGAGCACGGGGATGCGGGCCTGGACGCTCATGGCAGCTCCTTGGCGACCAGCCCGTCCGGAGTCCGGCGATAGCGCTGGCCGTAGCTGGTGACGGCGATCCCGCCGCCGTCGAAGCGCAGCCGTTCGCCCCGTTCGCACATGTAGCCGATGATCCGCGCGGGCACCCCGGCCACCATGGCGTACGGCGGCACATCCCGGATCACCACCGACCCCGCCGCCACGAAC
>CAWFOJ010000058.1:0-13326 GCA_963816585.1 uncultured Holophagaceae bacterium | reverse complement strand
CGACTTGTCGACACCCCATCTTTGCGCGGCAGCTTCAACCAGCATTTCGCGCGCTGAGCGCCCCTGGCGCAGAGAGACATAGGAACTGCGAAAGCCACCTGGGCTCCCGACCACGCCCTGCATGGCGCCGTAAGCGCGATCCACGCCGGGGAATTCGGTGCGGATCTTCGACCATCGCACTCCAACTCTTCGGCCAGCAGCATGGAGAGCGAGGTCACCGTTCCTTGGCCCATCTCGGCCTTGTGGATGTAGAGGGTGACGGTGTCGTCGTTGCCCACCAGCACCCAGGCGTTGAGCTTGTTGGCGGTGGCCGGCGCGGCGGCGGCGAGCATTGCGCGCGGGAAGATGGAAGCCGATCAGCAGACCGCCGGCCGCGGTGGCTCCGGCGCGCAGGAAGTTGCGGCGGTTCACACTGAGGGCGCCGTTCGCGTTCATCTTGAACCTCCCACGCGCTGCAGTTCGGCCGCGCGATGCAAGGCTCGGCGCATAGCTTCATAAGTGCCGCAGCGGCAGATATTGTTGCGCATGGCCTCGTCGATATCGGCGTCGGTGGGGTGGGGAGTTTTCGACAGCAGCGGCAGCCGTCATAATCTGGCCCGACTGGCAGTAGCCGCACTGCGGGACGTCCTCTTCGATCCAAGCCAGTTGAATGGGATGGCTGCGATCCGGCGGGGGATGGGGGTGGCGCTCATGACCAGCCAGTGGGGGTCCAGGCCCTTGTGCTTGAGCGCCTCCCGCTGGCGCACCCCGAACCGGTGCTGCTCGTCCACCACCACCAGCTGCAGCTTGCGGAACGTCACCGCCTCCTGGAACAGGGCATGGGTGCCCAGGATGTACGAGGCCTCCCCGGAGCCGATGCGGGCCAGGGCCTGGCGCTTGGCCGCGGCGCGCATGGGGCCCAGCAGGAGCTCGAGCCCCTGGACCTGGTCCTTGAGCAGGCGCTCGAAGGTGGCCGCGTGCTGGCGGGCCAGGACCTCGGTGGGCACCAGCAGGGCCGCCTGGCCGCCGGTCTCGGCCACCATGGCCATGGCCAGGAAGGCCACCAGGGTCTTGCCGCTGCCCACGTCCCCCTGGAGCAGGCGGTGCATCACCCGCCCGGAAGTGAGGTCGCCCACGATCTCCCGGAAGGCCTGGCGCTGGGCGCCGGTGAGGCGGAACGGCAGGTAGTCCTTGAGCCGTTCCCGCAGTTCGGGGGTGGTGGGGACGATCTGCCCGGGGCGGGCCAGGCGCCCGGCCCGGCGCAGGCCGACCCCCAGGGCGAAGGCGAACAGTTCCTCGCTGGCCAGGCGCCGGTGGGCCGGGGTGGTGCGGGCCTCCAGCTGGTCCGGGTCGCTGTCGTCCGGGGGCTGGTGCAGCAGGCGCAGGGCCGGCAGGGTGGCGGGAAAGCCCCGGGCCAGGTCCGCCGGCAGCCATTCGGGCGGCTCTGCCGCCCGGGCCAGGGTCTCCTGCACCAGGCGCTGGCGGGTGCGTCCCATCACCGGCCCCAGCTTGCGGTACAGGGGCAGGTAGCGGCGCACCCACAGGTCGGCGTCATCCGCCCCGCTGCGGCCCATGACCTCGAAGGCGGGCCCGCGCATCTCCAGCCCGTGCCGCCCCGCCGCCAGGGGCCCGAACGCCAGCACCCGGTCCCCGGGCTTCAGGACCCGGGCCAGGTACGCCTGGTTGAACCAGACCAGGCGCAGGGCGCCGGTGCCGTCATCCAGCAGGGCCTCGGTGAGGGTCATGCGCCGCACCCGGGTGGTGGTCTGGCGCAGGTCCCGGACGGTGCCCAGCACGGTCACGGTCTCCCGGTCCCCATACGGCGGCAGCCGGTCCAGGGCGCCGATCTGCTGCACGGTGCCCCGGTCGATGTAGCGGTACGGCAGGGACCACAGCAGGTCCCGCAGGGTGGTGATGCCCGCTTCCTGGAAGGCCTCCGCGAACACCGGCCCCACGCCCCGCAGGGCGGTGACCTTGGCGGTGAGGGGGAACAGGGGCAGCGCGTCGGCCACGGCCGCCTCAGCCGTAGTCGGGTTCGGTGGCGCGCTCCATCTCCCGGTAGCGGGCGTACTCCCCTTCGAAGTACAGGGGCACCACCCCGGTGGGGCCGTTGCGGTGCTTGGCGATGAGCAGCTCGGCGCTGCGGTCCTCTTCTTCGCCCTCCATCACCGGCTTCATCTTCCGGTGGATGAACATGACAATGTCAGCGTCCTGCTCGATGGCGCCGGAATTATGGCTGACGAGGCCGTCCGCGAGCCAGGAGGCGGGACCGGGGACGGTGAGGTCGTAGACCTCTTGCTCTCCCTCATCCTCGATGCCGACCACCGGATCCCAGAAGATGTCGGACTGGGCCAGGGCCGCCAGCTGCCCGTCCTCCAGGAGCCTGGCATAGAGGCCCACGAGCTTCCGGCTTGGCGCGAAGCGATAGGCGGCGGACCCATTGCAGGCCACGGAACGCGGAGCCGGCATGGCCCGGGTGGTGATCCCCCTGGCCCGCATGGCGGTGCGGATGAGCGGGACCACGTTCCTGGGCAGGGTGTCCACATTCGCATTGGCCACGACGCCGGCGAGGGCCTGGCGCAACTGCCCGGCCGGAGCGATCCGCGGTCCGAAGGCCCCGACCTTCTCCAGGAACCTCCGCTGGTCGTCGGCCCCGTTGATCCACACCACGTGAAGGAGGCGGCAACCCTCGCCCTGGGGTACTGCCTTGATGCGGGCGACGATCCCGAGCCTCAAGAGGAGGGTCGCCACATCGGTGGCCAGGCCTCTGCTGCACGTGGAGAAATGCACGCCTCGGCGGCCATCCTTGCCCACACTGATGCAGCCGTCCGTGGCCCACAGGTGCTTGAGCAGGAGCCCGGCCTGCCGGTTGGACAATCTGAACACTGACTCGGGGATCCGCTTCTGGTGGCTCCGTTGACCGAAGATCCCGAGGTCGCGGAACCATTTGCCGATACCGGCCGGGTGCCAGCGATTTCCGTTGCCGCTGAGAAGCAGGCCATGCCGATTGCCCCGTCCCGCATGCCGGGTCACCGTCATGCCGAAGCAGGTCCCCGCGGCCTCCCGCACCAGGGCACTGTTCGCTTCCGAAGCGGTGGTGTAGCGCATGGGCTGATGCACCAGGTAGCTGCCGTCGCCGATCATCTGGCCCAACAGAGCCACCGCGAGATCCGGCCATGGGTCCGTCGCGGGGGGTTCAGGAAGCACCCGGGCCAGCGCCACCCTGTCGCCCTTGAGCAGCTCGCAGATCCGGACCCAGCCGCGCTGGGTCCAGACCCTATGCCGGTCCGTCGCCACCAGCACCCTGCCCGAGGCGGTGCGCATGCTTCGCACGGGTCGCCGCCCCACCAGCCAAACCTGGTCGGACTGGGCGCGAACTACCCGTCCATCCGCATCCATGGCCAGCACCTCCGGCGCCGTGCCCGCCAGTTCCCGGATCGGCCTTCGGCTGCCATCCGCCAGCACCACCAGGGTGTCGCCGGCCACGCAGTCCCTCAGGTCCGACAGCTGCGGCCTGCCGCTCTGCCGGTGCTCCACCTCCCGGTTCAGCTGGCTCAGAACCACCACCGGGATGTTGTGGTCCTTGGCCAGCAGCTTGAAGCCCCGGCTGATCTCGCCGATGCGCACGGCCTCGCTCTGCCTGGCGGCCCGGGAGCCTTCGGGGCTGGACATGAGCTGCAGGTAGTCCACGATCACCAGGTCCAGCTTCTGGTTGGTGTGGGACAGGTGCCGGTCCACCATGGCGGTGATTTCCCGCACGGTGATGCCGGCCTGGTCGTTGACGTAGATGTGCAGGTCCAGGAGCGTGTCCCGGGAGCGCAGGAGCCGGCCCTGCATTTCCGCGCTGAAGGCCCCGGCCGCCACCTGCTTCATGTTCACGGAGCTGTGGGCGGCCAGCAGGCGGCTGAACACCTCCTCCTTGGACATCTCCAGGGAGAAGAAGGCCGCGTGCGCCTTGTACAGGTCCGCCGACCGCAGCAGCCAGTTGAGGGCCAGGGCGGTCTTGCCGATGCCGGGGCGGGCGGCCAGGACCACCAGGTTGCCCGGCTGGAAGCCCTGGGTGATGCTGTCCAGTCGGCTGAAGCCCACCCTGAGCCCGGTGGAGCCCCGGCCTTCCAGGCGGTCCAGGAGCGCCTCCATGGTCTCCCGGGCCACGTCGCCGATGTGCTCCAGGCCCCGGCGCTGCTGCCCCTGGGCCAGGCGGAACAGGTCCACGGCGGCCTGTTCCACCAGGGCGTCCGGGGGGGCCTCCTCGTCGGCGGCCTGGCGCACCAGCTGGGCCCCCAGGCGCACCAGCTGGCGCAGCTTGCGCTTGCGGGACAGCAGGTCGGCCAGCACCTGGGGCCGGCCCACCTCCTCGGCGCTGAGCAGTTCCACCAGCCCGGTGTAGCCGCCCACCCGGGACAGGTCCCCGGCCTGGTCCAGGGCATCCTTCAGGGTGAGGGAATTGATCTCGACCTGGCCGTCCACGAGGGCCTTGAGGGCCTTGAACACGGCCCGGTGGGCCGGGTGGACGAAGTCCTCCTCGCCCAGGGCCAGGGCGATCTCCGTGGCGGCCAGCTCGGCGCCGGCGGCGCAGCACGTGGCCAGCAGGGCGCGTTCGGCCTCGATGTCTTCCGGAAGACGTTCGGGAAGCCACTCGTTCATGAGGTCAGGTTCCGGGTTGGATGTAGCTGCCGCCGGTGGTCACCTGCACGAAGATGGGATTGGTGACGGCGATGGGGTAGATGCCCCTCATTATGGCATTCCAGGCCGGAACCAGCGACTGGGTGGCCAGGCCGTAGGTCCCGGTGAGGGGAATCCCGGCCTCCACCACGATCCAGGCGTCGGTGCCGCCGGTGGGCATGGGCACCTGGACGGTGGCGGTGTAGAGGCGCGGGTCGGGGCCGGCCTGGACCAGGCTGGCCGGGCTGATGGAAGTCATCGAGGTGCCGTTCAGGGTCACCGGGGTCTGGGTGCCGTTGACGATCACCCGCACCTCGTCCACCGGCGTCCAGTCGGTCATCCAGAGGTTGATGGCCAGGTTGACGCTGGTGGCCCCGGGGGACTGCACCAGGCCGCCGGGACCTGCCCCGGCCACGCTCACGTCCAGGAACGGGCCGGTGGACGCCACCGCCGCGCCGGCCTTGAGGGCGGCCAGCACGTTGACGGTGTCGGTCTCCTGGAGGAGGCTGGCCTTCAGGTAGGTGCGGGCCAGGCCCACGGGAGTGTCCAGGCTGAACGTGGCGGAGGACAGGCCCAGGGCCTTGGTGAAGAAGGCCGGCGACTGGTAGTTGAGCAGGGCGAACCAGTCCGAGCGCACCTGCAGGAACTCGTTGAACCAGGTGGCCGGGGCGGTCGGGTCGAAGCTCTCGCCCCGCAGCAGTTCCAGGGCGTCGAACTGGCCGAAGGTCAGCCCGAAGGCCAGCGGCCCCGACTGCTGGGACCAGGGGCCCCACCAGGCGTTCAGGGCCGTGTTCCAGCTGCTGGCCGGGGGGGTCTGCTGGACGGGCGCGCCCTGCAGGGTGAACAGGCCCTGGGGTCCCCGGGGACGGTGCACCACGTTGTACTGGCCCAGGCCCTGGGCCAGGAAGTCCGCCAGGTTCCAGGTCTGCCCGGGCTGGGGCAGCGCAGCCCCGCCCAGGCGCGCGTTGGTGGGCGCCGGCGTGAACAGGGCGGTCGTCGTGCCGAACCCGGACAGGGTCGAGGTGCGCCCGGGCACCACGAAGGGGTCGCGGCCGAACTCCTGGTCCTCCGGGCGGTGGACGGCGCTGAGGCTGGCGGGGATCTGCTGGGGGAGCAGGAAGGTGGACAGGAAGTCCGCATGGAAGTTGGTGTACACCCCGTTCGGGTCCACCAGCATGTCCTGCTCCGTGTGGCCCACCACCTGCACGCCGTTGGCCATGCCCGAGGCCAGCTTCTCGCCCGTGAGGTAGCCGCCGGTGGTGGCCTGCCCGGGCCCCGGCAGGTCGAAGCTGGTCCACCCGGGCGGCAGCCCCAGGGGGAAGACGGTGAACGTGTGGTTCACGTCGGGCTGGCCGTCGAAGGTCTGGAAGGTGATCTGGTACAAGGGTTCCAGGGGGCCCCGGGAGCCGTAGACCGTGTAGGTGCCCCCGTTGGGCAGCCAGGCGAACTCCGAGGGCAGCAGGCGGCAGAAGCCGGTGCCGAACATCTCGTTGCCGCCCGGGTCCTGGTCCTGGCCGGGGATGATGCCCGGGGCCACCCCGACCACGTTGCTGCCGGGATCCCAGACGGAGCCCAGGGTGCGCTGGCGGCGCATGACCACCGCCGGGGTGCCGGTGAAGGTCATGCGCAGGGGCTGCAGGACGTTCAGCGCCCCGTTTTCCTCCCGGGTCACGAAATAATGGACGGAATAGAGGTTGCTGGTGACGGGGCCGTACATGTTGGAGGTGGCGCTGGCGTCGTTGGCCACGTCCGGACAGAGCACGTCCTGGGGGTCCACCACGAACTCCAGGTTCTTCTGGATCCAGATGGGGCCGGCCAGGCCCACCTGGGTGTCGCCGTAGTCGTTGGGCACCGGCTTGATGTTGTCGAACAAGGTGCGGGTCTGGACCCCATTGGGAGAGGTGAGCACCATGCGGTAGAACCCCACCGGCAGGATGATCCGCAGGGTGGACGGGGCGAGCCCGGAGGTCTGCACCAGGTTCTCGTTGGGCTCGAACCACTCCACCCGCTGCACCTGCCAGGAACCGGCGGCCGGAGCGCCCGGGACCCCCCCCAGCACGTTGCGCTCGATGCGGATCTCGGTGGGGCTGGGGCCCTGGCGCTGGGAGGTGCCGGAGAGGGTGAAGGTGAAGATGCCCGTGTCCCGGGCCGGGCGGATGTTGATGTCGCCGTACCGGTCCGAGTCCATGAGGTTGAACAGCCCGGTTGGCTGGTTCGGGTAGGGCGCGTTGATGTACAGGCCGCCCACCACGTTGGCGGACGGGCTGGGGCCGCCGACGATGTACAGGCGCCGGTTGAAGGAGAGGCTGCTCCCGTTCCCGGCCAGCTGGGCCACCGGCAGGCTGCCCACCGACAGGCGGGCCGGCACCACCGGAACGTCCGGCAGGGTCATCAGGTCCTGGGGATCCGCGGCCACCAGCAGCCGGTCCGCGTCCAGGGGCAGGAAGCCCAGGCTGGCGTGGGAGTCCACCGTGTCGGCCCCGGGCTCCCGGCCGATGAGGCCGACGTAGGCGGCCTGGACGCTGGTCTGCAGGGGCTGGGTGAAATCGCTGCCGGGGATCTGCATTCCCCAGCGGCTGGCGAGGGCGTTGCCCTGGTAGTCGAAGTTGCCGGGGATGTTGAAGGTGTAGCCGCTTCCCTGCTGGATGAGGCAGTCCCCGACGCTGCTGATGGGCAGGGGGCCGGAGGTGTTGTTGGTGACGATGGTGCTGAAGGTGAAGTACCGGTCCAGCTGCTCGATGGTGATCACCTCGGTCACCGCCACCCCCTGGACCACCGGGCTGGCGGCGCTGGTGCCGGTGCCCAGCAGGTTGCCGGGGTCATAGACGCTCCCGGTCATGGTGATGCTGGCCTGGTCGTTCTGGTTGCCCAGGCTGAACGTGCTGAACACCACCGGCAGGTTCGGGTCCTGGTTCACCACCGGGGTGAGCCGGTTCATGGTGTTGCCGGGCACGCTCACCCGGTTGTAGCTGTTGTCCAGCTCCAGGTAGCCCGCGTCGATGATGCTCCCGCCGGATACGGCGCCGGCCAGGGGGGTCTGCACCGGATCCCCGTACGAGGTGGCGTCGATGGCGATCTGGATGAAGTCGTTGCCCACGTAGTAGTCGCCCTGCCCGCCCTTGGGCTTGATGCCCAGCACCGCGTCGCCGCCGGTGGCGGGCAGCACCTCCGCGGCCGCCGGGTTGCGCTGGAAGCCGGTGGCCCGGTAGCAGCCCGCCATGGCGACGAGGGCCAGGACCGGCATGAGCCAATGGTGCAATGCCCATCGGATCCCTTGGCGGGGTGGACGGTTCCGGGACTCATACCAGGTATGGATATTAATCATCTATGTGTCACTCGCATTGAACCCAAGGCGGGGTAAGGGTCTATGCTACCCGGATGCGACCCGCTTCCCCAGTTCCACTTTGGCCTGGCCGCAGGATCGTGCCGTGGCTCGCCGCAGCCCTGGTCCTGGCCGCCGACCTGCTGTGGATCTTCGTCGGCATCCCCCGGGCCGGCCGGGGGCGCGTGTTCACGGTGGCCACCCTGCCGGTGGAACACGCGCCGGTGCTGATCCTGGGAGCCGGGGTGCTGCCGGACCGGGAGCCCACCCGGGTGCTCCAGACGCGCCTGGACACCGGCCTGGACCTGTTCCGCCAGGGCAAGGGCTCGTGGTTCCTGGTCTCCGGCGACAACCGCGCGGCCAACTACAACGAGCCCAAGGCCATGCGCCGCTGGCTCCTGCAGCGGTCGGTGCCCCCGGCCCTGGTGATCAGCGACTACGCCGGGCGGCGCACGTACGACAGCCTCAAGCGGGCCCAGGCGGTGTTCGGGGTGAACCGCATGATCATCGTCACCTCCGACTTCCACTTGGCCAGGGCCCTGTACCTGGCCAGGCACCTGGGCCTGGACGCCTACGGAGTCCCGGCCAGCACCGAGGGCATGTCCCGGCGCCAGCGCCTGGGCCTGTGGCTGCGGGAATACGTGGCCCGGCACCTGGCGATGCTGGACGTCTGGTTCCCGCCCTCCACCCTGCTGGGGCCGAGGGAGCAGACCCCTGACGACGCGCCGGCAGCGGGTTGACCGGGAACGAGCGCCTGCGCTGCGAGGAAAGTCATCGGCTGGCGTCTCAACCACGGCCGGTTCCAGCATGGCCTTCAGCGCGCGGTAGTCGGTCTTGCCGGTGCCCAGCAAGGGGATCTTCTCCAGGCTCTTCACCAGCCGGATGTTGTGGATGGGCCCCAGGCCCGCCGTCCCGGATGGCGGCGTTGGCGTCCGCCCGGGCGATGGGGCGGACGGTGAACAGCACCAGGTCGGCCCGCCCTTCGGTCTCCAAGGCCTCCACCGCCAGGGCCGGCTCCTGGTCCTCGGGCCGGCCGAAGCGGGCCAGGAGGGTTTCCTCCACCGCCGGCAGGCTCACCATCTCCCCGCCCAGCTTCACGAACCGCTTCAGCCGCCCGGCGAACACCAGGTTGCCCCGGGGGTCCTGGCGCACCAGGTCGCCGGTGCGGTACCAGGTGTGCCCCTCGAACGCCACGAACGGCTGGGGCCCGTTCCAGGCCAGGTAGCCGCCGAAGACGCTGGGGCCGCGCACCAGGAGCATGCCGATCGCCCCCGGCGCCACCCGCTGCCCGGTCTCCAGGTCCACCACGGCGGCGGCCAGGGACGGCAGGGGCCGGCCGATGGTGCCCCGGGCCGGCTCCTCCTCCCGGGTGCCGGCGACCACCGGCGAGCATTCGGTGATGCCGTAGCCCTCCAGGACGCGCATGCCCGGCCAGCGGGTGTCGATGGCCGCGAACAGGGCCTCCGGGCACTTCTCCGCGCCGGTGATGACGAAGCGCAGGCTCTTGAGCTGCTCGTCCGCCGCCGCCCGCACGATGCCGCCCAGGAAGGTGGGCGTGCCCACCAGGAGGGTGGCCCCGTAGGCTTCCACGTGCCGGGCCAGCACCCCGCCGTCGGTGGGCACCGGGTGGTAGACGGCCTTGATCCCGGCGCACAGGGGCAGGACCACCGTGGCGGTCAGCGCCGAAGGAATGGAACGGCGGCAGCATGCCCAGGATCCGGTCCCCGGGCAGCAGCCGGTACTCCGCCACCACGTCCGCGCACGTTGGCCAGGAGGTTCGCGTGGGTCAGGGGCACCGCCTTGGGCAGGGTCTCGCTGCCGCTGGTGAACAGGACCACGGCGGTTTCGGGCACCGGCCGGCGCAGTTCCGCCCAGGACAGGCGGGCCTTGGCCCAGGCCCGCAGCTTGGCGGCCCGGGACAGGGACGGCCCCCACCCGCTCCAGGGGCAGCAGCCGGTCCCCCAGGGGCCCCAGGTCCATGCCCTGGGACTGGATCCGGGCCACCACCGGCCCGGCGGTGAGCACCTTGGCCACCCCCAGCAGGTCCAGTCCGTGGACCATGTTCTTGATGCCGGTGCTCCAGTTGACCATCACCGGGACCTTGCCGGCGCAGGCCACCGCCAGGAACGCCGCCGCGGCGCCCCCCGAGGCGGGCAGCATGATGCCCACGTACGGCCCCGGGATCGCCTGGAGCGCCGGGCGCAGGGCCAGGATGACGGTGACCAGGTCCCGGTAGGTGCGCACCCCGCCCGTCTGGTCCGCCACCGCCGCCCGTCCGGGGTTCCGGGCCGCCTGGGCCAGGAACACTCCGGGATGGTGGTCCCTCCGGCACCTGGACGGGCAGGCCGGAACGTTCGAACCACTTGGAGGGCACCGGCCGGAGGGGCGCCCCGCCCGCATCGACGGCCCGCCCGCAGGCCGCCAGCAGGACGTCCCCCACCGTGCGCAGCGATTCCGGGTCCCCACCGGGTGGGCGAACTCCTGCTCGATCCAGAACTGCAGCTCCAGGCGCATGAGGCTGTCCATGCCCAGGTCCCGGGCCAGTTCCGCCCCGTCCGCCAGCTCCTTCCCCCCGACCATGGCTCCAGCTGGGCCAGCACCTGCTCGCGGGTGGTGGGCCGGCACCTCCGCCAGGTCCCCCGCCAGGCGCGCCTGGGGCGGGTCGGCAGGTCCCGGACGCCGCCGGCCTCCCAGAGGGTGTAGCGGCACGTACCGGGCCGGCGGGTGTCCTGGTTGTAGAAGCCTCCAGCCGGCGGTTCAGCACCTCCCGCCCGGCCTGGCGGGGCAGGTCCGGAGGTTCCCACAGCTCCACCGTGACTGGCCGCCTGGGGCAGAAGAACAGGAAGTTGGCCAGCAGGTGCCGCAATTCGGTCCCCAGCACCCGCACCAGGTCCGGCGCGCCCTGGGCCCGGCTGAACCGGCTGCCCCACAGCCCCCGGGTGCGCACCAGCACCACCCGGGCTTTGGGCGCCAGGCGCAGCAGGGTCTCCACCGCGCTGTTGCCCCCCAGCTGCTCCAGGCGGCTGGACATGAGGTGCCCGGCCGGGTACAGCACCAGGTTGCCCCCCTCCCGCAGCAGCCGGGCACAGGCCTGGATGGCCTCCTCGACCTCCTTGCGCCCGGCTTCCCCGTAGCGGGCCAGGTCGGGCATGGGCAGGGCCCCGAAGGCGCGGGTGAGCCAGCCCAGGATCACCCCGCCGACCCGGTCCTTGTCCGCCAGGGACGCCGGGCGGAACCGCCGGTACAGCTCGCTGATGACGATCACCGGGTCGATCAGCGCCGGGTGGTTGGGCAGGAACAGGATGCCCTGGCTCCCTTTCCCGGCCACCGCCTCGATCCCCCGCACCCGGATCCGGTAGCGCAGGCGCAGGAGCCTGCGCCCCAATTCCATCAAAAGTCCTGCCGTCCACCCCATCCAGAACTCCGCAGCGTGAACCGAGCCCCGGCTCCGCAGAACCGGTCCGCGGCTACAGGTCGATCTCCCCGACGCCCAGTTCCTCGGCTGTGTCCTCCATGCCTTCCTTGATGGCGGGAGATACGTCGAGGTCGGCCTCCATGCCGAGCATCGCGCTGGCGGAGGCGTAGATCTGGGCCACGGTCTGCTTGCGGGTCTCCAGGGTCTGGATGAGGTCCTGGACCCGCCTGATCTCGCTGTTGAGCCGATCCCACTCGGCCAGGATGGCGCGGTTCATCTGCTCAACTTCCGACTGGCAGCGCTCCCGCGCCTGCTGGTAGAAATCCCGCTGGTCTTGGTTGAGATCCATGGACGCCCCCGTTGGCGAAGGGTTGCTTGGCGTTGGCAGGCTAAAGGAATTCAAGGATACCTCCATTGGTCAAGCCCGGTGCCCCAGGTGGCCTCGGGAAACGACGAACTATTCTTTCTCGGCGCCGCTATGACCATATAGCCATCCCGGCGATCCCGCCGCCAGCAGGGCCAGCAGGCGGGGCAGGATTGGCCGGCGGCGGGCGGGGCTGGGCCTTTACCTGGGCTCCGGGGGGGCCGGCCGGGGCGCCGGCCGCTGGGGACGGGGCCGGTGACGGGGGGCGGCGGGGGCGGGCCCTGGGGTTGGACCTCGATTCCGGGCCAGGTGGGCTGGTCCTCCAGGGCCACGGGCACCTGCGCCGGGCGCGGCGGCTGATCCGGCGGCGGAGCGGGCGCTCGGCGGGGTGCGGCGGAGCGGGCGGCCAGGAGCGCCTCCAGATCCTCCCGGGTACCTTTCATGAGCGTGGTCACATAGTCGGCCAGGTCCGCTTCGCCCGGCTCGCGGCCCCGGCCGGCCAGCAGGTCCTTCAGGTCCCGCTCCAGCAGACGGGCCGAAGCGTAGCGCTGGTCCATGTCCTTCTGCAGGGCCTTGGCCAGGATCTCCCCCATCTCCGGGGAGATGTCGGGGTTCACCGCGCGCGGGTCCAGGACCTTGCCCTGGCGCACCTTCTCCAGGACGCCCAGCTCCGAATCCGCCTGGTAGCACCGTTCCCCGGTGAGCAGTTCAGCCAGCACCAGGGCCAGGGAATAGATGTCCGACCGGCCGTCCAAAGGCTGCCCCAGGGCCTGTTCGGGGCTCATGTAGAGCAGCTTGCCTTTCAGGGCCCCGCCCTGGCCCTGGGAGCCCCTGGTGGCGGCCTTGGCGATGCCGAAATCCGCCAATTTCACCACACCGTCGTACGACACCAGGATGTTCTGGGGGCTCACGTCCCGGTGCACCAGCCGGAGTTCCGTGTCGTCGATGCCCCGCTTGCGGTGGGCGTAGTCCAGGGCTCCGGCCACCCGCAGGATGACGCTGGCGGCCAGGGATTCGGGCATGGGCAGCTTGTGCTCGCGCAGCTTCCGCAGCAGGCTGCGCAGGTCCCGCCCGTCCACGTATTCCATGGCGATGTAATGGGACCCGCCCGCCTTGCCCAGGTCGTAGATCTGCACGATGTTCGGGTGGCCCAGCTGGGCCGCCAGCTTGGCCTCGTCGATGAACATGTGCACGAATTCGTCGTTGTCGGACAAGTGGGGCAGAATCCGCTTGATGGCGACAGTCTTCTCGACCGGGCGGGCGCCCCGCTGGCGGGCCTTGAACAATTCGGCCATGCCGCCAACCGCCACCTTCTCGAGCAGGTCGTAGTTCCCGAACCGCTCCAGGACCCCCTCTTCCTCCGCTTCCACCCCCACGGGGTCCGGCGCGGGAGGCGCCGGTTCGCCGTCCTGGAGGCCGGACGGGGGTTCCGTCCGCGGAGCGGGCTGATCCGGCCCCTCCAGGTCGCTGAGGATGTCTCCGAACAGATCCTCGGTTGTGTATTTTTTCGAATGCTTTCGGGGCGGGACCGAAGAGTTCATGAATCATCCAGGGTATTAGGCATTGTATCCACCTCCGCGA
>CAWFOJ010000057.1:0-3008 GCA_963816585.1 uncultured Holophagaceae bacterium | reverse complement strand
TGTATGAACCAGCCCACCAGCGGTGGCCTTCTGCTGCTTCCTCCCGGGGGCCCGGGTGGAGCGATTTCGAGCCGTTCTGGGCCACCGCCGGAGCCAGCACCCCCTGGGCCGACATCGACAAATACAGCGGCACGTCCGCGGACGGCGGCTCCGGCGGCCACCGTCTTCGTGGCGCCGGTGCCCCGGAACACGGTCACCGCCGCCGTCACCAGCCCCTCGGCCACGGTCACGGTGGCCAGCGGCGCCTCCGTGGCCTTCCAAGGGTCCGGCACCGACAGTTCCAGGACCGCAACCCTCGGCTATGCCTGGAACTTCGGCGACGGCGCCAATCGGTCGGCTCCCCATCCAGCAGATTGAATTTTAAAAGCAATTTTAGGGATGTTGCATTTACACGGCCGTCCCCGGACCCAGCCGGCAGGCCAGGAAGTCCCGGAGGCGGCCGCCCCGGTGCAGGGCCTGCACCAGGGCCGACCCCACCACCGGGGTCGCACCCAGGGCCCGCACCTGCTCCAGGAGCGCCGGGTCGTCCAGGCCGAAACCCACCGCCAGGGGACGGCCGGCGCCCAAGGCCTCCAGCCGCTGCCGCACCGGACCCAGGTCCGGCGGCCGGCCGTCGCCGGTGACCCCCAGGCGCGCCACCACGTAGGCGAACCGCTGGGCGAAAGGATGCCCCGGGCCCGGGTCCGGGCGGGCCGCCAGCAAGGCCCGGGCCCGGGCCGGCGGCGTGGTGGGGCTGAGGAGGGGCACCAGGGGGTAGCCCGCCGCCCGCAGCCCGGCCTCCCATCCGGGCTCCTCCCCAGGGGGCAGGTCCACCACCAGCAGGGCCCGCACCGGGGTGGGGCGCAGCAGGGGCACCAGGTCCTCGCCCAGCTGCAGGAGCGGGTTGAAGTAGGTGAACAGCACCAGGCTTGGGCTGCGCCGCACCCGGGCCAGGGTCTCCAGCACGCGCCGGGGGCTGGCGCCGGCGCCCAGGGCCCGCTGGGCGGCGGCCTGGAGCACCGGGCCGTCGGCCACCGGGTCCGAGTGGGCCAGGCCCAGCTCCAGGGTGCCCACGCCCAGGTCCGCGAACTCCGCCAGCAGGCCCGGGAGCCGCTCCAGGTCCGGGTCGCCGGCGGTGATGAAGGGCAGGATCGGTTCCATGTCAGATCTCCAGATGGGCTTGGAAAGTGGCCAGGTCCTTGTCGCCCCGCCCGGACAGACCCAGCAGCACGGTGCCGGCGCCCTCCCGGGCCAGCCGGCCCAGGTGGGCCAGGGCGTGGCTGGACTCCAGGGCCGGCAGGATGCCCTCCGTGGCGGCCAGCAGCCGGGCCCCCTCCAGGGCCTCCCGGTCCGAGGCGCGCCGGCCCTCCACCCGGCCCGCCAGCACCAGGGCCGCCAGCTCCGGCCCCAGGGACGGGTAGTCCAGCCCGGCGCTGATGCTGGCGG
Organism: uncultured Holophagaceae bacterium; assembly: GCA_963816585.1. Lineage (GTDB taxonomy): Bacteria > Acidobacteriota > Holophagae > Holophagales > Holophagaceae > Mesoterricola. The sequence goes on along the minus strand of CAWFOJ010000057.1, from coordinate 1,583 downwards.
TGTCCTGGGTCCAGCCGTGGGCATCCTGGAGCAGCAGGGTCTTGCAGCCGTGCAGCACGCCGACCCGGGCCCCGAAGGTGCGGGCGGCGTGCTCCCCGGGCCCGTCCCCGTGCCCGCCCCCCTCCACCGCCACCAGGCGCACGGGATCGTCCCGGAACGGCACCATCAGCCCCAGGCCGTTGCTGCCGCCCCCGGCGCAGGCCACCACCGCGTCCGGCAGGGCGCCGTGGGCCTCCAGCACCTGGGCCCTGGCCTCCCGTCCGATCACCGACTGGAACACCCGCACCATGAGCGGGAACGGGTGGGGCCCCAGGGCCGAGCCCAGGATGTAGTGGGCCTGGTCGCAGCGGGCGGCCCAGGCGCGCAGGGCCTCGTTCACCGCCTCCTTGAGGGTGCGCTGGCCGGCCTCCACCGGCACCACCCGGGCCCCGAACAACCGCATGCGCGCCACGTTGGGGGCCTGCCGGGCCATGTCCACGGCGCCCATGTAGACGGTGCAGGAGAGCCCCAGGCGGGCGCAGGCGGCGGCGGCGGCCACCCCGTGCTGGCCGGCCCCGGTCTCGGCGATGATCTCCTCCTTGCCCATGCGCCGGGCCAGGAGGGCCTGGGCCAGGGCGTTGTTGATCTTGTGGGCGCCGGTGTGGGCCAGGTCCTCGCGCTTGAGGTAGAGGGCGCGCAGGCCCACCTCCCGGGCCAGGCGCGGCGCCGGGGTGAGGGGCGTGGGGCGGCCCACGAAGGCCCGCAGCTCGCCCTTGAATTCGGCCTGGAAGGCCGGACTCTCCAGGGCCTCCAGGAAGGCGGCCTCCAGGTCCAGCAGGGGCTGCATGAGGGTCTCGGGGGCGTAGCAGCCTCCCAGGCCCTGGGGGCCGTAGCGGGTGGGCATCCGGAAGGCGGCGGTCATGGGTTCTCCAGAGCGTGGGCCCGGCGGACGAAGGTCTCCACCAGGACGGGGTCCTTGCGGCCCGGGGCGGACTCCAGGCGGCTGGCGGCGTCGAAGCCCCGGCACCGGGTCCGGACGGCCGGGGGCATGGCCTCCAGGCGCGCCGCCAGGAGGGGGCCGTCCAGGCCCCCCGCCAGCAGGAACGGGCCGGGGGGCGGGAAGGCCAAGGAGTGGACCCGGCCCGAGCCGCCCAGGAGGCCGGTGGCGGCGGCGCCGGGCTCCCACAGGTACAGGTCCGCTTCCAGGGCGGGCTGGTCCGGCTCGTCCGCCCAGGGCAGCAGCACCTTGCGGCCCCGGGCCCGCAGCCGGGCCAGGGCGGCGGCGCGCCCGGCGGCCGGGAGGTACGGCTGCACCCAGGGGGCGGCGCAGCGGTCCAGGAGCCGGGCCAGGGCCTCCCCGTCCGGGGCCACCGCCACCAGCACCGCCCGGTCCCGGGCCGGCCGGGCCAGGGCCAGGTCCGGGCAGTGGCGGGGGCTGGCGGGGTGGTGCAGGAACCCCACCAGGTCCGCGCCCGCCGCCAGGGTCCGCGCCAGGTCCCCGGGGTCCGTGAGGCCGCACACCTTGGCCATCATGGGGATACCCTGCTCGAAGGGGGACCCGGAGCGAGCTTGGCGACCGGAGGGCCCCCTTTCATTTCAATGCC
>CAWFOJ010000056.1:0-6679 GCA_963816585.1 uncultured Holophagaceae bacterium | reverse complement strand
TGGACGACGTGGCCTTGTCGTTCCGGGACGGGGCCCTGGTGGTGGCTTCGTTCCGGGCCGGGCCCAGGCCCCTGCGCCTGGAGGATGGGGCCGAGCCGGCCGGGGGCGGGCGGTTCCGCCTGCTGGGGCGCCTGGACCGCACCATCAAGCTGGAGGAGAAGCGCATTTCCCTGCCGGAACTGGAGCAGGCCCTGGAAGCGCTGCCCTGGGTGGCCCGGGCGGCGGTGGTGCCCCTGGCCGGGCCCCGGCCGGTGCTCGGGGCGGTGGTGGTGCTTGGCCCCGGCGCTCCCGCCGAACGGGGGGTGCTGGCCCGCACCCTGCGTGCCCACCTGGCCCTGCGGTTCGATGGCCTGGCCCTGCCCAAGCGGTGGCGCTTCCCCCGGGAACTGCCGTTCGATGACCGGGGCAAGCTGACCGTCCAGGCCCTGGCCGGGCTGTTCCAGCACGGGGCGCCCCGGGGGCCGCGGCCATGATGCCCTTGCCCCAGGTGGGCCGCCGGGCGGCGGAAGGCGCGGGGGAAGCGGTGTTCACCCTGGCCCCGGACCCGGAGCACCCGGCGTTCCGGGGGCATTTCCCCGGCGATCCCCTGCTGCCGGGGGTGGTCCAGGTGGACTGGGCGGTGCGCCTGGGCCAGGAGGCCTTCGGTCCCCTGGGGGCCTTCCGGGCCCTGGACCAGGTGAAGTTCCTGCGCCCGGCGCGCCCGGGGACGGAACTGGAACTGCGCCTGGCCCTGGACCGGGCCCCGGGGCGCGTCCGCCTGCGCTTCCAGTACCTGGATGCGGACGGCAAGGTATCCTCGGGCGCGGTGCTGTTCCAGGACCCGTCATGAGCTTCCGCCCCTGCCTCGTCCTCCCAGTGTTCGACCCGGGACCCGCCCTGGCCCGCACGGTGGCGGCCCTGGCGGACCTGGGGCTGCCCATGTTCCTGGTGGACGACGGCAGCGGCCCCGAGACCCGGGCGGAACTGGACCGGCTGGCCGCCGGGCACCCCCAGGTCCGCCTGCTGGCGCTTCCCACCAACCAGGGCAAGGGCGCGGCGGTGATGGCCGGGCTGCGCCGGGCCCGCCAGGACGGCTTCACCCACGCCCTCCAGGTGGATGCGGACGGCCAGCACGACCTGGAGGCGGTGGACCGGTTCCTGGCCCTGGGCCGGGGCCAACCGGAGGCGGTGGTCGCCGGGGTGCCCCGGTTCGACCGGAGCGTGCCCCCGTCCCGGCGCTACTGGCGCCCCCTCCACCACTTCTGGGTCTGGGTCGCCACCCTGTCCCTGGATATCCAGGATTCCCTGTGCGGCTTCCGGCTCTACCCCCTGGACGCCACGGTGGCCCTCATGGACCGGGTGGCCATCCCCCGGCGCATGGATTTCGACACGGAGATCATCATCCGCCTGCACTGGGACGGGGTGCCCGTGGTCAACGCGCCGGTGGGGGTCACCTACCCCCGGGACGGGGTGTCCCACTTCAGCCCCTGGCGGGACACCCTGCGCATCATATGGATGCACCACCGCCTGGTCATCCTGATGCTGCCCCGGGCGCCGCGCCTGCTGGCCCGGCGGCGCCGGGACCGGCCCTGGTTCCGCATCCGGGAGCGGGGCACCCTGCTGGGGTTCCGCTTCCTGGGCGCGGTGCTGCGCCTGCTGGGGCCACGGGCGGTGCGGGCGCTGGCCGCCGGGCTGGCGCCATACTTCTTCATCACGAGCGGGCGGGCCCGGCGGGCGTCCCGGGCCTACCTGGCCCGCCTGCGGGCCCACGCCGGGCCGCTGCCGGACCTGCCCCGGGATCCGGGGCTCCGGGAGGTGTACCGGCATTTCCGGGCGTTCACCCGGGCCACCGTGGACAAGATCCTGGCCTGGTCCGGGAGCAGCTCGGGCATCCAGCTGGACCTGGGGGAGCTGGAGCCGTTCCTGGCCCTGCACCGCAGCGGGCGGGGCGTCCTGATCCTGGGGGCGCACCTGGGCAACCTGGAGATGCTCCGGGCCCTGGGCCAGGGCCGCGGCCTGGGCGGGCTGAACGCGGTGGTGTACTCCCCCAACGCGGTGCGTTTCCACGACCTGCTCAAGCGGGTCAACCCGGGCTTCGCCACCGGCCTGGTGCAGGTGGCGGCGACCACCCCGGCCACCGCCATCCGCCTGCAGCAGAAGCTGGACCAGGGGGAGTGCCTGTTCATCGTGGGGGACCGCACACCCCCCAGCGAGACCGGGCGGATGGTGCAGGCGCCCTTCCTGGGCCGGCCGGCGCCCTTCCCGGTGGGACCTTACATCCTGGCCCACCTGCTGCGCTGCCCGGTGCACCTCATGTTCTGTGTGCACGACGGCGCCCGCTACCGGGTGCGCATGGAGCCGTTCGCCGAGCGCATCGAACTGCCCCGGGCGGGGCGGGAAGCGGCCATCGCCGGATGGGCGGAGCGTTATGCTCAGTGCCTGGAGGCCCAGTGCCGTGCGACTCCCTTCCAGTGGTTCAACTTCTATGACTTCTGGGGGTGAAGCCCGGTCGGGCTTGGCGGAGATGGCCGGCCCGCTGCCCTGGGCGGAGGAGGACCGGCCCCTGGACGCCGACCTGGCGGCCCTGGCCGCTGCCATCCAAGGCTGCCGATGGAGTTCCTGCCCGTGAAACCGCCGCTCCCGCTCCCGCTCCTGCTCCTGCCGTTCCTGGCCGCGCCCCTCCCGGCGGCCCTGCCCGGCAACCTCGCCGCCCACCTGCGGGAAGCCGCCTGCGTGCACCTGGACTTCACCCAGACCCGCATCCTGGCGGCCCTGTCCCGGCCCCTCAAGGCCAGCGGCAGCATGGTGCTGGCCCGGGACAGGGGGGTGATCTGGACCCTGCGCCGGCCCCTGGCCATCACCTACGTGATGGGCCCCAAGGGACTGCTGGTGGTGGACGCGGACGGCCGCCGGGAGCGCAAGAGCGCCCAGGACGCGCCCCTGGTGGCCCAGGTGGGGCGGGTGTTCCAGGCCCTGGCCCAGGGGGACTGGACGGCGCTGGACAGCCTGTTCACGGTCACCGGCGGCGGGACCCCCCAGCGCTGGCAGGTGGAGTTGCTGCCCAGGCCCCAGGCCCAGTCCTTCGTCAGGCGCATCCGCCTGGACGGGGGCCCTTTCATCGACCGGGTGCGGGTGGAGGAACCCACCGGCGACCGCATGGAGCTGGCCTTCTCCAACCAGCGCGTGGACCTGCCCCTGAGCCCGGACGAAGCGGCCCTGCTGGACCAGCTGCCGGCGCGGGATTGACCCGGTGCGCGCGCGGGCCTGGCTGTGGATCGCGTTCCTGGCCGCCCTGGCCGGGCTGGGCGCCTTGCGCCTGCAGGGCGGCAGGGCGGTGCAGACCGATCTCCTGGCCATGCTTCCGCGCACCGAGCGCAACCCGGTGGCCGAGGCGGCCATCGGCGCCCTGGCCCAGGCCACCGGGGAACGGGCGGTGTTCCTGGTGGGCGCGCCCCGGGGCGACCAGGCCGAAGCCGCGGCCCTGGCCTTCGCGGCCGCCCTGGAGCGTTCCGGCGCCTTCGCCCAGGTGACCGCCCGGATCCCCCCGGTGGATCCCGGCATGGTGCCCCGATTCTACGCGCCCTTCCGGTTCCGCCTGCCGGGCCCGCCGTTGCCGGCCGGCGGGGCCGCCCTGGAGCGGCGCCTGGAGGCCGCCCTGGCGGCGCCCCCGGGCTTCATCCCGGGCCTGGACCCGGCCCGGGACCCCTTGGGCGAGTTGGGGGCGTTCCTGGGCGGACTGCCCCTGAACCGCCTGCGGGTGGTGATGCGGGACGGGTTGCTGGCGGTGCCGGACGGGGACGGGCTGCAGGTGCTGGTGACCGCCGCCCTGCGCGGCTCGCCGTTCGACCCGCAGGTGCAGCGGGCCAGCCTGGCGGCGGTGGCAGCCGGGGAACGGGAGTTGGGGGGGGGCGTTCCCGGGGCGCGGATCCTGCGCACCGGGGCGGTGTTCTACGCCGCCGACGCCAGGAGCCGGGCCGAGCGGGAGGCCGGGCTCATCAGCTGGGCCTCCCTGGGCGCCATCCTGGTGCTGTTCCTGGGAGTGTTCCGGTCCGTCCGGCACCTGCTCCTGGGCCTGGGCTGCGTGGCGGCGGGGCTGGTGGCCGGCACCGCCGCCACCCTCCTGGTGTTTGGCCGGATCCAGCTGCTCACCCTGGTGGCCGGCGCCAGCCTGGTGGGGGTGGCGGTGGACTACCCGCTGCTGTGCCTTCGCCCACCACCTGGGGGCCGGCCCCCGGTGGGAGCCGCGCGCCGCCCTGGACCGGCTGCGCCCGGCCCTGGTGCTGGGGCTGGTCACCACCCTGCTGGGCTACGCCGCCCTGGGGGTGGCGCCGTTCCCGGGACTGCGGCAGATGGCGGTGTTCTCCATGGCCGGCCTGACCGCCTCGTTCCTCACCGTGGCCTGGGTGCTGCCCGGGGCCCTGGCCCGGCCCATGCCCTCCCGCCCGCGCCTGCTGGCGGCCCTGGGGCGGATCCTGGACGGATGGCGGCGCCGGCTGCGGGCGCTCCGGCGCTGGGGCGCGGTCCTGGGTGCCTTGTTCGTGCTGGCGGCCATCCAGGGCCTGCGGCCGGACGATGACGTGCGCAACCTGATCCAGCCCTCCCGTTCCCTGCAGGCCCAGGAGGAGCGCATCCGGGAACTCACCGGGCTGTCCAATTCCATGAGCTTCTTCCTGGTGGAGGGACGGTCCGAAGGGGAGGTGCTGACCCGGGAAGAGGCCTTGCGGGAGCGCCTGGGCGGGTTGGTGGAGCAGGGCGAGCTGGATTCGGTGCAGGCGGTCTCCAGCTTCGTGCCCTCCCCGTCCCGGCAGGAGGCGGCCCTGGAGGAGCGCCTGGGGCGGGCTCCGGCGCTGGAGCAGGCCATGCGGGCGGTGGGTTTCCGGGAGGACGCCGTGGCCGCCCTGGACCGGGACCTGCGCGCTTCCGGCGGCCGGCCCCTCACCGTCGCCGACTGGCTGGGCGCGCCCTTCTCCCTGCCGTTCCGCCGGCTCTGGGTGGGCCCCACGGTCCATGGGGCGGCTTCGGTGGTCTTCCCTTCCGGCCCCTGTGCCGCCGCGCGCCTGGCCCAGGCGGCGGCGGGCCTGGAGGGGGTGGCGCTGGTGGACAAGGCCGGCAGCGTTTCCGTTCTCCTGGGCCGCTACCGGCGCCTGGCCGACCTGGCCCTGGGCCTGGCGGTGCTGCTGGTGTGGGCCATGCTGGCGCGCTGGTACGGCCCGCGTCCGGGCACCCGAGTGCTGGCCCCCACCCTGGGCGGCATGCTGGCCGCCCTGGGCCTGGTTTCCCTGCTGGGGCTGCCCTGGACCCTGTTCGGCAGCATCGCCCTGGTGCTGGTGCTGGGCTTCGGGGTGGACTACGCGGTGTTCCTGCGCGAGGCCGGCGACTGCCCGGCCCCGGCCCTGCTGGGGGTGCTGATGGCCGGGTTCGCCACCCTGCTGTCGTACGGCCTGCTGGGCTTCAGCGGCACCCCGGCCTTGCGCGGGTTCGGGGTGGTCCTGGGGGTGGGGGTGCTGGGGTCGGTGCTGCTGGCGCCGTTGGCGCGGCCTGTTTCGGAAACCTGAGGGCCTTCTGCCCAGAGGGGAAATCCATCCCGTTGACGGTCGCCGGGCGGCGCGCTGTTTCCGGGAGGGCAAACGCCTGGTTTGCCGCCGGTTTGAGTTGATGATGACAAGAAGTTGACAATATTTATGTATTGTTTATATAAGATTCGAATGATCAATTTATATATGGATCATTGATGTATTTCCACTTCCGGCCGGGCTACCGGCTCCAGGCCCCACGGTCGACCCGGCAAAGCCGGGCGCGGGATCCTGGTGGGGGTTGGAACAGGCCTCCTGCTGGTGTCGACGGCCTGTTGGGAGGACTGTAATTGCGGAGAAGGGAAGGGATCCAGCGGCCAAGCACCGGTCCCGACCCTGCAGGTGGTACCCCCTTCGGCGGTGGGGGTGGTCGGGCAGATTACGCCGACCCGGTTCTCCGCCAGGACGCCGGACGGGAGTCCGGCCCTCTGGACGGTGGTGCCTTCCACCCTGGGGACCATCGACGCCACCGGGGCATTCCGGGATGCGGGCGTCCTCGGGTCCTGCCAGGTGGTCGCCACCTGGCAGGTGGACCCACGGGTCACGGGTTTTGCCAATGTGACCATCATCGCCGCTCCCCAGCCGGCCACCCTCCGCTCGGACCTGATTGAAGCGGATGGCGGGCACCAGACTGCCTCGGGAGGAACCGTGAGGAACCATGCCGTAGCCGGGGAGGATGTGCCCGCCGCCGTCCGCGCCCCGGTCCAGCGCTTCCCGCCAGCGCTGGATCTGCTGATCCCTCCTGCGTCCCGCCACGGCCCCATTCTACCGGCGCGGAATTTCCGTCCACGGACCGGCCCCAAACCGGGAGAATGGTTGGGATGCTCCGCCGCCGCGCCCTGACCCTGACCCTGCTCCTGCCTCTGCTCCTGGCCGGCTGCCGCCGGCCCCAGCTCCAGGAGGGTGCACGTGGCCCCGGGCGTGCCCATGCGTCTGTGCGCCCCCGAGGCTGGGCCGGACCTCTCCGTCACCCAGGAGGTGGTGTTCCAGCTTCCGGACGGGCGCCAGGAGACCGCCCTGGCGGTGCTCCAGAACCGGGGCGGGGTGCTGGACCTGGTGGCCTCCACCCCCCTGGGCCAGACCCTCCTGGTGCTCCACGCCAAGGGCGGGGCGGTGACCGTGGACGC
>CAWFOJ010000055.1:0-8727 GCA_963816585.1 uncultured Holophagaceae bacterium | reverse complement strand
GCGGCCAGGGTGTTGCTCTCACAACCCAGGCTCAGCACGATCGCGCCGGCCGCGTTGGGGTGCTGGGTCAGCCGGGCCAGGATGGTGCGGGTGGCGTCCAGGTCGCCGCCCAGCTGGGAGCAGCCGTAGGGGTGCCCGAAGGCGAAGGCGTCCAGGCCGAATTCCTTCCGGCCCAGCTCCGCCACCACCTCGGCGGTGCGGTTGACGCAGCCGACCGTGGGAATCACCCAGACCTCGTTGCGGATGCCCGCGGCGCCAAGCCGGCGGTAGCCCAGGAAGGTGCCCGGCAACCCGCTCCGGGCAAGCAGGTCCAGGGCCGCCTCGCGCCCGGCCCAGGTGAACGGCGCGGACGGCTCGTAGCTGCGGGCGCTCTGCAGGCCCGACTCCAGGTTGTGCGAATGCACCCAGGCGCCGGCCGGGATGAGGGCGCTGGCCACGCCGATGGGCAGGCCGTACTTGACGACCTGGGCGCCCCGCGGCAGGTCCGCCAGGGCGATCTTGTGGCCCTTGGGGATGGCCTCGATGGCGTCCACCCGCTCCCCCTTCCCCGCGCCGAGGCACTCCCCGGTCTCCGACGCGTCCAGGCCGTCCACGGCCACCGCCACGGAATCCTTCCCGTCGAGCAGGATCAAGCGTTTCATGAGCGCGCCACCGCCCTTTCCAGAGCCGCCGCCATGCCCAGCGAACGGATCTCCCCGAAGGCCGCGGCGGCCGCCTCCGGGAACCCGGGGATGGCCGGCAGCGGTCCGCCCCAGATCCCGGGTTCGGCCATGGCCTGGGCCGGATCCCGCACCTCCTTGAAGGCGGCCAGCACCCCGGCGTCGTCCTGCAGGCCGGCCACGGTGGTGTAGCGGTCCACCAGGGCGGCCAGGGAGAAGGCGATCAGCTGCGGCGCGCGGCCGTGCCGGGCGGCGAAGTCCGCGGCGCTGGGCAGCAGGCGCGCGCGCCACTTGGACACCGAGTTGAGCGCGATGCTCTCCAGGCGATGCTCCATGAAGGGGTTGTCGAAGCGGTCCAGGATGGCCCGGGCGTAAGCGGCGCCTTCGCTTTCCGCCATCGGCAGGGCCGGGATGATCTCGGCCTGGTACAGGCGCTCCAGCGCCGGGCGCAGGAGCGGATGCTCCAGGCAGGCGCGCACCGTGGGCACCCCCAGGGCGGCGCCGACCATGGCCAGGAAGGTGTGGCCGCCGTTGAGGATGCGCACCTTCAGCACCCTGTAGGGGGTGATGTCGGCGGTCCAGACCACATTCAGGCCGGCCTTGCGGAAAGGCAGCAGGTCCTCCCGCGCTTCGCCCTGGATCGCCAGGAAATGGTACGGCTCGCCGACCGAAAGCAGGGCGTCGTCGAAGCCGGTCTCGGCCAGCAGGCGGCGGCGGGCTTCCGGGTCATGGCCGGAGACGATGCGGTCCACCAGGGTGTCCACGAAAGTGCAGTCCTCGGCGATCCAGCGCTCGAAGCCCGGGTCGCCGAACCAGCGCCGGGCGTGGTCGAGCACGTAGCGCCGCAGGGCACGGCCGTTGTGCTCGATCAGCTCGCAGGGCATGACCAGCAGCGCCGAGGCCCGGGTCCCCCCCAGGGCCAGGTAGCGGGCCCGGAGCAGCTGGGTGAGCTTGCCCGGGAAGGAGGCCGCCGGGCGGTCTTCGGCGCGGTCGGATGCCACCCAGGCGATCCCCGCCTCGGTGGTGTTGGAGACCACCACCCGCACGTCCGGGTTGCCGGCGGCGTCCAGATAGCCCTGGAAGTCCTCGTAGGGATTGAAGCGGGCCGAGATCACGCCGATGCGCGAGCGCTCCAGGACCACCCGGCCCTCGGCCCGGCCGCGGAGCACCACCGTGTAGGCGTCGCCCTGGGCCTCGAACTCCGGGCTGAACGGCCCCGGGATGGTCTTCACCAGGCCCACGCTGCCGTCATAGCCGGCGCCGGCCCGCATCCGGTCCACCATCCAGTCGAAGAACGTGCGCAGGAAGTTGCCCTCCCCGAACTGGAGGATGCGCATCGGTGCCGGGTCGTGGTTCATGCAGATTCCTATCGCGCGAGCCAGCCGCCGTCGACGGCCAGGGTGTAGCCATTGATGTAGTCCGAAGCCCTGGAAGCCAGGAACACGGCGGCCCCGCCCAGATCCTCCGGCGTGCCCCAGCGGCCCGCCGGGATGCGCGCCAGGATCTCGTCGCTGCGCCGCGGGTCGGCCCGCAGCTGGGCGGTGTTGTCCGTGGCCATGTAGCCGGGGGCGATGGCGTTGACGCAGATCCCGTGCCTGGCCCACTCGTTGGCCATGAGCATGGTGATGCCCTTGATGCCGCTCTTGGAGGCGGTGTAGGAAGGCACCCGGATGCCGCCCTGGAAGGAGAGCATGGAGGCGATGTTGATGATCTTGCCGCCGCCGCCCTGCTCGATGAAGATCCGGGCCACGGCCTGGCAGAGGAAGAAGGCGCTTTTCAGGTTGACGTTCATGACGTCGTCCCACTCCTTCTCGGTGAAGGCGATGGCGTCGTTGCGGGCGATGATGCCGGCGTTGTTCACCAGGATGTCGATCCGGCCGAAGGCGGCCAGCGCCGCCTCCACGATCCGCGCCACCGGTCCGGTGCTGGAGAGGTCGGCCTGCACGTGCAGGTAGCGCCTGCCGGCGGCCTGCACCGCCGCGGTGGTCTCCGGCGCGCCGGCCGCGCAGGTCGCGCCCACGATGTGGGCCCCGGCCTGGGCCAGGGCGACCGCCATGCCGCGGCCCAGCCCCCGCTCCGAACCCGTGACGATGGCCACTTTCCCGTCCAGCCTGAAGGTGTCGAGGATTCCGTTCATGTCGTTGCCTCCACTAGCGCAGGTCGATGGGGCCCAGCACGTCCATGTCGTCGAAGGTCTGGTTCTCCCCGGCCATGCCCCAGATGAAGGAGTACGGCCCCGTGCCCACGCCCGAATGGATGGACCAGGAAGGGGAGATCACGGCCTGCTCGTTGGCCATGACGATGTGGCGGGTTTCAAGGGGCTGGCCGTGGAAGTGGAACACGCGGGTCGCCTCGTCCATGCCGAAGTAGAGGTAGACCTCCATGCGGCGCTCGTGGGTGTGGGGCGGGTAGGTGTTCCACACGCTTCCCGGCTCCAGGATGGTCAGGCCCATCACCAGCTGGCAGCTGCGGCACACCGCCGGGTGGACATACTGGTAGATCGTGCGCACGTTGCAGGCCTCGGCGCTGCCGAGCTTGCGCGGGTTGGCGTCGGCCCGGGTGATGTGGGCCACCGGGTAGGCGGCGTGGGCCGGGCAGCTCATGAGGTAGAGTTTGGCCGGCTGGGCCGGATCCTCGCTCTCGAAACCGACGGCCTTGACGCCCATGCCCACGTACAGGCCGTCGCCGTTCGCCAGGGTATGGGTCTCGCCGTCCAGCTGGACACGCCCCTTGCCGCCCAGGTTGATCACGCCCAGTTCCCGGCGGTCCAGGAAGTCGGGAGTGCCGAACGCCTTGCCGCCTTCCAGGGCCAGGGCGCGGGTGGTCGGCACGGCGCCACCGAACACCACCCGGTCCACATGGCTGTAGACCAGCTTGAGGGCACCGGCGACGAACACCTCCTCCACCAGGAAATGCCGGCGCAGGGCAGCGCTGTCGTAGGTCTGCACATCGTCAGGATGATGGGCGTAGCGCGTTTCCAGTTGCATGTGAGCTCCAGTTCAAGCCTTGAGGAAGTCTTCCCGCTGGGGGGTGAAAATGTCGAGCACTCGCCCGGCCGTCACGCAGACCGTGCCGTGCAGCGCCGAAGCGGGGATGTACAGCGAATCCCCGGCCCGCACCGTGGTCTTCTCCCCTTCCACGCTGAAGATGAATTCGCCGGAGAGGCAGTAGGTGACCTGCTCGTGCGGGTGCCGGTGCTCGGCCCCGATCCCGCCGGCCTCGAACATCACCTCCACCATCATCAGGCCGCCGCCGCGGGCCCGGATCCGGCGGGAGACCAATCCGGGCTCCAGCACCTCGGTGGCGAGTCCGGCATCGGGGAAGAATAGCTGGTCCATGATCGCCCTCCTGGTCAGCGCTGCACCCGGCCCGACCCGTCGCCGCCGGCGAGCCGTTCCACCTCGTCCCGGGTGGCCAGGTTGATGTCCCCGGGAATGGAATGCTTCAGCGCCGAAGCGGCCACGGCGTACTCCAGGGCTCTGCCCTCGTCGCCGAACTCCAGCAGCCCGAAGATCAGCCCCGCGGCGAAGGCATCGCCCCCGCCGACCCGGTCCACGATGTCGTCCAGCGCATACTTGCGCGACTGGCGGAAGCCTTCCCGGCCGTCCAGCACCGCCGACCAGCCGTTGCGGTCGGCCGACAGGCTTTCCCGCAGGGTGATGGCGACCATGTCCAGATTGGGATACTCGGCCCTGGTCCTGGCCGCCAGGGCCTGGTAGGCCGAGGCGGAGATCCGGCTGGCGCCGGGATCGGCGTCCGCCCTGAGCCCGAGGCCCTGCTGGATGTCCTCCTCGTTGGCGATCAGCACGTCGGCCAGCCGCACCAGGGCGCGCATCACGTCCGGCGCCTTGGCGCCGTAGTTCCACAGCTTCTTGCGGAAATTGAGATCGATCGAGACCCGCAGGCCGGCGGCGCGCGCGGCCTGCGACGCCTCCAGGCAGGCGTCGGCGGCAGAGCGCGAAAGGGCCGGGGTGATGCCGGTGAAGTGGAACCAGTCGGCGCCCTGGAAGATCTCACCCCACGGGAAGTCGCCCGGCTTCATCATGGCCGCGGCGCTGCCGGAGCGGTCGTAGACCACCTGCGAGGGCCGCTGGTCGGCGCCGGTCTCCAGGAAATAGATCCCGGTGCGGTCGCTGGTGAGCCGCACCCGGCTGACGTCCACGCCGTAGCCGCGCAGGATGCGCACGGCGCCTTCGCCGATGGCGTCCCGGGACAGCGCGGTGACGAAGGTCGCGCGCAGGCCGAACAGGGCCAGGGACGCGGCCACGTTGGCTTCGCCGCCGCCGAAACGGGCCTCCAGCTGGGGTGACTGGAACAGGCGCTCATGGCCTGGCGCCCTGAGCCTCAGCATGATTTCGCCGAATGTGATGACTCTCTTCATGGACGTCCTCTCAAGGTTCATCCGCCATTCGAAACTGGAGTCAATCTTAGCACCCGCCCCGTCAAGCAATAAATAAAATGAAACGAGGATCCATTTTTTTAGCCGAGGGTCGCATTATTCAGACGGACTGGGTTTTCAACTTGATTTTCGACCTTTGATCCAGAATCAATTTTCCCGGCACGGCCCCTTCCCTTCAGCCCTGGTAGCCCAGGAGCTCGGAAATCCGCGCCGCCGCAGCCTTGACGGTGTCGACCTTGGCGCCCTCCTGCTCCCGCTCGTAGCGGAAGCCGGGCCAGGAGGCCGAGATGGTGGCGACGATCGAGCCCGTGTGGTCGAACACCGGGGCGCCTATGCAGTGGATCCCCTCCTCGTGCTCCTCGTCGTCCAGGGCGAAGCCCTGCACACGGATCCGCTCCAGCTCCGCGTTGAGCGCGGTCCGGCTGGTGAGGGTCCTCCTGGTGAAAGCCAGCTGGCGCACGCCCTTCAGGGCCGCTTCGCGCTCCTCCTCCCGGCAGAAGGCCAGCAGGACCTTGCCGATGGCCGTGCAGTAGAGCGGGATGCGCCGGCCCACCCGGGAGAACATGCGGATGGTGTGGCGCGATTCGATCTTCAGCACGTAGACGGCGGACTCGCCTTCCAGCACGCCCATGTGCACCGTCTCGCCCAGCGCCTCTGAAAGCTCCTCCGCGATGGGCCGGGCCACCGAATGCAGTTCCACATGGTCCAGGGCGCGGGAGCCCACGTTGAACAGCTTGAGGGTGATGGCCCAATGCTCCCCGTCCACCCGGCGGACGTAGCCCAGTTCCTGCAGGGTCAGCAGAAACCGGTATACCGTCGGCTTGGCCAGCTTGACCTGGCGGGCCAGCTCCTCCAGGCTGGTGGCGCGTTGCCGGGATAGCCGGTCCAGCACCGCCAGGGCCCGGACCGCGGCGCTCACAACGGGCACGGCCGGGGATGGGGCCGCGCGCTTCCTGGTTTTCACGGGATGGATGGGCACACGTCACCTTCAGCGGACCGCTGGGCAGGGCTTGGCCGTCAGACCTTGAAACCGAACATTCTCGGGATCAGGCCGGCGATTTCAGGGAAGTAGGTGATGACCATCAGCACAGCGACCATCGTCACGTAGAAGGGCAGCAGGCCTTTGAGCATCTTTTCGATCCGGATGTCGCCGATGGCGCAGCCCACATTGAGCGCGGAGCCCACCGGCGGAGAGATGAGACCGATGCCCAGGTTGAGCATGAGGATGACTCCGAAGTGCACCGGAGTCACTCCGAACCCGGCCCAGCCCGGGTACCCGGCCAGGGCCGGCAGCAGGATCGGGGTGCAGATCAGGATGAGCGGCGCCATGTCCATGACGCAGCCGAGCATCAGCAGCAGGATGTTGACCATGAGCAGCACGATGAACTTGTTGTGCGAGATGGAAAGCAGCACGCCGGTGATCCGCTGCGGCACCTGGAGCGTCGCCAGGATGTACCCGAAGGCGCTGGCGCAGGCGATCAGGGTCATGACCATGGCGAGGGTGCGGGTGGACTTGAACAGCACGGTCTTCATGTGGGAGAGCCGGACTTCGCGGTAGACGAAGAAGGTCACGATGAAGGCGTAGACCACCGCCACCGCCGAGGATTCCGCCGCGGTGAAAACGCCGGAGAGGATGCCCACCATGATGATGACCGCGGTGAGCAGGCCAAGGAAGGATCCCTTGAAGGCGTAGAGCAGGGCCTTCCAGGAGAACGGATCGCCCTTGGGGTACTTGCGCAGCAAGGCGATGATGTAGGACGAGATCATGAGGCTGATGCCCAGGAACACCCCGGGCACGATCCCGGCCAGGAACAGCGCGCCCACCGAGGCGCCCCCGGCGATGGTGCCGGCGGCGATGGAATACAGGATCATGTTGTGGCTGGGCGGCACCAGCACGCCCTGGACCGCGCCGGCGATGGTGATGCCGACCGAATAGTCCGTATCGTAGCCGCGCTTCTTCATCATCGGGATCATGATGGAGCCGATCGCCGACACATCGGCCACGCAGGAGCCGGTGACGCCGCCGAAGAACATGCAGGAGACCACGTCCACGATGGCGAGCCCGCCGCGCAGCCGCCCCACCAGGGCGTTGGCGAGCGTCACCAGGCGCTGGGAGATGCCGCCTTCACTCATGATCTCGCCGGCCACGATGAACAGTGGAATGGTCAGCAGCGCCATGGACTGGATGCCGGTCTTCATCTGCTGGGCCAGGACGGCCAGCGGCAAGTCCATGTAGAAGGCCGAGCCGACGGCGGACAGCATCAGGGACAAGGCGATCGGCACGCGAATCAGCACCATGACGCCGAACGAAACGAACAGGATCACAATGGCTATGTTCGGGTCATACATGGTGGTCCGCCCTTGGCATGAAGACCGTGTCCAGGTAGTCCTCTTCAGGGGGGCCTGAGGTTCTTTCGAAGAGCTGGGTCAGGGCCGAATACATCACGAGGAGACCACTCACCGGTATGAAGATGTATTCCAGGTAGGAAGGGAGGTCGAAAGAGGCGAGGGTCGAGTAGGTGCCGATCTTGATGAGTTCCCAGCCGAAATCGATGAGCATGGCGCCAAAGCAGAGGGTCAGGAAGGCGACGATGCGGGTCAGGACCAGGCTCAGCACCTTGCGCTGGGGGCACAGGACCGCCACCAGGTCGATGGTCGCCATGCGCTTCCTGCGCACGCCGATGGCCAGCGCGATGAACACGAACCAGATCAGCAGGATGAGGGTGACCTCATCGGCCCATGCGATGCTGGAGTTCAGCACGTAGCGGCAGAACACATCGGTGAAGGTCAGCACCGTCATGACCACCAGCAGCAGGAAGGCGAACCAGGTCAGGGCGGCGAAAACTCTGTCCATCAAATACTTGATTATCCTCATAGGGACACCCCAGCAGCAGTCGCGAAGGCCGCAACCTGAAGGGCCGGTCCCCCGGCCCTCCCCCCGACCGCCCAGCTACTTGACGGCCTTGATCTGGTTGATGAGATCCGAGAATTCGCTGTATTCAACGTAGATCGGCTGCACGGCCTTCTCGAACTCGGCCATCGCCTTGGCATCCAGGTAGGTGATGTGGCAGCCCTTGGCCTTGGCCATGGCTTCGTTGTCCTTTTCCGACTGGACCCAGAGCTTCTTCTGGAAGGGGACCGACTGCTCGGCGGCCTTCATGACGACCTCCTGGTCGGCCTTGGAGAGCTTGGCCATGGCCAGCTTGCCTGCCACCAGGATCTCGGGGACCATCATGTGGCGGTCCACCGTGTAGTACTTGGCCACTTCGTAGTGGCTGAAGGAGATGTAGGAAGGCCAGTTGTTCTCCGCGCCGTCGATGACGTTGGTCTGCATCGCCGAATAGATGTCGCCGGTCGCCATGGGGGTCGGGGAGGCGCCCAGCAGCTTGACCATGTCCATGGGCAGCTTGGCCTGCTGCACGCGGATCTTCATGCCCTTCAGGTCGGCCACGCTCTTGATGTCCTTCTTGGTGTTGTAGAAGCTGCGGGCGCCGGCGTCATAGTAGCAGAGCCCCACCAGGTTCGCCTTGCCCACCGCGCTGAGCAGCTGCTTGCCGATGGGGCCGGACAGCACCTTCCACATGTGGTCGCTGTCGCGGTAGAGGTAGGGGAGGGTGAGAACGTTGAGTTCCTTGGCGAACTGGGCGACGGGGGAGAGGCTCACCCGGG
>CAWFOJ010000054.1:0-9167 GCA_963816585.1 uncultured Holophagaceae bacterium | reverse complement strand
TGGAGGACGAGGGCAGCGTTTTCACGGTGGCGCCCAGCGGCGCGGGCCGGTTCATCAAGAACCAGGACAACCGCACGCCCTTGCGCGCCTTCCGCTGGGTGGCGCCCCGGGCGGACGGGTTCCTGGCGGCCCAGGTGCTGGGCCAGAACGACCGCCAGCGGGTGGCCCTGTTCCGGGACGGCACCTTCCGGAACCTGCTCCTGGTGCTCAAGCCCCAGGGCGTCGACGAAGGGTTCTGGCGTTCCGCCGACCTGCGGGACGCGGTTCCGGCCCCGGGCGGCCTGCTGGTGCTGGGCTACCAGGCCGGCGACGCCGCCAGGGAGGAGCCCCTGGTGGTGGGCGTGGACGAGGCCACCCAGCAGGTGCGGTGGACCTGGCGTGGCCCCTTCCAGCGCATGGTCCTGGCGGCCGGAACGGAACAAGCGCTCTACCTCTACGGAGGCAAGGAGCCCATCCAGCGCCTGCCCCTGGCAGCCCGGCCCGGCGCGGCCCCGGCGGCGCCGGTGGCCGAGCGGCTGGACCTGCCCCCGGAGGTGCCGGAGGTGGACGACCTCCTGCCCACGGGGCCGGGAGCCTTCCTGGCCGCCCATCCTGGCGGACTCTCGGACGACCGGGCCGGCCAGGGCTGGACTCACTACCCGGTCCCCGGCGGGGACCCGGGGGTGCCCTGCGTGGGCTGGAAGAGCGCCCTGGCGGCCGCCGGCCGCGGGGCGTGGTGGCAGCCGTCCAGCGGCACCCTGGTGCGGGTGCGGTGGGATGGACGGATGGTGTCCCAGTGGCAGGGACCTTCGCTTCCGGACGATCCCTGGTCCCGGGATGCCCGCCTGCTGCGCCTGGCGGGGGCCGATGCCGAGGGCAACCTGTGGTTCGACCTGGCCACGCCGGCGCCCGGGCCGGCCGCGCCCGGGCCGGCCCCGCCTGGGCCGGCCCCGCCTGGGCCGGCCGCGCCTGGGCCGGCCGCGCCCGGGCCGGCCGCGCCTGGGCCGGCCGCGCCCGGGCCGGCCGCGCCTGGACTGGCCGCGCCTGGGCCGGCCGCGCCCGGACCCGCCGCCACGGCCGCCGGGACCCCGGGGGCGCCGGGTGCCCAGGCCCCCGCTCCGGAGGAGGACTGGGGGGCGTACGCCGCCCAGGGCCTGGACCGGATCTACCGCTGGCATCCGGGGGACCGGGCCTTGTGGCGGTTGTCCCTGGGCCAGGCCTGGGCCGGGCTGAACCCACCCCCGGAGCTGGCGCCGCCGGCGCCGGCCGCCGCCCTGGCGCCGCGGGCTGGCGTCCTGCTGGCCGAAAGCGGGCGCTCCGCCTGGTGGCTGCCGCTGGCGGCCCTGCCGTTGGCCCCGGCGACCGGTCAGCCCAGGTAGTCGAACAGGGTCTTCTGGTTTGACTGGGACATGACGCTCAGGGTGGCCTGCTCGGCGACGCTCTCCTGGCTGAGCTGGGTGATGGCTGTGGGGTAGTCCACCGAGGCGATGGAGCTCTCCTGGGTGGTGAGGGTGTTGTTGAAGGAGGTCAGGCCGCTCTGGACGGCCTGGATGCCGTTCTGGCGGCCGCCCACGCCGGCGACGATGGTGTTGACGCGGTTGCTGATGGCCTGGAGGTTGTTGTAGGCCGTCTGGATGCCGGCGGTGTCGTTGGCCTGGAGGGCGGTGGAGAGGTTGGCCGCCTGGGCGAGCAGGTCGCCGTCGCCCCCCTGGCCTCCCGGGCCGCCGAAGAACAGGGTGTCGCCCGGTACGTTGGTGACCACCGAGGCGGTCTGGCTCACCGCCAGGCTGATGCTGCCGTCGTTCCCTGAATAGGCGCCGGTGGCGGGGTCGAAGGGCTGCTGGGTGGTGTTGGTGCCGGCGAAGATGTAGCGGCCCTGCTCCTGGGTGTTGCCCAGGCTGATGAGGTCGGAGCGCAGGGCGGTCACCTGCGTCGCGATGGCGTCCTGGCTGCTGGCGGTGGCGCCGCTGCCCAGGCCTTCCTGGGCCAGTGACATCAGGCTGTTGAGGTCGTTGCCCATGGTGGTGAGGACGGTGGAGGTGCTGGTCAAGTAGGAGTTGGCCGTGTTCGCCTGGGAGATGTACTGGGCGTTCTGGCTGATGTCGGCCTGGTAGCCCAGGATCTGGGAGGTGCCGCTGGGGTCGTCGCCGATGTCCACGATCGCCTGCCCGGAGCTCACCTGCTGCACGGTCTGGGCGAAGGACTGCTTGACGCGCTGCAGGTCCAGCTGGGCCTGGGCGTTGTTCAGGAGGTTGGGCACCCGCATGGTCATGATACGTCTCCGGCGCTTGCTAGGCGGTGGTGGAGGAGGAGGACACCGCGGCCATGAGCTGGTTGGTGAGCTGGCTGATGGTGCTGATGAACTGGGCGGACGCCTGGTAGGCCTGCTGATAGGACAGGAGGTCCGCCGCCTGCTGGTCCAGGTCCACCCCCGAGACGCTGGCCTGCTGGGTCTGCAGGGCGGTGGCCAGGTTCTGCTGGTTGGTGGCGATGGCGTTGAAGTTCTGGGCGTCGGTGCCCACCTGGTTGGTCAGGCTGGCCACCACCGTGGTGTACGGTCCGGTGTAAAGGGAGCCGTCGCCGTTCACGTCCACCGTGCCCGTGTTCTGGAGGTTGGCCAGGAGCAGGGCGTTGGCATTGTCCCCGGCGCCGTCGCCGGCGGTGCCGGCGGTGGCGATGAGGTCGGGGTTGGCGGTCACGGCGGGGTTGATGGTGAGGGTGTTGATGAAATTCGTGTAGATGGGCGCGCCGGTGGCGGTGAAATTGCCGTTGAACAGGGCCGGGCCGTTGGCGGCGGTGGCGGCGCTGCTGTTGGGGGGCACGTAGCCGGCCTCGTTCTGGGCGTTCACCTGGGACGCCAGGCTTCCGGCGATGTAGTTGAGCTGGTTCATGTAGCCGGGCAGGATGTTGTCCCGCAGGTCCATGTCGGCGCCCAGGGAGCCGCCCTGGATCTGGTCGGTGACGTCGATGTTCAGGTTCCCGCTGGCCACGGTCACCTGGTAGTCGTTGTTGCCGTCCGCGTCCCCGTTCGGGGTGGCGGACATCTGGTAGGCGGTGCTTCCGGCCACCAGGGTGGCGGCGCCGCTGTCCAGGGTGATCTGGTACTGGTTGTTGCTGTTGGTGGAGACCTGGATCCCCACCAGCTGGCCCAGCTGGTCCGTGAGCTCCTGGCGCTGGTCGATGGCGTCGTTGTCGGCGCTGGGGTCCGCCTGCTGGGAGATCTGGGCGTTCAGGGCGGCGATCTGGCTGGTGAGGGTGTTCACCTCCTGGACCTGGCTGGCCACCTGCTGGTTGGCGCTGGAGGCCTGCTGGGTGAGCACCTGGTAGGCGCTCTGGAACTCGTTGATCATGGTCTGGGCCTGGCCCAGCACCGCCTGGCGGGCCGAGGCGGACTCGGGAGTGCCGGCCAGGGTCGAGAGGCTGGTGAAGAACCCCTGGATCTGGGAACCGAGCCCGGTGGTGCCGTCATCGTTGAAGGCCGAGGCCACCGATTCCACCCCTTGGTAGCGGGTCTGGGCGCCGCTCTGGCTGGACAGGGCCTGGGTCAGCTGCAGGTTCAGGAACTGGTTCCGGAGGGCCTGGACCCCGGTGACCGTGGCGCCGGTGCCGAACTGGAGGTTGCCGTACGACACCGACGGGTTGGTGGTGATGACGGCGTTCTCCTGGCTGTAGTCCGGCGTGTTCACGTTGGCGATGTTGTGGCCGAGCACGTTGATGGCCGTCTGCGCCACTTGCAGCCCCGAAAGGCCGATGCTCAGACTGGAACCCAGGTTCGACATGGTCAGCCTCCTAGACGCAGCCGCCGAACCGGCGGGAGACCGCTGGAGTCAGCCGGTAGGCGCCCTGGGCGGCGTAGGTCGCGGTCCGGTCCAGGCGCATGAGGGTGGCCCGCAAGGGGGCGTGCAGGCCGTTGATGAGCACCCGGAGGCGCTCCAGTTTCCGGTTCAGGCGCCGGGCATCCTCGACGGTGCGGGGCCAGTCGATCAGTTCCGGCCAGCGCACCCCGCCGAGCAGCGGCAGCGGATCCTCGCCCGCCACGAGCTTGCGCTCCAGGTCGTCCAGCAGGGCAGGCAGCGAGTGCAGCATGGAACGCCTCCTGGAGCCTCCCGCCGCAAGGGCTGTACCATGCCTCAGGCCAGCAGGTCCACATGGCCATCGGCAACATTTGCCTTGGCCTGGTCCTCCCCGGGCTGCTCCCCGTCCTCGCCGCCGCCCTGGCCCCCCTCGCCCTCGCCCTGCTTGCCGCCCTTGCGTTCCTCGGTGCGCAGGCTTTCGGCCTTGGGGATGGTGGGCACCGACGTGTGGTCCTCGGCCATCCGGTCCAGCAGGGCTTGGCGCTGGGCCAATTCCCGCTGGAACTGGCCGCTCACTTCCAGGGCCGCCTTGACCGATTCGGCATTGATGGTCTGGAACATCTGGCGCTGGGCGAGCGGCGTGATCATGGGTCACCTCACGGGGTGGCCGGGGGTGGGGGCGTGTGTTCCCGCACCAGCCCGTCGGCCACCGCGTCGCCGTCCGGGTGGTAGCCGTCGCTCTCCAGCATGGCCCGGATGGCCCCCACCTTCTCCGTGCGGATATCCGGAACCTGGGCCAGTTCAGCCCGGGCCGCGGCCAGGAACTGGGCGCTGCCGGAAACACTCAGGTCGTCGGCGGCCGGGGACACCGCCGGTGTGGCCGTGGACTGGGCAGGGGCCGAAGGTTTGACGCCCCCCGCCATGCTGGGCGTCGGGGTCACACCGCCGGTTTTGCCCGAAACCTTCATGATTCCACCTCGTCGAATCAGGTATCGGCACGGTAACCGGCCAAGTCAAGTCCCGTTTTTTTATTGTTGTTTAATTTTAGCTGGGCGGGAGTCCCAAGAGGCTTCCAGGCGCTGGGCCAAGCCCCATCCCTTGCCCGCCTCCAGGGCCTTGGTGGTGACCGCCTGGTCGAGAAGATAGTCATAGGTGCTCCGGGCGACCCCGTCGTCGCCGAACAGCCCCGAAACCGGGACGGTCTGGCGCATCTGCTGGAACACGTAGGCCATCAGCATGGCTTCGAACTGCTTGGCGGCCTCGGCGTTGTCCGGACGGGAAGGCAGGGGCTGGGCAACGATTTCCTGGGGCTGCAGGGCCGGCAGGGAGAGGGCGGGGTCGCTCACAGGACCCTCAGTTCGGCGTTCAGGGCGCCGGCATCCTTGATGGCCTGGAGGATGGCGATCATGTCCCTGGGGGAAGTGCCGATGCTGTTGAGCATTTCCGCCAGCCGGCCCACGGAGATCCCCGGCTCGATGGTCAGGGTCTTGGGCTTCTCATCCTCGGCCTTCAGGTCCTTCTGCACGACGACCTTGGTCTTGCCCTTGGAGAACGGCGCGGGCTGGCTCACCTCCTTCTTGGCGGTGACCTGGATGGACAGCCCGCCCTGGACGATGCTGACGGCGCCGATGCGCACGTCCGCCCCCATGACCACGGTGCCGGTCTTCTCGTTCACCACCACCCGGGCCTTGTTCTGCAGTTCGATGGGCAGGTTCTCCAGGCGGGCCACCAGCTCCACCACCCTGCCCTCGGTACTGCGACGGGACGTTCACCTCCACGGTGCGCCCGTCCAGGGCCCGGGCCACGGGCTCGCTCAACTCACGGTTGATGGCCTTGACCACCCGCACCGCGGTGGTGAAATCCTCTTCCTGCAGGCTGTAGCGCAGGTTGGCGCGGTCGTTGAAGCTGCCGGGCACCGACCGCTCCACCACGGCGCCGTCGGGGATGCGCCCGGCGGTGGGATGGTTCTTCACCACGCTGTTGCCTCCCGCCTGGGCCGAGAAGCCCCCCACCAGGACGGGCCCCTGGGCCACCGCGTAGATCTGGGTGTCCGGCCCCTGCAGAGGCGACATGATCAGGGTGCCGCCGGCCAGGGAGGTGGCGTCCCCGGTGGAGCTGACGGTCACGTCGATGCGCTGCCCGGGCCTGGAGAAGGCCGGGAGCTCGGCGGTGACCATCACCGCCGCCACGTTCTTCACCTGGATGTTGGCCTGGGGGCTGTTGAGCCCCTGCCGCTGCAGGAAGTTGCCCAGGGTCTGGGCGGTGAACTTGGCCTGGGTGGTGTCGCCGGTGCCCTTGAGCCCCACCACCAGCCCATAGCCTACCAGCTGGTTGCTGCGCACGCCCTGGAGGTCGGCCACTTCACGCAGGCGCACTTCCAGGCGGGCCTCGCTGTTGTCCAGGGCGGCGGCGCCGAACAGGCTCAGGGCCGAAAGGAACAGGATCGCAAGGCGCATGGAGGGTTCCTCAGAAGGGCCAGATGAAGTTCAGCAGGCGGCTGACATAGCCGGGCTTGGTGGTCTCGTCCACCACCCCCTGGCCGCCGTAGCCCACGTGCAGTTCCGCCACCTGGCTGGAAGCGATGCTGTCGTTCACGTCCAGGCGCGCCGGTTCGACTATGCCGGCCACGTACATGCGCTCTTTCTCGTTGTTCAGCTGCAGGTCCCGGTAGCCTTCGAAGACCAGGTTGCCGTTGCCCAGGACCTTCACCACCCGGGCGGTGATGGTGGTGGTGAACGCGGCGGCGCGGTCGGTGACGCCCGAACCCTTGAAGGAATTGCTGTTGGAGTTGGTGGCGGCCTGGCCCGCGTTGGCGGAGCCGATGCCGATCAGGTGGGAGAGGAAGCCGGGCGCGCTGTAGGAATTGGAGCCCGTCCGGCCCGTGGTGAGATCGCCGCTGAGGGTGGCGGTGGTGGCTTCGGTGATGCGGATGGTCACCAGGTCGTTGAGCCGCCGGGCCCGCAGGTCCGAGACGATCAGGCGGTCCTGCCAGAGGGATCCCTCCGAAAGGGGCTTCTCCGCGAAGGATTCTTCCTGGTACGGGATCTGGGGATGCGTCACCAGGTCGGGGTCGTGGGCCTTGGGTATGGAGCAACCCAGGGCCGCCAGTCCCAGGGCTATAGGCAAAATATACCGCATGGCCGGCCTCCACCCCTTTCCGCAGCAGGGGGCGTGCCAGATGCGGCCAGGCTGTCCTACTTGGCGGCCATCAGTTCTTTGGCTCTTTCCAGGCTGGCCTTGAGCACTTCCTCGTGCAGGCTGCCTCCGTGGCTGTCCATGGTGATCACCAGGGGGAAGTCCTCCACTTCGATGATCCAGAAGGCTTCGGGGCTGCCGAACTCCTCCAGCATCTTCACGTCCACCACGCGCTTGACCCGCTCGGCCAGGAGCGCGCCGGCGCCGCCGGTGGCGTGGAGGTAGCAGGCGCCCACCTTCTTCAGGCCCTCGGAGGTCTTCTTGCCCATGCCGCCCTTGCCGATGACGCCGCGCACGTTGTAGGTCTCGAGCACGTCCGCCTGGTAGGGCTCCTCCCGGATGCTGGTGGTGGGGCCGGCGGAGACGAAGGACCAGTGGCCGTCGTCGTGCCTGGCCACCACCGGGCCGCAGTGGTAGATCACCGCTTCGTCCAGGATCGGCCTCAGCCAGTCGGGCTTCTTCTCCACCATGAACTTGTGGCCCATGTCCCGGGACAGGACCACGCGGCCGCTGAGGAGGACTTCGTCCCCGACCTTGAGCTCGCGGATGACGGCTTCGGAAATGGGAGTAGCGATGCGTTTCATGGTCACACTCCTAGGCGAACCGCGGCCGGCCGCCGGCGTCCAGGGTCAGGGTCATGCGCCGGGAGGCCCAGCACATGTAGCTGATGCTCACGAAGAAGCTGGCGGGATGGCGGAACATCTCGGACACCAGCACGCCCAGGACGGTGGTGTGGCCGCCGTAGCCCATGGGGCCGATGCCCAGGGTGTTCAGCTCGCCCGTGAGCTGGCGCTCGAACGCGTCCAGCTTGGGGTCGGGGTTGGGGGTGCCCAGCTTGCGCTGGATCCCTTCCTTGCTGCGCTCGAAGCTGGTGACCCGGTCGCCGCCGATGGCCACGCTCAGGATCCCCGGGGCGCAGCCCTGGCCCTGGGCCTTGGTGACGCAGTCGATGATGCACTTGCGCACCCCGCCCAGGTCCCGGCCGGCGCCCAGGGCCGGGTCCGGGAGCCGGGTACTGGGCGCCCACGTTCTCGCTGCCGCCGCCCTTGAGCATGATGGAGACCTCGATGCGCGGCTCGGCGCACTCCTCGAAGTGGATCACCGGGTGCCCTTCGCCGAAGGGGTCCATGTTGTCGCCGGAGTTCTTGCCGCTGAGGGCGGCCACGCAGTTGGGGCGCAGCCAGGAGCGGCTGGTGGCCTCCCGCACCGCGGCCCGGATCTGCTCCTTGAGGCGCATCTGGGAAAAGCCGAAGGGATGGCGCACCCAGAAGATCACCGTGCCGGTGTCCTGGCACATGGGGGCCGTGTGGTCGTCCGCCAGGCGTACGTTTTCGATCATGGTGTCCAGGGTGTTGGCGGCCCGGGATCCGGCCTCCTCGGCGTTGCGGCCCGCCACCAGGGCTTCGACGATGTCCTGGGGCATCCGGCTGGTGGTCCTGCGGATCATCTCCAGGACCGGCAGGGTCAGGTCCAGGCTTTGGGGCTGCGCCAGGTCGGCGGTCCAGCCCTTGGGCAGGACCGACTTGGCCTCCACCGCCGCCAGGGAAGTAAGTTCAGGCATCGGGCAGGATGTCATGCGTACCCCCATCGGTTGGTAGCACCTAGATTCCGCCCGCAAGGGCAAAATGACAAGCACTCATCCATATTTCCGGTACCTTCAGCTGGCTGGCCCCTCAGGTCCACGCCCGGCTCAGGGCGGCGGTGAGGTTGAGCATGGGCGTGATGCTGCGGGAGACGGCCTGGCCCTTGAGGTCCAAATCGGTCTGGTTCACCAGGGCCAGGAGCCGCTGGGCCCCTTCCGGGCCGATCCGGGCCAGGACCCGCTGGTAACCGTCCAGCAGGAAGGCCTGGCGCGGTCCCAGGCCAAGGGCCTCGGCCAGCTCCGGCGCGCCCTTCACCCCCTGGCGCCGGGCCTCGGCCAGCCGGCACAGGCGTTCCACCTCCCGCCGGGCCTGGCCCAGGAGCATCAGGGGCCCGTTGCTGGAAGGGTTGTCCTCCAGGGCCAGGCGCAGGGCCCCCAGGGCCGAAGCCACCTGCCCCCCCTGCCAGGCCTTGGTCCAGGCGAACAGGTTCTGCTCCCCCAGGCGGAAGGTGGCCTCCTGCAGGCTTTGCCTACCCATTCAGTTACGTATTGCTACATCATCCACGGCCAAGGCGGTGTGCCTGCGCATTGCCAAGAGCGAGGAGTTCCGCCGGCTG
>CAWFOJ010000053.1:0-7937 GCA_963816585.1 uncultured Holophagaceae bacterium | reverse complement strand
ACCCCGGGGATGGGAGAGCAGAGGGTGAGGGACTTGCGCACCTCGCCGGTCCTCTCCAGCTCGGCTATCTCGCTGGCGGGCACGTCCCACAGGGCCATGCGGCGCCTGGCCGCGTCCAGCAGGTCGGCGCCGCTGCCGGCCAGGGATCCCCCGGCCAGGCTCTTCTGGATCTTGAGGGCCAGGAGGTAGTCCTCCTGGGCGCTGACGAAGTCGGGACTGAAAAAGGTGAACAGCGGCTGGCCCTTGGCCACCGGCATGCCCACGAAATCCACGAACAGCTTCTCCACGTAGCCGTCCACCTTCACGTGGATGTGGCGGATCCGGGTCTCGTCCACCGCCACCCGGGCGGTGGTGCGGATCTCGCCGCCCACCGGGCCCTCCACCGCCGGAGCGGTGGTGAGGCCGATGAGCTGCTGGCGGTCGCTGTCGATCTTGACCGCGGCCAGGCCCTCCACCACGGGTCCCTCCTGCCCTTTGAGTTCGGATTCGTAGACGGGGATGTAATCCATGCCCATCTCGTCCTTCGTGAAAGCGGGCGAGGTGATGGCCGGGTTCATGGGGTTGCGGTAGAACGCGATCTTGCCTTTGTCCGCGGGCTTGGAGGGGTCCTGCGGCTTGAGTTCGCTTTGGTGGACGGGGATGTAGTCCATGCCCATCTCGTCCTTCATGAAGGTGGGCGAGGTGATGGCGGGGTTCATGGGGTTGCGGTAGAAGGCGATCGGGTCGGCGTCCTTGGCGGCCTGGGCATGCTGGGCCTGGGCCCGGTGCCGCTGGGCCAGCCAGGTGCCGCCGGAGCCGACCGCCAGGGCCAGGACCATCAGACCGGCGGTGCGGGCCAGGGCGGATTTGGGGGGTCGGGTTGCGTTGACCATGGTCTGGGCCTCGTCTACATGGAACCGGAGGACATGGAGGAAGAGCCGGAGTCGCCGCCCGCCGCCGGGGCGCCGGTGGACCTGGCCGCGGCGGCGCCGGAACCCGGGGCGGCGGCGCCCATGCCGGCGCCCCCGGGCAGGGCCGACGCGGCGATGGCGGGGGTGGCGCCCAGATTCAGTTCATCCAGGGCGATCCGCACCGCCTGGGCCTGGGCCTGGGCCTGGAGCAGCCCGCTCTGGTCGGCTACCCAGCCGTTCAGGGCCTCCAGGACCGCCAGGAAGGGCACCTTGCCCACCACGTACTGGGCCAGGGTGGCCCGGAAGGTGCTTTCACTCTGCACCAGCAGACCGGCACGGTAGAGCCGGATCACCTGCAGGTCCGCGTCCAGGTCGCCCTGGCGTTCCTGGACCCGCTGGGCCAGGAGGCAGCGCACCCGTTCCACATCCCAGCCCGAAGCGCTGTGGCGGTACTCCTGCTCGGCCACCGCCCGGCTCTGCTTGTTCTTCCGCCACAGAGGCAGGGTGATGCCCACACTGGCCGTCCACATGGGCTCCAGGCCGCCCCGGGGCATGTATCCCGCGCTCACCGAGAAGTCCGGATGGCGCTCAAGCTTGGCCAGGTCCAGGCTGCGCTCGGACTGCTGCACCCCGAGCCTGGCCGCGTTCAGTTCGGGACTCCGGGCCTCCGCCTGGGCCAGGAAATCCGGCGCCACCGGCTGGGGGTCCGGCACCTGGTCCAGGGTCTGCCGGGTGGGGACGGGCGTGCCGGAGTCCGCGCCCCGCACCCGGTTGAGCACCGCCAGGCCGGTGCGTTCCTGGGCCTGGAGCTGGGCGCGGGCCTGGTCCAGCCGGGTGCGCTCCAGCTGGGCCCGCAGCAGGTCCGCCTGGGACCCCTGGCCCACCTCGTAGCGGCTGCGGGCGGTCTCCTCCGCCTGCTTGAGGAACAGGGCCTGGTCTTCCAGCAGGCGCAGCTGGCCGCGCACCAGGAGCAGCGAATAGTAGCCCCGGCGCACGTCCGCCTCCACCGTCAGGCGGGTGCGTTCGGTGGCCGCCTCCGTGGACCTGGGCCCCCAGCTTGGCGACCTCGCCGCGCATGGCGCGCTTGCCCGGCCAGGGCAGGGGCTGGGTGACCATCACCTCGTAGTAGCTGGTGTCCATCTGGCCCACTTCGATCTTATTGAAACTGTCGTTCTGGATGCCCAAGGTCAGGGTGGGGTCGGGCAGGGCCTTGGCCTGGGGGATGCGCTCCCGGTCGGCGTCCACCAGGACCTTGGCCTGGGCCAGGTCCGGGTTTCCGGCCAGGGCCTCCCGGATCAGGGAGGTCAGGAGTGGATCATCGGGGCTGGCCGGATCCTGGACGGGAGGAGGGGGCGTGGGGACCTGGGCCCGACTCCATCCCGCCAGGGGGATGAGGCACAGGACCAGGCGCAATGGCATGCGCATGGGATGCTCCGGTGTTGGATTTGAAAAGGTCAACCGATCGCTCGAAGCGTATCGAGATTACCTCTCAAATCCTGAACACCGTGAGTCTTGCCTGGGGGTCGCCGGACGCGCCGGGGGGGGCGGCACCGGGCCGGGGCCGGAGGCCCTGGCTGGACGCCCGCAGCCGGGCGAGCATCCCCGCCGGACGGATCCGGGGGAAAGGAGCCGGCTCCCTGCGTTCCGGCCGGGCCTGGGGCGGCATCCCAGGGACGGCCAGGAGGGCCGCCGGGATCGTCAGGCCCGGCCCGCAGGGGGCGTCGGGCCCCGGAGACCGGTCCGTATCCCGGCAGGGGCAGGACTTGGGGTCCATGCGGGCGCAGCAGGCCAGGGGCCGGGAGGGTCCCAGCAGGTGAAGCCCGGGCACGGATCCGGTGAGGATCATCGCCACGAGGACCATCAGCTGGACGAACCGGCGCACGGTGCACCTACCCACTGGCAAGATTAACTTTCCTTTAAAAGATAAAACAATCCTTTTTTTAAGCATTATGAAGAGGTGGCGAATAAAAATTAAATGATTATATTTTCCTTCACGTTGCAAAATTATTAAATAAAGATAATAGAAAAATTGGCAACCCTAACTTAATACTTTTCAATCAAAAAAATATAAATATCCAAGCCATCGGTTCGCCCTCCCCACCCTTCCAATCCATCCGCGCTGAAATATGAATTCTTTCACAAGGTCTTTGATCTTGGCCCTCGGCCTGCTCGTTGTTTCCCGGCCCGCCGGCGCCTGGACCCCGGAGCCCTGGACCGCCACCGACACCGGGTGGGAACTGGGCTACCTCGGGGTGGTGGCCATGGACTGCGCCCAGTCCGAGCAGCTCACCTTCCTGGGCCGCTACGAGCGCAACCCGGTGCTGCCCCGCCACCCCAGCCGCAGCACCATGCGCCTCATCTGCCTGGGCAGCGTGACCGGCCACGCGGTCATCTCGTACTGCCTGCCGGTGAAGTGGCGGAGGCCCTGGCAGGGGGTCACCCTCTTCCTGGAGGCGGCCACGGTGACCGACAATTATTACCAAGCCGGGCTGCGGGTCAGGTTCTAGGAGCGCGGCGCAGGCGCAGGGCGTTGAGCACCACCGTGAGGGAGCTCAGGCCCATGGCGGCGCCCGCCAGCATGGGACCGCCGAGGCGGTCCAGGAGGTTCAGGGCCGCCAGGGGCACCAGCACCAGGTTGTAGCCGAACGCCCAGGCGAGGTTCTCCCGCACCACGGCCCGGGTGCGCAGGGCCAGGCGCCGGGCCTGGAGCAGGGGCCCCAGCCCCTCCCGCAGCAGGTTGAGGGGCGCCGCCGCCTGGGCCGCGTCCAGCCCCGGCAGGCTGATGCCCGCGTCCGCCTGGGCCAGGGCCGGACCGTCGTTCACGCCGTCGCCGACGAACGCCACCACGGCGCCCCGGGCCTGCAGGTCCTGGATGAAGGCGCGCTTGCCGGCGGGCGCGAGGCCGCCCTGGACGCTGGCGATGCCCAGGCCGGCCGCCAGGTCCGCGGCGGCCGCCGGGGTGTCGCCGCTGAGCAGGTGCAGGCGCAGCCCCTGGGCGGCCAGGGCCGCCACCGCCGCCGGGGCCTCCGGGCGCCGGGTGTCCGCCAGGACCAGGGAGCCCAGCAGGCCGGACCCATCCGCCAGCCCCACCACCAGGCCATGGGGGGGCGCCGGCGGCAGGTCCAGGCCCAGGAAGGCGGCGCCGCCAAGGCGCAGGTCCCGCCCTTCCACCCGCCCTTCCACGCCCAGCCCCGCCTTACTGCGGAAGGCTTCCAGCGGGGGGAGGTCCAGTCCCTTGGCGGCGGCCCGGATGCCCAGGGCCACCGGGTGCTCCGAGTCCCGCTCCAGGGCCGCGGCCAGGCGCAGCACCTGGTCCCGGTCCGCGCTCCCGGGCCGCACCTCCAGGAGGGCCGGACGGCCCCGGGTGAGGGTGCCGGTCTTGTCGAAGGCCAGGTCGGTGATCCGGGCCAGGGCTTCCATGGCGGCGGCATCCCGCACCAGCAGCCCGTCCCGGGCGGCGGTGCCCAGGGCGACGGCCATGGCCACCGGAGTGGCCAGGCCCAGGGCGCAGGGGCAGGCGATCACCAGCACGGTCACCGCCGGGCGCCAGGCGGCGGCCAGGGTGCCGGCGGCCCACCACCAACCCGCCAGGGTCGCCAGGGCCAGCGCCAGGATCACCGGCACGAACACCGCCGAGATGCGGTCCGCCAAGGCCTGCACCGGAGCCCGGGAGGTCTGGGCCTGGGACACCTGGCGGGCCAGGCGGGCCAGCCAGGTGTCCTGGCCGGTGGCCTCGGCCCGCAGTTCCAGGGCACCGCCGTGCACCAGGGCCCCGGCCATGAGCGGATCCCCGGGGCCCTTGGCCACCGGCAGGGGCTCACCGGTGAGCAGGGCCTCCTCCACGTCCGCCCGGCCCGCCACCACCACCCCGTCCACCGGCACCGCCGACCCGGGCTTCACCCGCACCCGGTCCCCCGGGCGCAGGAGCCGGGTGGGCACCGGCTCTTCGGAGCCGTCCGGGCCCAGGCGCAGGGCCGTGTCCGGGGCCAGGCGCAGCAGCGCCTCCAGGCTGTCCCCGGCCCGGTGCCTGGCCTTGGCTTCCAGCCACTTGCCCGTGAGCAGGAACGCCACCAGCCCCGCCGCCGCCCCGAAGGGCAGGTGCGCCCGGCCCTGCAGGCCCTCGTGCAGGCCGAAGGCCCAGGTGACCGCGGCGCCCAGGGCGATGAGCGTGTCCATGCTGGTCTCCCGGGCCCAGGCCTGGCGCGCCGCCCGCAGGAAGAACCCGCTTCCGGCGCCGAAGGCCGCCAGGGCCGCCAGCGCCGCCTGGACCGGCCAGGGCAGGTGCAGGTGCATTCCGGGCACCATCCCGGCCAGGAGGGGCAGGGTGAGGACCCAGGCGGCCCCCGCCCGCAGCCCGGCCCGGCGCGTCTGGTTTTGCTGCGTCTCCGGCGACGGCTCGGCCACCAGCAGGTAGCCCCGGGCCGCCAGGGCGCCGGCCAGGTCCGCCACCTGGAACCCCCCGCCCTCCACCGCGGCCTCCTCGGTGGCCAGGTTCACCCGCACCGCCTCCACCCCCGGCACCGCGGCCAGGGCCCGTTCCACCCGCCGCACGCAGCTGGCGCAGCTCATGCCTTCCACCCGGAACGTGCGCACGTCCATGACCAGACTCCTAGCGGTACCTTGAGGATCTCCAGCAGTTCGGCGACGATGCGCGCTTCGTCGCCGCGCTCGTGGGCGGTGACCACGTGCTGGCGCAGGTGGCTGGCCAGGACCATGGACCCCACCTTGTCGAGGGCGCCGCCCACCGCCTTCAGCTGCTTGAGCACGTCCGCGCAGTAGACGGATTCGTCCTCCAGCATGCGCAGGATGCCCTCCACATGGCCGCGCACGGACAGCAGGCGGCGCCGGGCGTCCTCCCGCACCTGCGGATCCAGCCGCAGGCCTCCGCAGCAGCCCTCCATCAGGGCACCAGCACGGCGGCATAGCCTTCGTCTTCCACCGCCGCCACCAGGGCCTTGGGGTCAGGGCTGCCCGGCACCCGGGCTTCCCCGGCCTCCAGGCTCACCTCCACCGGCCCCGCCACGCCCGGTACGCCGGCCAGGGCCTCCTTCACGTGGGCCACGCAGTTCTTGCAACTCATGCCCTGGATCTTGAGCCGGATCATGGTTACCTCCTACCCCTCCCCACCCGGGGTGGGATACCCCAGCATCGCGCCGCGCTCCCTCCGAGTCAAGGCTGGCAGAATGGGGCGGGGTTCTTGAATGTATCAAGAAGATATAGAAATCATCATTATCGGCGGCGGCATCGCCGGGCTCTCCACCGCCTGGCATCTGGCCGAAGCGGGCCAGAGGGGCGTGCTCCTGGTGGAGCGGGAGGACCTGCCGGGGTTCTACGCCAGCGGGCACAACGCCGGCATCGCCCGGCAACTCACCGGGCGGCCCGAGCACACCGCCCTCGCCATCCAGGGCCGGGAGCGCCTGGCCAGGGCGGGGCTTCTGCTGCCCCCCCGGGGCGGCTACCTGCTGGGGGCGGAGCCGGGGGGCACCCGGGCCCTGGGAGAGGAGGCCCGGGCCTTCGGGCTGGCCTTCCGGGAGGGGGCCGGCTCGCCCCTGCCCGGAATGGCCGCGGCTGAATGGCTGGGCCTGGGCGGGGACGGGGTCATCGACACCCATGCCCAGCTGCGCCACTGCGCCCGCCGGGCCCAGGCCGCCGGGGCGCGCCTGCGCTTCGGCTGCCAGGCCCTGGGCATCGAGCCGGCGGGGGAGGGGTTCCGGGTGGACACGGACCTGGGGCCCGTGCGTGCCCGGATCCTGGTGAACGCCGCCGGGGCCTGGGCGGGGGAGGTGGGGCGCATGGCCGGAGGCCTGGACCTGGCCTTCCTGCCCCTGCGCCGGCACCTGGCGTGGAGCAGCGCCCCCTGCCCCCCGGACCAGCCCTGGACCTGGTGGGCCGACCGGCCTCTGTACCTGCGCCCCGAGTCCGGCGGGACCCTCCTGTGCCCCTGCGACGAGGCCCTGGTGGACCTGCCCCCGCGGGGCCGGCAGCCGGCCCAGGACGCGGCGGTCCTGGAAACCCTGGCCGACTCGGCGCAGGAACGGGTGGCGGCCCTGGGGGATGCCCAGGTGGTCCGGCTGTGGTGCGGGCTGCGCACCTTCGCCCCGGACCGGCGCTTCGTCCTGGGCCCGGACCCCCGCAACCCCTCCTTGCACTGGGTGGCCGGACTGGGCGGTCACGGCATGACCTCGGGCCTGGCGGTGGGGCGTCTGGCGGCCCAGAGCATCCTGGGGAAAAATTCCACGGGAGCCCTGGATCCAGGACGCTTTTTGCGGCACTAATGGTTAATGAAGTACTCTTGGCCCATTCCCGCCCTGCTGCTCACCTGCACCCTCGCCGCCGGCTCCCCCTGGGAGGACTTCCTCCAGCGCCGGCGCACCGCCGACCCACGCACCGCCCGGTGGGCCCTGTGCCTGCGCCCGGGGGACTGCAACCCCCTGGCCAAGGCCGACGACCCGGTCTTCCAGAAGCTCATCACCGGTGGTGACTTCATCCTGGAGCCCCTCGGGGCCGCCGCCGCCCGGGACCTGTGGAGCCGCCTGGGCTGGGGGGCGGGGCCCCACTGGCTCCACTGCAGCCGTGATTGGAACTCCTTCATGGAGTGCTCAATCCGGAATTGTTGCTGCTAATGCTGTAGATCCTACCGGAATGACCTGCATCTACACCTATCCAGCCCAACCTGCCACACCGCCACTGGTTAACGGAGTTCAACCTCCAACTCCGGTCATTGTTTCAGACACTATTACCTTCAGTGCATCTGTGACAACTTTTGCTGGAACTACGATCCCAGTTACCATCACCGCTACTATTGCTCTAGCTCAATAAAACATCAAACGGCATAAAACCACTTTTTGGAGTTTCAATGCTAAAGACGCGATTAGTTTAAACTAAAGCAAGATCTCTTGTTGCTGAGAATTCGGGAAAATTTTGCAAAGTGGTAGAAGTTTCAGAAACTTAAGCAAAGAGGTTTCGGAAGATCATATGTCTGTTCCGGAAATTGCAAGTAGAAGGGTTCTCACTCGCAGTTCGATAACTCAGGTTTCGGACACGGGA
>CAWFOJ010000052.1:0-4754 GCA_963816585.1 uncultured Holophagaceae bacterium | reverse complement strand
GCGCAACGCCAGGGGCGGCAAGGAGCCGGATCTCATGGAGTTCGTGCGGCACATCGTCGCCTTCGGCGCCGAAGGGATCACCGTGCATCCCCGGGCGGACCGGCGCCACATCACCCCCGAGGACGCCCGGGCGGTGGCCAGGGAAGTGACCACCGTGGAGACCAACTTCGAGGGGGACGTGCGGGAGGAGTTCCTGGACCTGGTGCTGGAATGCCGGCCGACCCAGTGCACCCTGGTGCCGGTGAAGCCCGGCGAGATCACCAGCAACCACGGCTGGGACGTCCGGCACTGGAACTTCCTGTTGGCCCCGGTGGTGGCCCGGCTGCGGGACGAGAAGGTGCGGGTGAGCCTGTTCGTGGAGGCCGGGGACCTGGAGAGCGTGCGCGCCGCCGCGGCTGTCGGCGCCCACCGCATCGAGATCTACACCGAGCCTTACGCCGCCGCCTTCATGCGGGGCGACCCGGAGCCGGAACTGGCCAAGGTGGCGGCCAGCGCCGAGGCGGCCGAACGCTGCGGGCTGCAGGTGAACGCCGGGCACGACCTCACCCACCTGAACCTGCCCATGCTGGTGCGGCGCCTGTCCAACCTGGCGGAGGTGTCCATCGGCCACCACCTGGTCAGCCACGCCCTGCTCCACGGGATGGAGCGGGCCGTGGGCGACTACCTGCGGGCCGCCCGCGGGTGAACCGGCAGTGGTTCGGGCCGGAACGCTAGGCCACGAGGCGCAAGCAGGTGTCATCCAGGTTCCTTTCGAGGGGGCCGGCGGCGAGCCAGAGGTCGATGCCGAGCCGGGGCGGGCAAGGGATGCCCTGGTCATGCAGCCTGGGCGCAGGCGCGGCCCCGGGGGCCAGCACCAGCACCAAATCGCAGCCCAGGGCATGGCCCAGGCACGTGCGCAAAAGCCCGGCCAGGGTCCGGCCGCCGGGGCTGCCCGGGAGGAAGTCCAGGAAGGCGGCCAGGGGCAGGGGCCCCAGGCGCAGGCGCATCCGGGTCTGGCGGTCCCACAACCGCGCTCCCAGGAACGCCGATCCGTCCAGGCCGCAGGCCTGCCGGCCCAGGCGCGCCTGGTCCCGGGGGGCCACCGGCTGCCAATGGCCCGCGAACGGCTCCAGGTGCGCCCGGACGCCGAAATACTCGCTCAGCAGGCCCGCCAGGGCGGTGGCCGGGAGCGGCCTCAGGGCGAGGATGCCGGCGAAACGGGCCAGGAGGAGGTCCGGCGCCGGATCCGTTGCCCTCGCGCGTCCGGCCAGTCCCGTGAGGGCCAGGAGATGGGCGGTGAACCCCCGTCGTTCCCCCTGTTCGTAGGCCAGGTGGAAGCGGTACTTGCGCCAGGCTCCATAGAAGAGTTCCAGGGCCCGGTGGGTGAACAGGTCCAGGAAGGCGTGGGCGGCGCCGTCCCGGAACCGGTCCCGGCGTTCCGCCAGCCGTTCCGTGTAATGGACCGGAAGGATGCCGGAGGGGCCGGTGAGGCCCAGGAAGCCTGTGGTCATTTCCTCCCGGTCCCGGCCTCCGGTCAGTCCCAGGATCTCGCTGGGAGGGAAGGCCAGGGATTCCGGCGAGCGGAAATGCAGCCCGCTGGGCATGGCTGTCTTGCATCCCTCCGCCTGGGCCAGGAGACGGATGGCCTGGAAGAAGCGGAACCGGTGCGGCTCCGCCCGCAGGCGGGCGATCAGGTCAAGGGGGTGGCGCCGGAGCGGGGCGGCCATCGGGCAGTCTCTCCTTCCTGCTGGCGGGTGGACATCCGGAACTGCATGAACGTGTTCGGGCCGCACAGCAGGCCGAAGAAGCGTTCCAGGATGTTGGCGAACAAATAGAGGTTGAAGCCCACCAGGCGGCTCTCGTCGAACGTCACCGACACCTGGGTGCCCCGTACGGGGGTGGCGGACTCCCGCCCGGGAATCCAGGCGGTGCACGGAGCGGCGGCCAGGGCGCAGATGCCGTCCACCGGGCCGGTCGCGGCGGAAGCCCGGCACAGGTCCAGGGCTTCCAGCAGGGCCTCCAGGTCCCAGGCGTCGAGGGGCAGCTGGCCCAGGGCAAGCTGGGTCACGATCCGCCTGCGCAATTGGCATCGGGGCGGCGGCTTCAGGGCCGGGGTGGGCTTGCGCAGGGCCTGGACGCGGCGCACCAGGGGCTGGGCGGGCAGGAGGAAGTCCGCCTGGGTCCCCGGCCCGCCGCCGGACGGCAGGCCTTGGGGCAGGTCCCGGTTGGTGCAGGTGAGCTGCAGGCTGAGGGTTTCCCGGCCCGGCCGGATGGGCTGGAAGTCCAGGTCCACCAGGGCCAGTTCCAGCGGCTCCTCCCCGCCCGGGTGGGGGGCGGAGGCCCGGGCCGCGTACCAGAAGAGGCCCTGGTCCTCCTCCCGCTGCCCATGGCGGACCGCGTAGATGCACGGCACCGGGACCAGGCGGTCGGCGGCGCCGGGGCTCCGGATGGCCCGGAACACCGCGTCGATGGCATGGACCTGGCAGGCTTCGGCCCCGAGGCCTTCGGGCACCACCAGGTAGGCGGCTTCCCGGTGGGTGACCGGGATGGGCACGGCGGCCCGGCGGAACAGGTTCACCGCCGGCACGCAGCCCAGCTTGAAATGGGACGGGGACAGGGTGTCCCGCAGGCGCCGGTGCCGGTCGCCGGCGCCCAAGCGGGAGAACAGGAAGCGCAGGCGCATCCGGCTCCCCGTGGCCGGGGTCAGGGCCCCCAGGCCGGCCAGGCGGAAGAACAGGAACTTGTCCGGGAAGGCGAAGTATTCGGTCACCAGGCGGGATCCGGGGCAGGAACGCGGGTCCGGGTCCACCAGGGCCTCGTCCGGCTCCAGCCCCACCGGGAGGATCGCCGCGGCCGGCAGCGCCCGGGCCGCGCCGGCGCCCCCGTCCACCAGGACCGTCTGGGTCCGGAAGCACAGCAGTTCGTACAGGAGGTGCATCAAGGGCGGCTCCCCGTCCAGGAAGAAGGTCAGGTGCTCCACGGCCAGGGCGGAGAAAGGCAGGCCGGGCGGGGATTCCAGCTCCAGGGTGAGGGCCGCCGCCGGGTTTCCGGGGCCGGCGCCGGGCGCGTCCAGCTCCAGCCCGGCCCGGGCCACTTCCACCGGCCATAAGTCCACCGCCTGGGTGGTGCGGAATCCGCAGCGGATGCCCCGCACCGGCGGAGCCAGCACGGGGGTCAGGCGGGGGACGGTGACCGGGCGCCAAGGTTCGGGACGTTCCGGATCCGCTTGCAGGTGCAGGATGGTGGCGGCGGGGATGGGCTGGAGGTCCTGGGGATAAAGCACCCGCATGAACGCTTCGGTGATGCCCGGAAACTCGTCATCCAGCTTGCGCTGGATCCGCGCCGCGAGCAGGGCGAAGCCCTCCGCCAGGCGTTCCGTGTGGGGGTCCGGACCGGCGCCGGGATCCAGCCGCAGGTGCTGGGCCACCTTGGGAAAGCGCGCGCCGAACGCCGCCGCGCCGGTGCGCAAGGCGTCCAGTTCAGCTTCGTAGTGGGGCAGGAGGAGGTCGAGCATTCAGTTCCGGGTGCGCACCTGACAGGCGTTGGAAGAGAGTTCCAGGAGGGCGTCGAAGGCCGCCGGCAAGCGGTGGGGGTGCAGCCGCAGCAAGGCCTCCACCCGGAAACGCAGGATCCGGCCCGAATCCCCGGGCACGTCCAGGCTCACCCGCACCCGGGCGAGGCGCGGCTCGTGCCGCTCGATGGCGCGGCGGATCTGGTCCCGGAGCAGCATGCGGTGGTCCGGATTGAGCAGGCTCAGGCTGCCCAGGTCGGCGATGCCGTAGCCCAGGAAACTGTCCCGGGCCTGGGGGAAGCGATCCAGCTGGCTGACCTGGGCGGCCAGGCTGCGGGCGTTGAGCAGGGCTTCCAGGTCCTGGGCCACGGACTGCTTGTGCTGGTTCAGGTCGTACCGGCACCGGCCGGGAGCTTCCTGGGCCGAACCGGGCTCGTCGTCCAGGAGCCGGTCCAGCACCGAGGCCATGACCAGGGTCTGGCGGTGCGGGGACATCAGCACCTCCCCGCCCGGGCGAGCCCGGCCGGCGGAGCTTCCAGTTCCCGTGCCTGCAGGCGCAGGATGAGGGTGCAGACCAGGAACCAGGACAGTCCCGCCACCGCCAGGGCGGCGTACAGGGTCCGCGGCCGGGGCGCCTGCCACCGGAAACGGCGCTCCGGGACCGCGGGAACCTCGGGACGCCAGTGCGGGGCGAAGCCCGGCCCCTTTCCCCGGGCCTGGATGATCTCCTGCCCCAGGCGGAGGATGAGGTATTGCAGCCGGTCGCTTCCTTCCAGCCGGGACTTGCCCTGGAACCCTGGAGCAGGCAGGCGTGGTAGACCTCCAGGACCTCGCGGCGCTCCCGTATCCGCCAGGGCCTCCAGGCGCAGGAAAGTGGATGCGGCGGGCTAGACGTTCGCCGCGTTGCGAATCGCGCGTCCAAATGCTGGCAGCCAATCCATACTCGGAGTCGTCGGCAAGACGTATGGCCTCATCGTCATTCTCGAAAGGCATAATAGGCAGAACCGGACCAAACGTCTCATCCCGCATGATGCGCATCTGGTGCGTAACATCAGCCAGCACGGTTGGCGCGTAGAAATTTGTGCCGAGTTCCCGGAGCCGCATGCCCCCGGCAAGAATTCTCCCACGTATCTTGGCATCTTCCACGTGCGATTCCACGATCTTCACTTGCCGTTCATGGATCAATGGGCCAACGTCGGTCTGCTCGTCCATGCCGTTTCCGACTCGCAGTCGTTGAGCCTTTTCGCGGCATCCTCACGGCGAT
>CAWFOJ010000051.1:0-11017 GCA_963816585.1 uncultured Holophagaceae bacterium | reverse complement strand
TAGTTTTTCAGCACCTTGCGGTCCACCAGGAGGTCCAGGTTGTCGTTGAAGGTCAGGACGACCGTCACTTTGCCCCGTTTCCAGCTGGCGATGGTGTGCACCTTGTCCTTCCGTTCTTCGGCCGGTTTGCCCCACAGGCGGTAGACATCCTTCTTGGTGGATATCCCCACCCGGGGCTCTTTCAGGTCCTCGTGGTTGGCGCCCAAGGGGCCGACGCCGCCGGGCTCCCGAACGGAGCCGGCGACCAGGAGGCAGGTGGAGAGACAGACAACTTGAAGCATGATTGACCCTCCCAGGTCATTATGGGGCGCCGCCCGGCGGCGCGCGCGTTCCCGGGGGGCGGCCTGGGTGGCACGGGACGTGCAACGCTTTTTTTCTTCACCTCCACGGGGTTATCCATGTACATACCGTCCGCCTTTCAGGAATCCCGGATCCAGGTCATGCACGACCTGATCCGTTCCCACCCCTTGGGCTGGCTGGTCACCACCGGACCGGGAGGCCTGTCCGCCTCCCCCTTGCCCTTCCTGGTCTACCCGGAGGAGGGGCCCAACGGCACCCTGCGCGCCCACCTGGCCCGGAACAACGCCCACTGGCGGGACCTGCAGGCGGCCACCGAGTGCATGGCCCTGTTCCAGGGGGAGCAGGGCTACATCACCCCCAACTGGTACCCCAACAAGCAGGTCACCGGCAAGGTGGTCCCCACCTGGAACTACATCGCCGTGCAGGCCTGGGGCCGGCCGGCGGTGACGGAGGATCCGGGCTGGCTGCAGCGCCTGCTGGAGGACCTCACCTCCGCCCAGGAGCACTCCCGCCTCCGCCCCTGGGCCGTGGGCGACGCCCCCGCCGACTTCATCGCCCAACAAAAGGAGTCCATCGTCGGCGTGGAGATCCCCATCGCCCGGATCCAAGGCAAGTGGAAGCTCAGCCAGAACCGCGAGCCCGCCGACCGCCAGGGCGTGGTGGCCGGCCTGGCCGACCCGTCCGACCCCCATGGCAACCAGGCCTTGGCGGACCTGGTGGAGGAACGGCGCCGGGAGGGCGGGGCGGACTGAGCCCGGCCAGCGCCGGCCGCAGGGGCGGAGGGGCATGGTGGCGGCCTTCCTGCCTTGCCATGGCAAGGCAGGAAGGCCGCCACCATGCCCCTCGAACCCCTCCACCGCAAGCGCGCCACCAAGACATGCTGCGGAGTGCGACCAACAGCCGGCAGTTCCTGTTCCAGGATCAGGCGGCCGTGGTGGCCGCCACCCGCAACTGGGTCAATGCCAAGGCCGGCTTCGTGGACTGCCTGAATGTCCAGCTGGCGATAGCCCACGGCAAGCACCTCCTGGCCACGTTCGACAAGGAAGCCCCGGGACTGGGCGGTACCGCCAGGATCTGAAGCCCCCCGGGTTCACGCCCCCAGGTACGCCTCCCGCACCTTGGGATCCGCCTCCAGCGCCGCGCCCGTTCCTTCCTGCACCACCCGGCCGTTCTCGATGACGTAGCAGTAGTCGGCCACCTTGAGGGTCTGCTTGACGTTCTGCTCCACCAGGAAGATGGTCAGGCCCTCCTGGTGCAGGTTCCTGATGATCTCGAAGATCTCCCTCACCAGGATGGGGGACAGGCCCAGGCTGGGCTCGTCGAACATGATCAGGTCGGGATCCTGCATCAGCCCCCGGCCGATGGCCAGCATCTGCTGCTCGCCTCCCGAAAGGGTCTCGGCGGCCTGGGTGCGGCGGGCCTTGAGGATCGGGAAGAGCTCGTAGACCCGGGCCAGGTTGACATCCTTGCGCCCCTTGGCGCGGTTGAGGTAGCAGCCGGCCTTGAGGTTCTCCTCCACGGTCATCTTGCCGAACAGCAGCCGCCCTTCGGGGATCAGGGCCAGGCCCAGCTCCACCACCTTGTGCACGGGCTTGCCGCTGATGACGGCCCCGTTGTACTGGATGGTCCCGGATGTGGCCTGGACGGTGCCGCAGATGGTCTTGAGGGTGGTGGTCTTGCCGGCGCCGTTGGCGCCGATGAGGGCCACCAGCTGGCCCTTGGCCACCGTGAAGGAGATGTCCCAGAGGACCTGGGTGAGGCCATAGCCGGCGGCCACGTGGGAGACTTCCAAGGCGATCATCAGTTCTCCTCCCCCAGGTAGGCCTGGATGACGCCCGGGTCGGCGGCCACTCCGGCGGGACTGCCTTCGGCGATCTTCTGGCCGAAGTTGAGCACCACCAGGCGGTCGCTGATGCCCATGATGACCCGCATGATGTGCTCCACCACCAGGATGGTGATGCCCTGGTCGCGCACCTTGAGGATCAGGTCGATGGTGCGGTCCGCCTCGGTGGGGTTGAGGCCCGCCACCACCTCGTCCAGGAGCAGGAAGGTGGGCTCCAGGGCCAGGGCCTTGCTGATTTCCAGGCGCTTGCGCCCGGCCAGGGTGAGGCTGGCCGCCTGCACCTTGGCGCGGTCCGCCAGCCCGGTGAATTCCAGCACCTTCCAGGCATGGGCTTCCGCCTGGGCCCGGCGGGGATGCTTCAGGAACGAGGCGATGGTGATGTTCTCCAGCACGGTCAGCCCGGCGAAAGGCTTGACCACCTGGAAGGTCCGTCCGATCCCCTGGGCCGCCAGGTAGTAGGGCGGCTTGTGGCTGATGTCGTGGCCCTTGAAGAAGACCTTGCCCCGGGTGGGCCGGTAGTAGCCGCTGATCACGTTGAACAGGGTGGTCTTGCCGGCGCCGTTGGGGCCGATCAGCCCCAGGATCTCTCCGGGCACCATCTCGAAGGACACGTCGTTGACGGCCGTGAGCCCGCCGAAGGCCTTGCTGACGTTCTCGACTCTCAGGATGGGTTCCACCATGGCCTCACGCCTCCTTCTCGCTGGGGGCCGCCGCGGGTTGCGGGGTCTTCGGGGTGGCCCATCCGCGCCGGCGGCGGAAGGCGATGCCCATCACGCCGTCCGGCAGGAACACCACCGACAGGGCGATCACCGCGCCCAGGATGATCAGGTACAGCACCTCGTAGGCCGAGAGGTAGGCCCAGAACAGGGTCTTGAACATGAAGATCAGCACGGCGCCGATGACCGGGCCCACCAGGGTGCCCATGCCCCCGAAGATGACCATCACCAGGGCCTGGTCGCTGAGCAGGTCGCCCAGGGTCGAGTTCGGGTCGATGAAGGTGACCCAGTAGGCGAACACCCCGCCGCACAGGGCCGTGGGGATGGCCGACAGCATGAAGGCCTTGATCTTCAGGACGGTGGGATTGAGCCCCAGGGCCTTGGCGCTCTCCTGGTCCTCCCGCACCGCCTTCAGCTTGAGCCCGAAGGGAGCCCGCTCCAGCAGGAACCACAGTCCGAAGAAGGTGGCGCCCACCACGGCCAGCATCACGTAGTAGAAGTACTGGGGGTTCAGGAAGGCGGTGGTGCGCATGCCGTCCGGGCCGCCGGTGAAGGACGCCATCAGGGCGCCCTGCTGCACCGCCCGCGCCACGGCCCAGGTGGCGATGGCGAAGTAGGCGCCGCGCAGGCGCAGGGTGGGGATGCCGATGATCAGGGCGGCCGCCGCGCCCACGACCCCGCCGGCCGGCATGGCCAGGAAGAACGGCCAGTGGGCCTTCATCATGAGCAGGGCGGTGGTGTAGGCGCCGATGCCGAAGAAGGCCTGGTGCCCGAAGTTGAGGTAGCCGGTGTAGCCGGCGATCACGTCGAAGCCCAGGGCCAGGCCGACCCACATGATCGCTTCGGTGGTCACCCGCAGCCAGAAGGTGTCGTGGAGGACGGCGGGCAGCAGCACGGCGGCCGCGAACACCGCCAGGGAAATGAGCAAGCGCCGGTCTTTGGAGATGGGGGTCATGGCGTCACATCCCTCTGCGGAACATGCCGGTGGGGGAGACCAGCAGGATCAGGTAGAGGATCCCGAACACCGCCATCATGGTGTAGCCGGGATCCAGGTAGACCAGGAAGATGGACTGGATGATGCCCAGCAGGAAGGCCGCCGCCGGCACCCCGGCCAGGTAGCCCATGCCCGCCAGCACCACCACGAAGAAGGCCAGGATGGAATTCTCCGGGCCCATCTTGGAGGCCACCGAGAGGATGACGCCGATCAGCACCCCGGTCATGGCGGTGACGCCCACGTAGATGGCGAACAGGAACAGGTTGGTCCGCTTGGCGTTCACCCCCATGAGGCCGGCGGCTTCCTTCTGCATGGCCAGGGCCCGGATGGCCAGGCCGAAGTCGGTCTTGCGCAGCATCAGGTTCAGCAGCACGGTGAGGACGACCGCGTAGACCAGCCCCAGGGC
Source organism: uncultured Holophagaceae bacterium (assembly GCA_963816585.1). GTDB lineage: Bacteria > Acidobacteriota > Holophagae > Holophagales > Holophagaceae > Mesoterricola. Next base: position 6,758 of record CAWFOJ010000051.1, on the reverse strand, counting down.
CCGCACCGAGGAGATGGTCACGAAAAAGCTCCCCCTCTGGAAGAAGAACGACCCGGCGGAGAAGTGGGACGGGATGGAGTGGCTGTAGAAGCCGAAGAAGGTCTGGGCCAGGCCGCGCACCATCAGCGCCAGGCCGAAGGTGAACACCAGGGCCATCAGGGTCGGGTTGCCCCGGTGGCCGGAGAGCACCCGCTGGATCAGGGGCTGGAGGAGCAGCCCCAGGCCGGCGAAGATGACGAAGATGACGGGCAGGAGCAGGAAGGGCTCCACATGGGTGAGCAGGGTGAGGTGGTAGCCCGTGAAGGCCCCGAGCATGATCCACTCGCCCACCGCGAAATCGATGATGTGCAGCACCCCGTAGACCAGGGAGAAGGCGATGGCGATGTTGATGTAGATGGCGCCCAGCATGATGCCGTCGATGAGGGCTTGCGGCAGAAGTTCCATGGGGTTTCCTCCGGCCCGGGACCGATGGGTAGGCGAGGGCCGGGAGGCCCGCGCCCAGGCGCGGGCTTCCCGGCTGGTTCAACTCAGGTCAGCGCTGGCTCCAGGGAGTCATGGGGTACTGGGCCTTGGCTTCCGCGACCGCGGCCGGACCGACGGTCTTCACCACGCCGTTCTGGATCTGCACCGTCAAGGGGCTGATGCCGATATTGGCATGGTAGAAGTCGCCCTCGGTGGCGAACTTGATCCGGCCGTAGAAGGTCTGGAGATCCAGGGCCTCCAGGACCGGGATCATCTTCTCCCGGGTGGCTTCGTTGAGCGGCGGCGGGGCGTTGAGCTTGCCCACCGCTTCCTGGAAGATGATCCCGGACACCGAGCACCCGGCCTGGGTGTAGTCGGCCGGCACGCCGAAGGCCTTCTTGGCGGCCGCCGCATAGGCCTGGGAATCCTTCCACAGGATCTTGCTGGAGGTCTTGGTGGCCTCGTCCCACACGGCGCCGCCGAACACCTGGTTGGCGTCGCCCTTGAGGGCGTCCACGAAAGCCGGTTCGGTGACCCCGTAGTGCATCAGCACCGCCTTGGGGGTGTAGTCGATCTGGCGCAGGTCCTTCACCAGGTTGATCAGCTCCTCGTCATGCCCGCCGAAGGCGATGATGTCGGGGCGCAGCCCCTTCATGGCCGAGAGCAGGGGCGTCAGGTCCTGGCCTTCGGGCACGATGTTGAACTTGAACACCTTGATGCCCAGCTTCTCGCACTCGGCGTTGAAGGCGGTGGCGGTGGCCTTGGAGAAGGTGTCGTTGGAGCCGAACACCACCGCGGTCTGGGGCTTGGGCTCCAGCTTCGCCAGGGTCTGGATGGCCATGGCGCCGGTGAAGTTGACCGGCGGGATGGCGCCGAAGCTGTACTTGAAGTGCTGCAGCCAGACGTTCGGGGACTCGGCGGAGCCATTGATGATCGGGACTTTGTACTTCTCCACCACCGGGCCGACGGCGATGGCGCAGCCGGAGGTGTAGGGCCCGAACATGAAGTCCACGTGCTCCTGGGTGATCAGGCGCTCCGCCGCGGCGGCGCCGGTGGACGGATTGGACTGGGAGTCGCCGTAGAACAGCTGAACCTTGTACCTCTTGCTGCCCACCTTGATGCCGCCCTGGGCATTGACCTCCTGGGCCCAGAGGTCGTAGCCGCGCTTGCACACGTTGCCGCCGGTGACCGTGTCGCCGGACAGCTCGCAGACAACCCCGATCTTGTAGTAGTCCCGCGCCTCCTGGGCGCCGGCCACGACGGCCAGCGCTGAAGCGGCAAGTAGAGCCCAGCCTTTGGAGCATTGCATTGGATGCCTCCTGGTCTGCGAAGTCACCATCTCTGGCGAGGGTTAGGTCCTCAAATAAGCGAGAACTGTGCCGGGCGGGCGGGGATAAGCAGATGGAGGACTCTTCAGGAACCGGGGGGATTGGGGAGAGGTTTCAGACGGGGGAGTCTTGTATGCTGAATTGCATATCCTGGTTCAACTTGGACCCGGAATTTAGCGCTTCGGCAAGGGCAGGGGGGTGGTGGGTTCATGGAGCTTTACGAGCCGTAGTCGTTCAGGGGATCCCGTACTTCTTCATTTTCCTGGCCACGGTGGACTGGTCCACCCCCAGGACCCGGGCCATCTCCACCTGCCGGCCGTGGCGTTGGCGGGCCTCCAGCAGCAGGGTGCGTTCGGTGCTCTCCAGGGCCTGGGCCAGGGTGAGTTCCTCGGGGCCGGCGGCCGCCAGGGGAGCCATGCCGGTCTGCCCCAGGATGTCCGGGGGCAGGTCCGTGAGGCCGATGAGGTCCGACTCGGACATGACCACCAGCCGCTCGCAGAGGTTGGCCAGCTGGCGCACGTTGCCGGGCCAGGGATAGGCCAGGAGCGCGTCGCTGGCGGCCTTGGTGAGGCGCCGGTGCACCCCCATGCGCTCGGCGAAGAAGGCCGTGTAGTGGTTCAGCAGGGGCAGGATGCAGTCGGTGCGCTCCCGCAGCGGCGGCAGGGAGATGGGGATGACGCTCAGCCGGTAGTACAGGTCCAGGCGGAAGGCGCCCCGGTCCACCATGGCCTGCAGGTCCTGGTGGGTGGCGGCCAGGATGCGCACGTTGAGCTTGCGGCTGAGGGTGCCGCCCACCCGCATGACCCGCCCGTCCTCCATGAAGCGCAGCAGCTTCACCTGGGCGGAGGGCGTCAGCTCGGCGATCTCGTCCATGAAGATGATCCCGCCGTCGGCCAGCTCGAAGTAGCCCGGCTTGCCCTTGGCCTGGGCCCCGGTGAAGGCCCCCTTCTCGTAGCCGAACAGCTCCGCTTCCAGCAGGGACTCGGGGATGGCTCCGCAGTTGATCTTCACCAGGGGCTTGCCGGCCCGTTCGGAATACTTGTAGATGAGGTCGGCGATGAGCTCCTTGCCCACCCCCGATTCCCCCAGGATCAGCGTCGTGGAGTCCACCGCGGCCACCTTGAAGGCGTGCCGCAGGGCCTTCTGCATGCACGGGCTGCGGGCGATGATCCGGCGCGACTCCACGTCCTCCAGCTGCATCTCCAGCATGCGGTCGCGGATGCGGTCCTTCATGGCCTCCTGTTCCTCCAGCTCCCGGTGCAGGGCTTCGATCTCGGTCACGTCCCTTTCGGTCACCACCACGTGGGTCACCTCCCCCGCCTCGTTCAGCACCGGGATCCCGTCGAGGGCCAGCTTGCGCCCCTCGCGGGCCTGGAGCAGGGTGACGGGGGCCTTGCGGCGCAGCACTTCCAGGGTGGCGGAGCGGTCGAACATGCCGCTGTCCACCAGCTCCTGCATGTTGCGGCCCACCACCTGCCCGGCCTTGATGCCGTTCAGCCGCTCCGAGGCCGGGTTGATGCGCAGCACGTTGGCCCGGCTGTCGCAGATCCACAGCCCCTCGGACAGGCCGTTGATAATGGCGTCCTGCTGGCGGGCCAGCTCGGCGTAGGCGCGCATCTGCCGGTCCGTGCTCTCGAACAGGGTCATGTCGATGAACACGCACAGAGTCCCCAGCATCGCGCCTTGCACCTGGATCCGGGACACCTTGCCCAGGTAGAAGCGTTCGCCCTGGCGCAGCAGCGCCCCGCCCGGGTCCTCCGCTCCCGCCAGCACCGCCTCCAGGCGCGGCGGCAGCTCGGGCATCAGCTCGGCCACGGGCGCGCCCAGCCGGATGCCCAGCTCCTCCCGGGCCAGGCGGTTGGCGTAGACCACCGCGCCGGTCCCGGCCACGGCGAAGCAACCGTTCTTGCTGGCCTCCAGCAGGTTGTCCGCGAAACTCTCCCACGGGACTCCGTAGGCGTCCAGGAGCCCGGGCAGGGACGGGTCGAATGAATTTAACATGGTCATGGGGGCATTATTCGCTTCTGCATGGAATATGCAAGAACGCAAGTTGCTCATCCTCCCCAAAGATAGGTTCCGGACGGGGAGACATGGGGCCTGAAGCCGGATCCGGGCCTGGTACGACATATGCTTCATGGCTGATCTCCCCATCCAGCCTTCAGGAGGTCCCCATGGCCATGTCCTTCTCTGAACTCCAAGCCCTCCGGGCCCGGCACGTGCCCAAGGGCACGTCCAGCGCCACGGCAGCGATACGGGAAGCCAGGGGCGCCACCCTGGTGGACTGGGACGGCCGGGAGCTCATCGATTTCGGCGGGGGCATCGGGGTGCTGAACGTGGGCCACACCCACCCCAAGGTGGTGGCGGCCATCAAGGCCCAGGCGGAGAAGCTGACCCACGCCTGTTTCGCCGTGGCCGTGTACGAGCCGTACATCCAGCTGGCCATGAAGCTCAACGCCATCACCCCCGGCGACTTCCACAAGATGACCATGCTCGCCAACAGCGGCGCCGAGGCGGTGGAGAACGCCGTCAAGATCGCCCGCTACGCCACCGGGCGCCCGGCCGTCATCGCCCTGGAAGGCAGTTTCCACGGGCGCACCCTGCTCACCATGACCTTGACCAGCAAGGTCAAGCCGTACAAGTTCGGGTTCGGCCCGTTCGCCCCCGAGGTCCACCACATGCCCAACGCCAACTGCTACCGCTGCCCCTTCGGCAAGCAGTACCCGGGGTGCGGGGTGGCCTGCGCGGACTACCTGGAGGACTTCTTCGTTGGGCACGTGGCCCCGGAGAACGTGGCGGCCCTCATCGCCGAACCCATCCAGGGGGAGGGGGGATTCGTCACCCCGCCGCCGGAATACTTCGCCAGGCTCCAGTCCATCTGCCGCAAGCACGGGATCGTCTTCATCATCGACGAGATCCAGAGCGGCATGGGGCGCACCGGGAAGATGTACTCCATCGACCACTGGGGCGTGGTGCCGGACATGATCCTCACCGCCAAGAGCCTGGGCGGCGGGCTGCCCCTGAGCGCGGTCACCGGCCGGGCGGAGATCATGGACAGCGTCCATGTCGGGGGCCTGGGGGGGACCTTCGCCGGCAACCCCATCGCCTGCGCCGCGGCCCTCGCCGTGCTGGAGGTACTGGAGGAAGAAGGCTTCCTCAAGCGGGCCGTGGCCCTGGGCGGGCGCGCCCGGGCGCGCCTGGAGGCCATGCAGGAGCGTTTCGGGCTCATCGGCAACGTGCGCGGCAAGGGGCCCATGCTGGCCCTGGAGCTGGTCAAGGACCGGGAGACCAAGGCTCCGGCCGCCGAAGAGACCAAGGAGCTGGTCAAGCTGTGCTACGAACGGGGGCTCATGCTGCTGTCCTGCGGCCAGTTCGGCAACGTGATCCGCACCCTCATGCCGCTGGTCATCACGGACCAGCAACTGGACCGGGGCTTCGATATCATGGAGGAATCCTTCCAGGTCCTCACCGCCGGCAAAGCCGCAGCCCGCTGATCCCAGCCCCTTGAACCCGTCCGCGATCCGTTGGCCGCGCCGCCGTGCCGGCCCCAGGGAGTTCCCATGGCCAAAGTGACCCTCACCATCAACGGCCGGCCCCGCCAGGTGGTGGCCGGCCCGGACCTGATGCTGGTCGACCTGCTCCGGGAGGGGCATCGCCTCACCGGCACCAAGCAGGGCTGCGACCGCAAGGGCCAGTGCGGCGCCTGCACGGTGCTGGTGGACGGGCGCACGGCGCTGGCCTGCGTGACCCGGGTGGCCAAGCTGGACGGCGCCCAGGTGGTCACCGTGGAGGGCCTGGGCACACCGGCCAACCCGCACCCGATCCAGGAGGCGTTCGTGCTCTCGGGGGCCATCCAGTGCGGCTTCTGCACTCCGGGCATGATCCTGGCCGCCAAGGCGCTGCTGGACGCCAACCCGGACCCCGGCACCGCGGAGATCAAGCATGCGTTCCGGCGCAACCTTTGCCGGTGCACGGGCTACGTCAAGATCATCGACGCCGTGAAACTGGCCGGCCGGTTCCTGCGCGGCGAGACCACCCCCGACGCCGTGCGCCCGCGCCCGGACGGCGCCGTGATGGGCGTCTCCCACCCGCGGCCGTCGGCCATGGCCAAGGCCTGCGGCACGGCCGAGTTCACCGGCGACATCCACCTGCCCGGGGCCCTGGAACTGGCCGCGGTGCGCAGCCCGCACCCCCACGCGCTGATCCTGGGCATCGACACCTCGGCGGCGGAAGGGATGCCCGGCGTGGCGGGGGTGCTGACCGCCAGGGACATCCGGGGCACCAACCGGCTCAAGTACATCGTCGGCGACCGTCCGGTGCTGTGCGACAGCAAAGTGCGGCAGGTGGGGGATCCGGTGGCGGCGGTGGCGGCCCGGACCCGGGAGGAGGCCCTGGCCGCGGCGGCGGCGGTGCGGGTGGAGTACCAGCTGCTGCCGGCCCTGGGCTCGCCCCAGGAGGCCATGGCCGAAGGCGCTCCCCAGGTGCACGCGGACCGGCCCAACCTCTGCTACGTCCAGCCCCTGCGCAAGGGCGACGCGGCGGCGGCCCTGGCCGCCTCGGCGGCGGTGGTGGAGGCGCGTTTCCGCACCCAGATCAACCACCAGGCTCCGCTGGAGCCGGAAGCCAGCGTGGCGTTCCTGGAAGGGGACGGCGAGGACCCGGTGCTGGTGGCGATCGGCCGCAGCATCAACATCCACGGCAGCATGGCCATCCTGCAGGAGGCCCTGGGCCACGAGAACATGCGCTACCAGGAGGCCTACTCCGGCGGCCAGTTCGGGATCAAGCTGGAAGTGGTCACCGAGGGCCTGGCCGCGGCCGCCGCCCTGAAGTTCCGCCAGCCGGTGCGCTACATCCCGAGCCTGGAGGAATCCATCCTGATCACCAGCAAGCGCCACCCGTTCCACATGCAGGTGCGCCTGGGCGCCGACGCCCAGGGCCGGCTCACCGCCCTGGCCATGGAGCGATGCGTGG
>CAWFOJ010000050.1:0-10789 GCA_963816585.1 uncultured Holophagaceae bacterium | reverse complement strand
CCCGTATCGCTCCAGGAGCAGCTGCCCCCGGCCAAGTTCGTGCGCAGCGACCCCGGCCTGCACGGCGGGGACATGAACAGCATTGTTTCCGGAGGGTGCTCGTTTCCGGCGCATTCATGCACAACTCACTGCTCTTTTCCAGGGTGTGGGTGCACCGCCAAGCCCACCTGAACGAGGCGGTGGTGCTGCCCGAGGCTGATATCGGGCAACACGCCCGGCTGCGCAAGGTGGTGGTGGCCCGGGGATGCCGCATCCCCCCGGGGTTGGTGGTCGGTGAAAATTCAGAGGAGGACGCCATTCGCTTCCGTCGCACCCCTGGCGGGGTAACCCTGATATCCCAACCGATGCTGGACCGCTTGCGGGGTTGAGGGCGGCAATCCGAACCCCCAGCCCGAACCGTTGGACGCGTTTGAAACGAAAGACCCTCAGAAGTGTTGATATTTCTGAGGGCTTTGGATGGAGCCGGTGGAGGGAATTGAACCCCCGACCTACGGTTTACGAAACCGTTGCTCTGCCCCTGAGCTACACCGGCGGAGTCTTCCTCGCAAGAACTCCAAGCCTACCAAGGGCCGCGGCGGTTGTTCAAGGCCAGATTTGCCTTACCTTGAGGGCTCTGGTGTTACGCTTCCAACAGGGCTGGTCCATTGCCGGGGGTTTGTCCGATGTCCGCATCCGCAAGAAGGTGTTCGTCCTGGACACCAACGTCCTGCTGCACGACCCCATGTCCATCAGCCATTTCCAGGAGCACGACGTCGTCCTGCCCATCGTGGTGATCGAGGAGATCGACGCCTTCAAGAAAGACCAGACCGAGGTCGGCCGCAACGCCCGGGCCGTCTCCCGCCAGCTGGACAAGCTGCGCCAGGGCGGGTCGCTCAGCCGGGGGGTGACCACGGAGGGCGGCGGCACCCTCACGGTGGACGTGACCCAGCATCCCCTGGACCTGGGCCTGGGGGCGCTGGACAAGCACAAGGCCGACAACCAGATCCTCGCCTGCGCCCTGAGCCAGCTGAAGGTGCGCAAGGAGAAGGTGGTGATGGTGTCCAAGGACACCAACCTGCGCATCAAGGCCGACGCCCTGGGCCTCCAGGCGGAGGACTACACCACGGACCGGGTGCGGGTGGACGAGCTGTACACCGGCACCGCCGCCTGGGAGGTGGACCCGGCGCAGCTGGACCTGCTCTTCGACGGCGGCCTGGTCCCGGCGCCGCCCCCGGAAGGGCCCATCCTCAATCCCAACCAGTTCGTCACCCTGACCGACCGCACCAACGACACCCACACCGCCCTCGGGCGCTTCTACGCCGCCGACGGCCGCATCCATCCCCTCAAGCGGGTGGAGGTTCCCCCCTGGGGCGTGAAGCCGCGCAACCGGGAGCAGCAGTTCGCCCTGGAGCTGCTCCTGGACGATTCGGTGCAGGTGGTGACCCTCCTGGGCAAGGCCGGCACCGGCAAGACCCTGCTGGCCATCGCCGCCGGCCTGCAGCAGGTGGTGGACGAGGAGCGCTTCAACAAGCTGCTGGTGAGCCGCCCGGTGATGCCCATGGGCCGGGACCTGGGCTTCCTGCCTGGGGACGTCTCGGAAAAGCTGCGCCCGTACATGCAGCCCATCTACGACAACCTGGACTTCGTGGTGGCCGCCAACATGGAGCAGCGGCGCCGCTCGTCCATGACCTCGGCCCAGCTGGAGGAAGGGGGCTACATCAGCGTCGAGCCCCTGACCTACATCCGGGCGCAGCATCCCCAACCAGTACATCATCGTGGACGAGGCCCAGAACCTGACTCCCCACGAGGTGAAGACCATCCTCACCCGGGCCGGGGACGGCACCAAGATCGTCCTCACCGGTGACGCCTTCCAGATCGACAACCCTTACGTGGACGCCTCCACCAACGGCCTGAGCTACCTGGCGGAGCACTTCAAGCACCTGGAGCTGGCGGGCCACGTGACCCTGGTGAAGGGCGAGCGCAGCAAGCTGGCCGAACTGGCGAGCAACCTCCTGTGAGCCGGCTGCCGGCCGCTAAAGGCTGGATGTCCTGAGGGGTTTAGGCCAATATGCTGGTATGGAAACTATCTCTCCGCTGGATGCCCTCGATCTGCTCCTGAAGGGCGCGGTCGCCTGCCATACCCAGGAACTGCTCCTGTCCCGCCTCCAGGAAGGGCGGTCCCTGCGCATCAAGGCGGGATTCGACCCCACCGCCCCCGACCTGCACCTGGGGCACGGGGTGCTCCTGCGCAAGATGGCCCAGTTCCAGAAGCTGGGTCACACGGTGATCTTCCTCGTCGGCGACTTCACCGGGCTGATCGGCGATCCCACCGGCAAGAAGTCCACCCGCCCGGCCCTGACCCGGGAGGAGATCGACGCCAACGCCGAGACCTACAAGGCCCAGGTGTTCAAGATCCTGGACCCGGAGAAGACCGAGATCCGGTTCAACAGCGACTGGCTGGGCGCCCTGCGCGGCGAGGACTGGATCCGCCTGACCAGCCGCTTCACCCTGGCCCAGATGCTGGAGCGGAACGATTTCAGCAAGCGCCTGGGGGCCGGCGAACCGATCTCGGTGCACGAACTGCTGTACCCCATCGCCCAGGCGTACGACTCGGTGGCCCTCAAGGCCGATGCGGAGCTGGGCGGCAGCGACCAGCTGTTCAACCTCATGCGCGGCCGGGACCTGCAGGAGGCCATGGGGCAGGGGCCCCAGGTGGTGCTCACGGTGCCGCTCCTGCTGGGCCTGGACGGCGTCGAGAAGATGTCCAAATCCCTGGGCAACTACATCGGCTTCATGGAGGGAGCGGACGACCAGTTCGGCAAGGCCATGAGCATCTCCGACCGGCTCATGTGGGACTGGTGGCTCCTCCTCACCGACCGCCTGCCCCGGGAGATCGAGGCCATGCAGCAGGGCCACCCCATGGACGCCAAGAAGGCCCTGGCCCGGGAGATCGTCGCCCAGTTCCATGGCGCCGCAGGCGGCCAAGGAAGCCGAGGAACGCTGGGTCAGGCGGTTCTCCGGAGCGGTCCGTGGACGAGGCCCCCGCCGTGAGCCTCGCGCCCACCGCCGGGCCCGAGCCCCTGGCCAAGCTGCTGGCCGAGCGCGGCCTGGCCGGATCCCGCAAGGAGGCCGAGCGGCTCATCCAGCAGGGGGCCGTCAGCCTGGATGGGGCGAAGGTGACGGATCCCCGGCTGGTCGTGGAACTTCATTCCGGAACGGCGCTGCTGGTCCGGGTCGGCAAACTGAAACTGCAACGGTGGGTGGTGCCATGAGCTTGCTTGCCCTCCAGGATCTTTTCCGACGCTCATCGCGAGAAGGCCACGGGGGTATGGACACTGGGGAAAGCCCCGGACGGACCATCTATTATCGACTACGGCGACACGGTGTTCGCCCAGAGCACCCATGCCGCAGGACCGCCTGACCTACCTCCTGGTGGAGCGGGGCAAGGTCACCCAGGCGCAGATGGACTACGCCCTGGCCAACCTGAAGCCGGGCCTCAGCATCGGCAAGAACCTCATCGAGATGGGCTTCATCACCCAGCGCGACCTGCTGGACGTGGCCAAGGCCCAGGTGGAGCGGATCATCCGGGGCGCCCTGGCGTGCCCGGACCTGGAGCCCCGGGTTCGAGGCCCGGGAACTGGACGCCAACGTGGTGCGCCTGCCCATGAACACCGCTCAGCTGTTCCTGGCCGGGACCCTCGCCCTCCAGGACCGGGAAGGACTGCTGGAACTGCTGGGGCCCCTGAACCAGGTGGTGGTGCTCCAGGGCCGGAGCCTCCAGGAGCTGGCCCTGCCTGCCGACCTGGCCAAGCTGCCCCCGCTCCTGGACGGCACCCACACCCTGCTGGAGCTGAGCCGGGAAGCCCTGGCGGAGGCTCTGCGCCTGGGCGCCTTCGCCTTGTTCCTGCGGGAGATGGGCTGGGCCCGGCTGCACGAGATGCCGCCCCTGGACCGCCAGGCCCTGGACCTGGCCCTGGCGCCGGAGCTGGAGCCCATCTCCCCGCTCCTGCCGGAGCCCCCGCCCGAGACCGTGCCCACCCTGTTCTCCACCATCCAGGAAGCGGGCCGGCCCACCACCAACCTGGAGCACCTGTCCCTGTCCCTGGACCAGGAGCTGCCGGCCGGGGAGGCCGCCCCCCAGGAGCCGGCCGGGACCGGTGGCCCGGTGCCGGTCGAACCCGCCCCCCTGGCGCCGCCCCTCCCCCAGCCGGAGCTGTTCCTCCCCCCGGCGGTCGCCAACCCCCTGGATCCGGCCGCCACACAGCCCTTCACGCCCTTCCACGGCCCGTCCACAAGCCTTTCCCGGACGGCGGCGGAAGGTCCCGGGCCCGGTTCGGGCGGCGGCTATCCCCCCACCCCGGCCATGCCCATCCAGGAAATCCCGGAGCGTTCCGAGGAGCCCCCGGTGCCCTTGGCGGTCTCCCTGGGCGAAGGCACCTCCAGCCAGCCCACCCCCCACCTGGAGGTACCGCTCCCGCCGCCGCTGCCGGTCGCCCCGTCCCAGGACCTGGCGCCCCGCCCGGCCCAGGAGTATCAACCCCTGCCGCCGCCCCCCCGCAGCCGGGGCGGACGCCTGGCGCTCCTGACGGTGGTGGTGCTGGCGGCCCTGGGAGCGGTCGGATGGGTCCTGGCACCTGCGCTCCCGGCCCGCCGCCCAGCCGCCCGCGGCGCCCGCGCCCGCCCCCGCCCCCGCGCCCGCCGCGTCTTCCACCCCCGCGCCCCCGGAGGCGCCCGCGCCGCCACCGGCCCCGCCCGGTCCGGCCGTCCCCCAGGCCTCGGCGCCGGCACCCGCTCCCGCTGCCGCCGAGCCGGTGTCCACGACCCTGTCCGCCCGGCTCCAGGCGCTCACCCGGGGCGATCTGGAACTGGCGGTGAAGCAAGGCCAACGCCTGGCCCGGGAGGTTCCCGCCGGCGCCTGGACCCTGCGCCTTGAGATCGCCTGCCAGGGCACCACCATCCAGAGCCTGATGGGCCTGTTCCGGGGCCAGGAGCCCGACCTTTTCATCCTGCCCATGACCTTCCCGGACGGCCGAGTCTGCTACCAGGTCCTGTACGGACGCTTCGCCAGCGCCAAGGCCGCCCAGAAGGAGATCAACCGCCTGCCCCGGACCCTTCTGGCGGATCGCAACCGCCCCAAGGTCTTCCGGTTTTCGGACGTGCCGAAAGTTTAACGCCTGAACCTTCCGTACTGTGCAAATTATAATTGTAATTACCGTCGCATAGTGGACTCTTTCCCAAGGCCGGTTAATTATAGTTTGCAAAGGTTGAGTTTTGGATATAATGGAGCTTTGAGGGCCACGCTGCCCCGGATCTTTACGGAGAACTATGGATATCAATGTGCTGTGCACCCAGAACTGGAGCCGGATGTTCAACGTTTGGATCGAGGACATTCAGGTGATAGGTCTGCCGGCAGCCATCGGTCCATTCGCCCTGCAAGGTTGTCTTCTCCCTAAAGTGCGGACTTTCGCCCGCCGTGCGTCGATCATCGTCAGCCTTTTGTTCGCCTTGCATTGCAGCAGCCCGCGCACTTCGGTGAGCGCCGTCAAGCCCGCGAAGGCTCCGCCGGGTGGACAAGCGGATGGACAGCCGCCGGAACCTCCTGAGGCGCCCCAGGTCTACACCGAACGGGGACTGGCCAGCTGGTACGGGGGTGACGGGGACGGCTTCGCCGGGGAGATCACCGCCAGCGGCGAAGTCTACGATCCGTCCGACTTGACTTGCGCCCACCGCACCCTCCCGTTCGGCACCCGGGTGGAGGTGGAGAACCTGACCAACGGCCGCCGGCAGATCCTGCGGGTGACTGACCGGGGACCGTTCGTCCGCGGCCGCATCCTGGACGTCTCCAAGCAGGCCGCCCACGATCTGGGCCTGATGCGCCATGGGGTCATGCGGGTGCAGCTGCGCACCGTGGACGCCCTGGGGCGTCCCGCCCCGGTGGATCCGGTGGTGCTGCAGGGCAACCCCTACACCATCCAGGTGGCCGCCCTGAGCCACCCCGGAAACATCGAGCTGCTCTCCAGCGATCTGGCCGCCGCCTTCGGCCCGGTGACCTACCAGGACGCCGCGGGACCAGGGGGGATACCCATCAAGCGCATCCGGGTGGGCACCTACCCGCGCCTGGAAATGGCCCAGACCGCTACGGAACAGCTAGCCATGTTCTGCAAAGACAGAGGCTTGGAGTACTTCATTGTCCGTCAGCGGTGACCCGGTCTTCCTGGCCATCGCCGCCGGCGGCCGCGGGCTGCGCATGGGCGGCGGGGAACCCAAGCAGTTCCGCGACTGGGGCGGCGTGCCGCTCCTGCAGGCCACGGTGCAGGCCTTCCTGGCTCCGGACATGCCCCCCCTGGCCGGGATCGTGCTGGCGGTGCCCGAAGACCGCCTTGACCAGGTGCGGGCCTGGCGATTCGGCGTGCCTCTGCAGGCGGTGGCCGGAGGAGCCACCCGCCAGGAATCCGTGGCCCTGGCCCTGGCCACCTTGCCGGACCTGCCCCGGGCGGTGGTGCTGATCCACGACGCGGTGCGGCCGTTTCCGCCCGCCGGGCCCGTCCGTGCGGCCCTGGAGGCGGTTTGCGCCCCCGGAGATGGGGCCTGGGACGGAGCCGTGCTGGGGGAGCCCTCCACCGATACCCTCAAGCGGGTGGATGGGACCGGCAGGATCCTGGGCACCGAGCCCCGGGAAAGCATCTTCCGGGCCCAGACGCCCCAGGTGGCCCGCCTCGGCCCCTGGCGCGAGGCCTTCGCCTGGGCCCGGAGCACCGGCTTCCAGGGCACCGACGATGTGTCCCTCCTGGAGGCCTTGGGCCGCAAGGTCAAGCTGATCCCGTCCCCCCCCGGCAACCAGAAGCTGACCACCCCGGAGGACTGGGCCCGCGCTCAGCCGCTCTGTTGCAAGTAGGTGCGAATTCAAGGGATCCCGGCCGGGTGGGACCACACGGTGTGGTCGTTTGACCTACAGGCGGCACCCGGGTCGGCCTGAATAAGTCTTGTTATTTTAAAGACTGCAGAAGGGCATGGATTTTGCTAAGTCGATGGCGAGGTCGACATGCCCCGGACCAACGCCCAGACGCTCGCCCATCCCGTGACCCTTCAGGGCCATGGGTTGCACGGAAACCGCCCTTGCACCGTAGTGTTGCACCCGGCGGAGCGCCCAACCGGGATTGTGTTCCGGCACCTGCCATCCGGGACGATGATTCCGGCCCGGGCGGAATTCGTGGGCGATTGCAGCCTGGCCACCACCCTCGCCCGGGGCGAGGTGCGGCTGCAGACGGTGGAACATCTGCTCTCCGCCCTCATGGGCCTGGAGATCGACCACCTCACCGTGGACGTCAGCGGCGAGGAACTGCCCATCCTGGACGGCAGCTCGGCCCCCTGGGTGCGGGCCATCCAGGAGGCTGGGATCCGCTCCATGGCGGTCCGGCACCGGACCCTGCGCATCCTGCGCCCGGTGGAAGTGCTGGGCGGCGACAAGTGGATGCGGATCTCCCCCTATCACGGACTGCGGGTGGCCTACACCATCGACTTCGACCACCCGGCCATCGGCCGGCAAACCCGCGAACTGACCCTCACCCCGGAGAAGTACGTGCGGGAAGTGGGCCGGGCCCGCACCTTCTGCATGGAGAGGGACATCGAATTCATGCGCGCCCGCGGGCTGGCCAAGGGAGGCAGCCTGGAGAACGCGGTGGTGTTCAGCCCCCAGGGCCCGCTCAACGATTCCCTGCGCTTCGAGGACGAGGCGGTGCGCCACAAGATCCTGGACCTGCTGGGCGACCTCAAGCTGCTGGGTGCCCCCCTGGAAGGGTTCGTGGAAGCCCACCGGGCCGGACATGCCCTCCACGTGGACCTGGTGCGGGCCATCCTGGCCACGGCCGGGGCCTGGTCCTGGGAGGAGGCGGCCGCCCCCGCGCCCAGCCGGCACCTGTTCGACCACCGGCTGCAGGCGCCCCACCCGGTACCCGTCTGAGATTAAGGCGCTCACCGCCCGCACTTGCGGTACGGCTATCCTGGCTGGATGACGGCACGGACTCCAGCGCAGCCCCGAACCCGGCCCGGGCAGGTCGGGCTGGCTCCGGCGCTGGGCGCACCCCCGGGCGGGGCCCTGGCGGGGCCATCCCCGGGGGGCTGGCTGGAGGCGCTCCTGCAGGCCCGGCCCTGCGGGCGGATAGCCCTCGCCCCATCCCTGCTGCCCAGGTGGGAGGAGCCCATCCGGACCCGGGGCGGACAGGTGTCGGCCCTGGAGCCCGGCGGGCTGGAGCGCGTCGGCTCCGGACCGGGACACCAGGTCTGGCTGGACCTGGAGGACACCGGCCCGGCCGCGCCGGATCCGGGGGCCCTGGACCGGTGGCTGGAGGCCGTGGGGTCCGGCCCCGAACCGCCGCTGGTGGTCCTGCTGGGGGATGACGCCGCCGCCCGGGCCCGCACCCACCGCCTGGCGGTGGACCGCCCGGGGCGGGTGCTGCTGGTGCGGGAAGGGGCCGGCGGCGGCGCCTGCGCCCTGGGCCGGCCGGCCCTCCTGAGGCAGCTGGCGGCGGCGGGCGGATGGCGCCCTTCCCGGTGCAGCTACCGCCCCCGCCGTCCCTCGGGAGGACACCTGATGGTGCTGGACGTGGACGGCGTCCTCATCGATCCGGGCCGGGCGTTCCTGGAGGCGGTGGCCGGGGCCCTGGAGGACCTGGCCCCGGACCTGGCCTGGGGAGACGAGGACTACCTCCGGCTCAAGCGCGCCGGCGGGTTCAACAACGACTTCCGCCTGGCTGCGGCAGCCCTGGCGCTGGCGGAACGGGGCGGCACGGCGGGCCCGCTGCCGGAGCGGCGCATCCGGGCCCTGGAGCCCCGCTGCCAGGAGGCGGTGCGCCGGCATTACGCCCGCACCCGATGCCTGGAGCGGGCGCTGGTGCGCCCCGAGCACCTGGCCGGATTTCCCGGGGACCTGGCCGTGTTCACCGGGAGGCCCGCCCAGGAACTGTCCTACGCCTTCGACCTCCTGGGCTTCCGGCTGCCGGCGGTGGGCGACAGCGCCCCCCACCTGCGCAAGCCGCGCCCGGAGGGCCTGATCCAGCTGGCGGACGCGTTCCGGGCCGGACGGGTGACCTTCGTGGGGGACAGCCGGGACGACGCCGCCGCCCTGCGGGGCGCCCGGGCCCTGCGGCCGGAGATCCACTGGACGTTCGCGGCGGTGGGGGCCGACCGGGCCGGCATCGCCGGCCCCGGGGACCTGCTCGCGCCTGGGCTGACGGATCTGCTGGGAGGGTGGCCGTGATCACTCTGGTGGACTTCGGCAACGTGAACCACGTGGCCCTGGAGGGGGCCCTGGACCGCCTGGGATTCACCTACTGCCGGGCCTCGGGCCCGGATCGGGCCGCCCCCGCGGGACCCGTGGTCCTGGCTGGCGCCGGGCCCCTGGCCCAGGCCTGCGCGGACCTCAAAGCCAGCGGCTGGTGGCGTGAACTGCCCCACCTGGTGGTGGAGGGGCGCCCCCTGCTGGGCGTGAACCTGGGGCTGCACCTGCTGGCGGAGGGCAGCGAGGAGTGCCCGAAGGTGGACGGGCTCGGACTGTTCCCCGGCATCGTCCGGCGCCTGGGCCCGGGGGCCAAGACGCCCCACTGGGGCTGGACCCCGGTGCAGGCCTGCCGGACCCACCCCATGCTCCCGGCCTGGCGCGGCGGCTGGCTGTTCTTCGCCCACAGCTACGCCCTGGAGCCGCGCACCGAGACCCTCGCGGTGGCCGTGCACGGCCGGCCCTTCTCGGCCATGGAGTGCCGCGGCCGCACCGTCGGCCTCCAGGCCCACCTGGAGCGGTCCGGCGCGCCGGGCCTAAACCTCCTGGCCGGGTTCCTGGAAGCCCTGGGCGCCGAACCAGAGCCTGGAAGGGGGAACTGAACCCATGGACGCCAAGTGGGTCATTCCAGCCCTGACCCTGAGCTGCGGCCGGGTCGACGTGCCGGACGGAACGGATCCGAGCCGCCTCCTGGACCCGGCCCGCCCGGCTCCCTGGGCCTGGATCCTGGAGCGGGAAGGGGCGGATGGCATCCTGTTCCGGGAAGGGTCCCCCGGGGAGCCTGGAGCGCGCTGCGGCTGGATCCGGGCGGTGGCGGCCGCCCTGGGCGTGCCCATGGCCCTGGAAGCCCGGTTCCAGGCCTGGGCGGACCTGGCGGCGATCCTGGAGGCCGGTGCGGACCGGGTGTTCCTGGCACCGTCCGGAGCCTTGGAAGATCCGCTCCTGGTCACGGCCGTGGGTACGTTCGGCCGGGACCGGGTGGGAGTCGCCCTGGACGTGAGGTTGGAGGGGGAAGGGCGGTGGCGGGTGGGGGAAGGGCCCCTAGCCAGGGACGCCCTGGAGTGGATGGACGAACTGGAGCAGCGGGGCGCCGGGGCGCTGCTGGTGCGGGCGGAGCCCGAAGGGGCGGCGCCGGCCCTGTTCCAGGCGGCAGCGCGCCTGTCCCTCACGGTGCTGTTCCAGACCGCCGCCGCGCCATCCCTGGCCGCGGAGGCGCTCCTGCACGGAGCCGACGGGGTGGTCTACCCGGCCCAGGCCTGCCCGGCGCACCAAGGCAAGGCGGCCCTTGCGTCCCACGGCCTGGCGGTACGCCAGCCTTGGCCAAGCGCGATGGTCTAGGAGCCTGACCACGTAAACGTCCGTGTCCCGACCCAGCGCCCTGTTCGTCGCTGTAAGTTCGCTGGCGCGAACTCCCATCGACGGAAGGGATGCCGGCAAAGCTCCGAGGCCCCTGTTCCACCCTCCAATGAGGGTGAATAGGGGCCAGATGGTGACTGGAGGCAGGTTTTCGGCGTACTTTCGCTTCAGGCGAAGGCC
>CAWFOJ010000049.1:0-15000 GCA_963816585.1 uncultured Holophagaceae bacterium | reverse complement strand
GAGGAGCCGGATCCCATGGAGCAGGCCCTGGATGCCTGGACCGCCCGGGCGGTGCGCGCGTTCCTGGAGGTCCTGGCGGGAAGCGGCGCGGAGCTATGGCTGGTGCACGACCGGGCGGTGCTGTTCGAGGCGGAGGGCGTGTCCCTGGGACCCACGGTGGACCCCTGGACCGCCCAGCTGCGCAGCGAAGGCCCGGTCGAGGCGCAGGATCCCCTGGGCGGCGTGGACGTCGCCGGCGAGCTCAAGGGGCGCGCGCCGGACCGGCATCTGCGCTGGCTCTGGCCCCTGGCCGGCGGCCGCACCCATGTGATGGAAGCGGTCAGGGTCCCGCGTCCGCACGGTTCCTTCCGGACCCAAGACCCAGCCGCATTCTTGCGTCATAATCCATGAGGTTCTGCATGGGGGCATATGGCTGATTTCCGACGCTTACTCCTCGGCCGCCGTCTGGCCAGCGACGAAACCCACCAAACCCAGATCAGCAATCCCATCGGACTGGCGGTCTTCTCCTCGAACGCCCTCTCTTCGGTGGCCTACGCCACCCAGGAAATCATGGCGTCCCTGGCCGTGGCCCTGGGGCACGGCGCAGTGGCCGGAGCGGCCGCTGGGGTGGCGGCCTCGGCGGTGTTCGGGCTGTCGGTGCCGGTGGCCGTGGGCATCGTCATCCTCCTCGCCCTGCTGGCCTTGAGCTACCGCCAGACGATCGCGGAGTATCCCAGCGGCGGCGCCTACATCGTGGCCAAGGAGAACCTTGGCGAGATGGCGGCGCAGACCGCCGGGGCCGCCCTGCTCATCGACTACATCCTCACCGTGGCCGTGGCCGTGTCGGCCGGAGTGGCGGCCATCACCGCCGCGGTGCCCGAACTGCAGGGCTGGAACGTGCTGCTCGCCCTGCTGGCCATCGCCTTCGTCGCCGTGGCCAACCTGCGGGGGGTGAAGCCGGGCAGCAAGCTCTTCGCCATTCCCGCCTACGGGTTCATCGCCATGGTGCTGCTGCTCATGGTCCTCGGCTTCGCCCGCTGGGCCCTGGGCGTCCCGGTGCTCCCGGAACCCGGCGCGGCCCAGGTGCGGGCCGCCGCCGGCCACGCTCCCAGCCTGGCGGGACTCACCCTGCTGTGGGTGTTCATGCGCGCCTATTCGGCCGGGTGCACCGCCCTCACCGGCATCGAGGCCATCCCCAACGGCGTTTCCGCCTTCAAGGATCCGCCCCGGAAGAATGCCGCCAGGACCATGGCCTGGATGGTGGTGCTGCTGGGCGCCATGTTCCTGGGCATCACGCTCCTCAGCCGCCACTTCGGCGTCGTCTACCACCACAGTGCGGACCCGGCGGTGGTGCAGGAGACCCTGCTGTCCAAGCTCGGCCGCGCCATCCTGGGCCAGGACGGGACCCTCGGCGTCCCGGCCCGGCTCTGCTACTACCTGATCCAGGGCTTCACCTTCGCCATCCTGGGGGCGGCCGCCAACGCCGCCTACGCGGATTTCCCGCGCCTGGCGGCCCTCCAGGCCAAGGACGGCTTCCTGCCCCAGCAGTTCACCAGCATCGGCGACCGGCTGGTGTTCTCCAACGGCATCCTGATCCTGTCGGCGGTGTCCGGAGCCCTGGTCTTCCTGTTCCACGCCAACACCGACGTGCTGCTGCCCCTGTACGCCCTGGGCGTGTTCCTGGGCTTCACCATCAGCCAGACCGGCATGGCGGTCCACTGGTACGCCAAGCGCGGCCCGCAATGGCAGGCCAAGGCCGTGGTGAGCGGGGTGGGCGCCGCCGCCTCGGCGGCGGTCCTGCTGGACATCGCCCTCACCAGGTTCGTGGGCGGCGCCTGGATCGTCACCGCCCTGGTGCCGGTGCTGGTGATGACCTTCTTCAACATCCACCGCCACTACATCCGGGTGAAGTCGACCCTGGCCGCCAGCCGCACCGATGCCTTCCTGCCGAGCAAGCACCACGCCATGGTCCTGGTGTCCAGCCTGCACGCCGGGGTGATCCAGGCCCTGGCCTACGCCCGCCTCATCTCCGGCCTCCGGGTGGAAGCCCTCACGGTGGACCTGGGCTCGGACGGCTACCACGAGAGCCCCGCCATCCAGAAGCTGCGGGCCGACTGGGCCTACTACGGCATGGGCGTCCCCTTGCGCAGCGTGCCCAGCCCGTACCGCCGGATCGTGGAGCCGATCATCGGGGAGGTGGACCGGTTCAAGCTGGCGGAGCCGGAAGTGTGCCTCACGGTGATCCTGCCGGAATTCGTCACGCCCAAGTGGTGGCAACACATCCTGCACAACCAGATGGCGTTCCGCATCAAGGCCGCGCTCATGTCCAAGCCGGGGGTGATCGTCACCTCGGTGCGCATGCACCTGCCGGATTAGCGCCGCCGGATTCATCGGAATCGAGGCGTCCGTCCCGGGCACAAGCTCCGCAAGGGGCGCTAGCGCATCTTCCTGCTGGGCAATTGCAAGATCTCCAGCCCGGACAACAGCTCCGCCAAGGTGCGGTGGTTCGGGGTGAGCACCATGCACAGGAACGACACCGGAAAACCCAGCACCGAGACGAGGTGCAGCAAGGCGAAGGACATGCGCCGTTCGGGAAGGTTCGTGTCCAGGAGCAGGTTCTCCACCTCCATCATGGGCGACTGGCCCACCAGGACCAGGGGCACCATGAGGTAGGCCCAGGACACGGCCCCGTGCACGGGCAGGAGGTAGGGCCAGAACACCGCGTAGGTCTGGAACGGGGACCCCCCGGCCATCCAGCTGGCCACCAGCGTCAGCAGGCCGTTCAGGGCCAGCAGGACCAGGCACTCCAGGGCTTCCATCTTCACCACCGGCCAGAAGGAATCGGTGAGTTCCAGGTCGGGCCCGGGCCCGGGCACCTCCTCCGCCGGCACGGCCGAGCCCGGGTAGTCCTGGAACCGGGCCGCTTCCGCCGGAGGCACCCGCTCCAGGATGGTCATGGGCTCCACCCGCCCCAGCGCGGGGGTGGCCAGGCTCTGGGGCTCTCCCCGGGCCTGGCCCAGGGACTTGAGGGACGAGGCCTGGAACAGCAGCGGCCTGGGCAGCGGCTGGCGGGCCAGGCTGAGGCCGCACTGGGGGCATTCCAGGACCAGGGGCGTGATCCGGTAGTGGCAGCTGGGGCAGTGGGTGCGGAGGTTCAACGTGGGGTTTCCGGCAGGGCGGGCATCAGCCAAGCAATTGGATCCATGGGACCCGGTCGCGCTCGGGCATGGCCTGGAGGGCTTCCAGCAGTTTAAGCCGGGCCTGCCAGGAGGGATCCCGGGGGAACATGGCCCGGCCCAGGCGCAGGGCGTCCCGGGCCTGGCCCAGGTGCCCTTCGGTGGCGTACAGGGGAGCCAGGGCCAGCAGGACCAGTTTGGCGCGCCCGCGCAGGTCCGGTTCGTCCGGGTTCAGGCGCAGCAGGTTGAGCACGCACGTGCGGGCCCCGTCCAGGTTGCCTTCCTTGATGTCCTTGTCGAATTCCGCCGGGTCCGCGGGGGCGGCCATGCCGGCCATGCGGTCCCGGGCCTGCTGCGCCAGCTTGGCCGCGTCCGCATCGTCCGGGTCCCGGCGCAGCAGTTCCTGGGCCCGGTAATAGGTGACCAGGGGCTCTTCCACCAGGGCCTGGCCCGCTTCCCGGCGCACCATTTCGGTGGTCTCGACCAGGGGAGGCACCTTCACCATCCGGGAAACCGGTTTGAGGGCGTCCAGCTTGGCCGCTGCCACCGCCTTCCGGAGGGCCACCTCCCGCCGGTGCAGGTTGTAGAGCGACAGCCCCAGGACCGCCAGGCCCATCGCCCCCAGCCCCACCGCCAGGTTCCGGGGGGACAGGAACCAGGCGGGCACCCGGATGTCTCTGATCAGGTCCGGAAGGCGGAATCCGGCCCGGGGGGCGGCGCTGGGCACCGTCAGGGAGCGGGGCGGGCCCGCCGGTTCGGGCACCGCCAGGGCCCTGGGCACGAGGCCGGGCGAGCGCGCCGGCACGACGGCCAGGACCACCGGGGTCGCGTCCCGGGCGGCCAGGAGGGCGCGGGTCTGGTGATACCCCTGCAGCACCCGGGGATCCTGGGGACCCGTTTCCAGCAGCTGCTGGAAGGCCTGGGCCGCATCCCCCAGGCGGCCTTCCCCCAGCGCCCGCTCCGCGCGCTGGATCCGGGCCTCCCGCTGGGCAACGGGCCCCGGCTCCGGGACCACCGGCGGCGGCCCGGCCGGGGACTGGGCCTGGACCGCCTGGCGTCCGGTCGGGGCAGGGGCGACCCGTTCGCGCCGTGCCATGGCCAGGTAGGCCGCCGCGTCCGGGTGGTCGGGCTGGGCCGCCAGCGCCTCCTCCCATTTGGCCATGGCCTCTTCGTTCATGCCCATCTCATAGAGTTGGGCCCCTTCCTGGACCAGGCGGTCGGCCATCTGCTTCTGGGTCTCCGGCGGCTGATCCGCGGAGATGGACGCCGGCGGCGGCGCCTGGGGAGCCGCGCCCGGATCCTGGCGCTCGAGGAGTTGCTTGACCCGGAGGAGCCCGGCCCGGGCCCCGCCGTGCTCCGGGCGGCGTTTGAGGATGGCCTGCCAGATCTGCCCGGCCTGCATCACATCCCCCGCCTGGAACAGGGACTCGGCACGGTCGAGGTGGTTCTGGTAGGGGTCGTGGAGGTCGGGCACGGTCAATCCTGGGCCAGGGAATCGACGGGCCGGATGAGCAGCATGAAGGTGCTGCGGCCGCAGGTGAATTCCTGCCGGTCCTGGAGTTCGGTGGGTTCGGTGATGTTTCGGCCGTTGGTTTCGGTGCCGTTGGTGGATCCCAGGTCGGCGATCCAGGCGGAACCGTCCGAGTGGATCTCGATGCGGGCATGCTTGCGGGAGATCTCCGGGTCGTGGATGACCACGTCCCCCTCCTCACGGCCGATGACCGTGACCGCCGAGTCCAGCGCCCGGACGGTGGAAGCCTGGGGGCCCGTCAGGAAGGCCAGACTGTAGCGCACGCCCTTGGGCAGGGCGCCCGGCCCCCGGCCGGCGGCCGCCATCTGCAGGTCCTTTTCCTTCCGGGAGGTGGTTTCGGTGGGCTTGGGCGCGTCCGAGGGGACCTCCGGGGCGGCGGGCTGCGGTTCCGGCAGGGCGGGGTTCATCACTTCGAAGAACGTCGAGCACTTGGGACACCGGAAGCGCTTGGACAGGGCGCCCTGGAAGCGGGCGTCGGGGTATTGGAATCGAGCAGAACAGGAAGGGCAGACGACGATCATTTCTCCTCTCCCCTTGGTTTATGCCCAGTCTACTTTCTTGTGGCGAAAAAACTGAATTCCTCTTTCAGGGGAACCCCCGGGGGGACCTTGAACCCGGTCACGGCGGCGGGCAGCGGCTGGTTGACCACCAGCGGCCCCAGTTCCAGGAGCCAGGAATCCCCGCCCCGCTCCACCCAGGCCACCTGGCGGGGCAGGAAGGAGTCCCTGTCCACCCAGATGCTGAGCAGTTCCATGCGCTTCCTCACCGACAGGCTGCGGGGGTGGAGGACGAACTGGTAGGTCCCTTTCACGTCCTGGCCGTCCTCCAGGGTGATCTTGAAATAATCAGAGAGGTAGGAGAGCTTCTGCCCCAGGCCCAGGAACTGGCGGTTGGCGTTCTTGATGAAGCCGATCTTGAGCATCTCCCCGGACCCGGCGGCGGGGCTGTAGGAGATCAGGGCCTTGGGGGTGACGTGGATGACCAGGTCTTCGGGCGCGGCGAAGGCGAAGTGCACGAAGTCGGACCCCTGGAGGTACAGGGTGCCCTTGGTGACCGTGGGGGTCTTGAGCAGGACCCTGCGGATGGTGAGGGTGAAGGGTGCCTGGAGCGTGTCCACCTTGGCCTGGGCGGTGTCGAACCGTTCCGCCGCCGCCTGGACCGAAGGCATGGCCTGGCCGCCCGGCGGCAGTTTCTGGCCGGCCGCCGGCAGGGCGGCCAGCACCAGCCAGCCCAGGACGAGCCGGGAGGCGCGCCCGATTCCCGGCCGCCCGGGACCGGTCTTCTTCAATTCGACACCATGAGCGTGGCGCTCTTGAGCGGCCGGTCCTCGCCCGCCTGGAAACCCACGGCGAACAGCACGGCCTGGGTGCGGATCTGCAGGGTGATGCCGCCCCGGGTCACCGAGGCGCTTTCCACCTTGGTCCGCTCCGCCCCCAGGAGCACGACCGCCGAGGTGGAGATGGCATAGCGCAGGGAAGCGGAGGCGGACTGCTGCTTCGCCGGCAGCGGCATGCGCTCGGCGGCGTTCAGGTCACCTTCCAGGGACAGGCTGGCCGAGGGCCCCAGGGCCAGCTGCAGGCCCGCCCGGAACTGGGGCTGCAGGCTCACGTCCCACAGGCGCTTGGCGACCAGCTGGTCGGCGGTGAGGCCCAGGTTCACCCCCGGAGCCAGTTGCAGGACCGCCCCGGCGTCCAGCCCGAAGTTCCAGGTGCGCAGGGACGTGGCGTGGCTGCCCATGAGGACCGGCTCGGCGTCGGCGAAGTCCGGCGGTCCCCCCCAGGAGGAGTTGTAGGACTCCACCACCTGGCCCCTCGACCAGCGCTCCACCCTCAGGTCGATGCCCAGGGACGTGGTGTCGCCCTTGGAGAGGGGCGCGCCGCCGCCGATGTTCAGGCGGTTCACCCGGGCCTGCCGCCCGTCCAGGGTGGAAAGGTTGTTCGCCAGCCCGCCGCCCAGGTCGGCCGGGGCCAGGTCCGGATAGGCGAGCATGCCGTTCAGGGTTTCCTGGGTCAGGGCCAGGCAGGTCCCCTCCTTGAACCCGGCGAAACCGTAGGCCCGGACCCGGTCTGCCCAGGGCGCGTCGGCCAGCTGGGACAGGGCCGCGGAGGCGGCC
The DNA here is from genome assembly GCA_963816585.1 of uncultured Holophagaceae bacterium. GTDB lineage: Bacteria > Acidobacteriota > Holophagae > Holophagales > Holophagaceae > Mesoterricola. The sequence goes on along the minus strand of CAWFOJ010000049.1, from coordinate 8,201 downwards.
GCCGGATCGGGGGAGGCAGCGGAGGCCAGGGTGGATTTGTTGTCCTGGGCCCGCAGGTCGCCGTCCACGAAGGTGAAGCCGTAGCTCGAGGGGGCCTGGCTGTAGCGGGCCGGATTGCCCAGGGGGTTGGTGCCTTCGGAGAACACCTTGGAGCCGCCGAAGGAGGGACCGTCGGTGAACAGGGGCGTTGTGGCCGCCAGGGGCCCCCAGGCCGCCGAAGCGACGAGAACGGAGCGGACGAGGAGGGATTTTGCGGTCATGGCGTTCACCCGGGAAGAAATGCGTTGAAGACGGAAAGAGGTTCGTCCTGGCGGGCCAGGTGCAGGGTTGCGGAGGATCCGCCCAGGACCGCGAGGGCGGCGCCCTGGGCGAACTCCGGGGTGTTGTTCTGCTCGCTCAGGTGCGCCAGGATCACCGTCTGCAGGCGCGGGCCCAGGACACCGGCCAGCAGCTCGCTCATGCTTTCGTTGCTCAAGTGTCCCACCCGGCTGAGGATGCGTGCCTTGAGCTGGGGGGGGTAGGGCCCTTCCCTCAGCATCTGCACGTCGTGGTTGGCTTCCAGGACCAGCAGGTCCAGGTCCTGGCAGTGGTCCGCCACCAGCGCGTCCGGATAGCCCAGGTCGGTGACCACCGCGGCCCGGAAGCCCTTCCACTCCAGGCGGAAGGCCACCGGGTCGGCGGCGTCGTGGGGCGTGCTGAACGGCAGCAGGCGGATCCCCTCCCAGTGGGTGGCGTGGCCGGCCCGCAAGCGGACCACCCGGGACTTGGGGATGTCGATGCCATGGATGGCGCTCACGGCGGCCAGGGTGTCGGGGGTGGCCAGGAAGGTCCAGTCGGTCTGCCGGACCAGGACCGGGACGGCGCGGATATGGTCGCTGTGCTCGTGGGAAAGGGCGACCGCCCCGACCGTTTCCGGATCCATCCCCACCGCCCGCAGGCGCAGGCGGATCTGCTTGAGGGTTATGCCCGCGTCCACCAGGAGCGTGCGCTGGCCGTCCGAAAAGGCATGGCAATTACCTTTGGAGCCGGAGGCCAGCGCCGCATAGTTCATGGCCCAAGCATACCAGGGGTCATTTCCCTGCCGCGTACGCCTCGTCCAGGATCTGGCTCACGTGGCGCACCTGCAGCTTGAGGCCCTTCTTGCGGGCGCCATAGTCCAGGTGCATCATGCAGGCCGGGCATTCGGTCACCAGGGTGCCGGCCCCGGTCCTGGCCACGTTGTTCATCTTCCGGTCCAGGACCCCCGAGGCCTCCTCGTGGTGCAGGAAGGTATAGCTCCCGGCCGCCCCGCAGCACCAGTCGGCTTCGGGAAGCTCCTGGTAGGCCAGGCCAGGGACCGCCTTGAGCAGCGCCCGGGGCTGGGCGGTCACCTTGGCGAACCGGTTGGAAAGGTGGCAGGGGTCGTGGTAGGTGACGGTCCCGGAGACCATCCCCAGCGCCGGGTCCAGGCCGATGGCGGCCAGGTACTCGCTGAAACTGCGGATCCTGGCGGAAAAGGCCGCAGCCTTCTCCCGGTAGGCGGGATCGTCCTTCAGCAGTTCGCCGTACTCCTTCAAGTGCGTGCTGCAGCTGCCGCAGTCCGAGACCACCGCTTCCAGGCCCTTGGCCTCTTCCGCCATCCGGTCGAGGTTCTTCCGGGCGATGTCCCGGGCGGTGTCCAGGTCCCCGTACGAATGGGCCGGGCGGCCGCAGCAGGTGTTGTCCATGATGGTCACCGCGCAGCCGTTGCGCGCCAGGACCCGCAGGGTGGCGGCCACCACTTCCGGGAATTCGAAGCTGAGCCCGCAGGAGGCGAAATAGCCGATGCGGTGCTTCGCTTCCGCGGGCTGCGGCACCCGGGCCTGGTCGCCGCGCAGGAAGGCCCGCTCCCCCATGGGCGGCAGGAGCTCGTCGCTCACCTGGAGGCGCCGGTCCACCAGCCGCAGCACCCCGGTCTTCAGGGCCACCTTGACCAGGCCGTGGCGCTTGGCCCACAGGGCCATCCGTCCGGCGGTCTCGAGGGTCTTGCTGCTGGCCAGGATGCGCCTGAACAGGAAGCGCTGCCACAGGGGCTGGCCGTGGCGGCGGAGGTAGGCGTGGCGCACCGCCAGCACCGTCTGGTCGGTCTTGATGGCCGGGAAGCAGTGGGCCGTGCAGCCGCGGCACAGCAGGCAGTCCTCCAGGGCATGGAAGACCTCCGGGGTCAGTTCCATCTGGCCCAGGATCAGCGCCCGGGCCACGGCCTGGCGGCCGCGGCCCAGGGAGTGCTCCGAGCCGGTGGTGCGGAAAACCGGGCAGCCGGCCTGGCAGAAGCCGCACCGGTTGCACTGGGCGATGGTGTCGAACAAGGGGAGCAGTTCGTTGGTTGCCATGGTTCGCCTCTCGCCTCAGATCGCACCCACGAACCGCCCGGGGTTGCACACGCCCCGGGGGTCGAATTCCGCCTTGAGCCGCCGCATCATGCCCAGACCCCTCCCGGGTGCGCCCCAGGCATCCAGGCTGCGCTTCACTGCCGGCGGGGCCTCCTGGAGCACCAGGCTCCCGTCCGCCGCCTCCGCCTCCAGGCGCAGATCCTTCAGGGCCTCCACCAGGGCGCTGTCCGGCTGCGACCCGGGCAGGAACAGGGCCCAGACCACGCCGCTGCCCGCGTGGGCCGTGACCACGGCAGGGCAGCCGCAGCGCTCGCCGGCCTGTTCGGCGGCGGCCGCCAGGGCGCCGGTGCGGGAGATGGGCACCGCGACCTGGCCCAGGATCCGGGTCCCCGCCGGCTTGCCGCGCAGGTTCCGGACCGCTTCCCAGGCGGTGGCGGCGTGCTCGCCGGCCAAGGTGACCGCCTTGCCGCCCCCGGCCGTGAACAGGGCGGCGAAATCCCGCGTCTGGCGGCTCACGGTCTCGGGGCTCCCGGCCAGGGACACGGCCAGGGCGCACGCGCCGGGCATGGCCGGGATGCCCAGTTCCGGGAGCAGCAGGGCCAGGGCCCCGGGATTGAAGAATTCCAGCGCCTCGGGGAGCAGGAAGGAGGCCAGGGTCAGCTGCACCACCTTCCAGGCCGCCGGGGCGTCCGGGAACAGGCCGACGGCGACGGTGCGCTGGGCGGGCATGGGCAGGAGCTTGAAGGTCACTTCCGTGATGATCCCCAGGGTGCCCAGGCTCTTGATGAATAGCTTGTTCATGTCGTAACCGGAGACGTTCTTGATGACCCGTCCCCCGCAGTGGATGCGTTCCCCGTCCGGGAGCACCACCCGCATGCCCAGCAGCCAGTCCCGGACCGTGCCGTGGAGCAGGCGGCCCGGGCCGCTCTGGTTGGCCGCCACCAGGCCGCCCAGGGTCACTTGGCGGGCCGCCGGCGGGTCCAGGGGCAGGACCGCCTTGCTGCGGGTGGTCAACTCCTCCAGGGCCGCCAGCCGCATGCCCGCCTCCACGGTGACGCACAGGTTGGCGGGGTCCCATTCCACCACCCGGTCCAGGCGGCCCAGGTGGACCACCGCGTCCACCCGGGCCGGCGGATTGCCCAGCCCCATGGCCGTGCCGCCTCCCCAGGGGACCAGGGCCGCCCCGGCCGCGGCGCAGGCGCCCACCACCCGGGCCGCCTCCTCCTGGGTGCCCGGCCGCACCACCAGGCCCGGCACCTGGCCGTCCACGGCGAAGGCCCCGTCGGCGTCCGGGTCGGACGTCACCTGGGGCAGGCCCACGATCCCTTCCAGCCGTGCGCGCAGCGCGCCCTGGTCAGTGGGCATGGGACACCTCCTCGGCGGCCGGGAACACCTTCCCTGGATTGGCCAAGTCTCCGGGGTCGAAGGTCCGCTTCACCCGCTTCTGGGCCTGGATGTCGGCTTCGGTCATCACCAGGCGCATGGCCTCCATCTTCTCCAGCCCCACCCCGTGCTCGCCGCTGATGGTGCCGCCCAGCTCGGCGCACAGCCCCAGGATTTCCAGCCCGGCCTTCTTGACCCGGGCCAGCAGGTCCGGATCCCGCCAATCGAACAGGATGAGGGGGTGCAGGTTGCCATCGCCCGCGTGGAACACGTTGGGGATGCGCAGGCCGTACTTGGCGGCCACTTCCGCCACTTTCCTGAGCACCGCCGGCAGGGCGGTGCGGGGCACCGTGCCGTCGCACACCAGGAAGCTGGGCGCCAGGCGGGCCACGGCGCCGAAGGCCCCGCGCCGCCCGGCCCACAGCAGGGCCCGCTCGGCCTCGTCCTTGGCCACCCGCACCTCCCGGGCGCCGTGGGCCTTGCACAGGTCCTCGATGGCCCCGGCCTGGAGCTCCAGGTCGTCCTTGAGGCCGTCCACCTCGATGAGCAGCACGGTGGCGCAGTCCACGGGCAGGCCGCACTTCATGGCTCCTTCCACCGCCTGGATCACCAGCTGGTCCATCATCTCCAGGGTGGCCGGGACCATGCCCGCGCCGACGATGGCCGAGACGGTCTCGCTGCCGGCCTCGATGCTGTCGTAGACGGCCAGGAGGGTCTTGACCGCTTCCGGCAGGCGCACGATCCGCACCACCATCTCGGTGCAGATGCCCAGGGTCCCCTCGCTGCCCACGAACAGCCCGGTGAGGTCGTAGCCGGGGGTGTCCGGGGCCTTGCCTCCGTCCTGCGCCACCTCGCCGTCGGGCAGGACCACCGTCAGGCCCAGGACGTGGTTGGTGGTGACCCCGTACTTGAAGCAGTGGGGGCCGCCGGCGTTCTCGGCCACGTTGCCGCCCAGGGTGCCGGCCTTCTGGCTGGCCGGGTCCGGGAGGTACTGGTAGCCCAGCGGCGCCAGGGCGTTGCCCAGCTCCAGGTTGAACAGCCCCGGCTGCACCCGGGCCCGCAGGTTGGCGGTGTCCATCTCCAGGATCCTGTTCATGCGGATCATCTCGATGACCACGCCGCCCCTGAAGGGGATGGTGCCGCCGGAGAGGTTCGTGCCCCCGCCCCGGGCCACGAACGGGGCCCCGAACCGGTTGCAGGCCGTGACCACCTTGGCCACCTCCTCGGTGGAATGGACGAATGCCACCACGTCGGGACGGTGCTCTTCCAGGTAGCCGTCGTACTGGTAGAGCTGCAGGTCGACGCCGCCGTCGAGCACGTTGCCCTTGCCGACGATCAGTCGGAGTTCTTCCGCGAGTGCTTTGTCGGCCATCGTGCACGCTCCTCCGGTGCGACCGGAACCTGTTGCCTGACCACGCTTCCGATGGCATGGACCCCTCTGGACCGCCAGGCCGGGCACGCCGCGTCGGCGAGGGCACTGTCCCCGGACGGCCGGGGGCTTCGGAATTCAAGTGAACAAAGGTCTTTTTTGAGTATTACGAGTATCCTAGCGCTGGCCCGGCCCTTTGTCCAGGCAGCCCTGAATCTCGGGTTAATCCAACCGTTCGGTAACGTTTGGCGCGCCTTTCCTTGGCCGACCCGGCGGGTCTGGTGCGGAGCCCGGGCCCTGGCTCCGGTTCCAACCGCCGCGCCGGCGGCCCCTGCCGCCCGAATGAACGGCCGCGCCCGCAGGCTCCGAGTGCTATCCTGTAGTCCTGTATGGCTACCGAACCCGCGCCCCATAACGTCCAGAACCGCATCGCCGAAGCGTACCGTGAACTTCCCGAGGCCATGCGCCGGATCGCCGATGCCCTGATGTCCGATCCGCTGTTGGGGGCCCTGTGGGGCATCGAGGCCATGTCCGAGCGGGCGGAGGTGAGCGTCGGCACCGTGGTACGCTTCGCCAAGCGGCTCGGCTACAAGGGGTTCAGCGAGTTCCGGGACGCCTTGCGGGAAGCCTGCCACGCCCGCAGCGGCGACGCGGAACTGGAGCTCATGGAAGCGCCCACGGACATCTTCGGGACCCTGGCGGAAGTGGCCCGCCGGGACGGGGAGAACCTGCAGCGCCTGATCCAGGCGGTGGACCACGACACCCTCCAGGCCGCCACCCGCATGCTGGAGGAAGCCCGCCACCGGGTGATCTTCGGCCGGGGCGTCTCCCACGTGATGAGTCTGGTCCTTGGGTTCTACCTTACCCAGGCTGGCTTGCCCTGCATCGCCGCCATCCCATCGGACTTCTCCACCCAGGTGGCCAACCTGGGGGCCGAGGACCTCCTGGTGGCGCTCAGCTTCTTCCCGTACAGCCGGGAGACGGTGGATGCGGCCCTGTTCGCCAAGGAGAGCGGCATCCCGGTCCTGGCCTTCGCGGACCGCCTGGATTCGCCCCTGAAGACCGTCGCGGACATCCTCATCCCGGTGCCCAGCGAGGACCTGCTGTTCAGCTGGAGCATCACCTCCTTCGCCGCCCTGGCCCATGCCTTCGCCATCGTGGTGGCGTCCTCCGACCGGGTCGGCACCATCAAGCGCCTCAAGGCCGCCGACAAGGTCGCCCAGCCTCTGCTGGTGGACCACTGGCTGCCCGCGCACCCGGGCGCGTACAGCTTCAACCCCAATCGGGACCGCTAAGCCTGCTGGAGGCTAGGAATCGTTCTCGGACCCGTCGTGGATGGCTCCCCCCGGTCCCGCAAGGGGCTGCCTGGGTGTCCCGCGAAAGCGGCCTGCACCTCCGCCAGCATGGACAGGGCGATGACCTCGGGGGTCTCGGCGCCGATGTCCAGGCCGGCGGGGAAGTGCAGGGTCCGCCTCTGCTCCTCGGTGAGGGCCAGGCCCGCCCCGGCCAGGTCCTGCATGATCCGGCGGCTGCGCGCCCGGTTCCCCTGCAGCCCCAGGTACGCCAGCGGAGCCGGGATCAGGGCTTCCAGGGCGCGCAGGTCCTTCTCGAAGATGTGGCTCACCACCAGCGCCGCCGAGCGCCGGTCCAGGGGCAGCCCGCGCAGGGACTCGGGCGGATGGCCCACGACGATCCGGTCCGCCTGGGGGAACCGCTCCTGGGTGGCCATGGCCGGACGGTGGTCCACGATCCCCACGAACCAGCCCAGTTCCTTGGCCAGGCGGGCGATGGGGCGGGAATGCTCGCCGGCGCCGAAGATCCACAGGGCGTGCGGCGGCAGGACCGGTTCCGCCAGGACGCGCAGTTCGCCGCCTTCCCGCCGGAGCCCGGCGGCTTCGGGCCGGCCGGTGGCCATGGCCTTGGCCAGGGCCGCGCCCAGGCCCTGGGCGAAGGGGCCGGGCTCCGGCGGCAGTCCCGGGCCCCCTTCCTCCAGCAGGAAGTGGTCGCCTGGCCGCAGGCCGCCGGTCTCGCCCTCGACGGTGAACACGGTGGCCAGGGCGCCCCGCCGGCGCTGGGCGAGGAGGGCGGCGCTGCGCTCCATCCAGGCCGCCGGCTGGCCGGGATCCACCCGTTCCAGGAGCACGTCGGCCCGCCCCTGGCAGCCCATGCCGGTGCCCCACACCAGATCCAGATCGTTGCCCATGTCGTAGGCCGCCAGGCGCGCGCCCTGGCCTTCCAGCACCTGCCGGACCCGGGCCAGGATGTCCGTCTCCAGGCAGCCGGCGCTGATCACCCCGGCCCGGATCCCATCGGGCCCGAACAGCATGCGCGCCCCGGGCTGGCGGTAGGAGCTGCCCCGCACCCGCACCAGGGTGGCCAGGGCCGCCGGCGCGGCGGGCCTCACGGCGGTTAGAGGCCCTGTCACAGCTCCGCTGCCATCGACAGCCCCCAGGACCGGGCCGCGGCGGGCCGCTCGGTCCTCATGGCTAGCGACTTCCCGAGCGGCTGGCACTTCAGCACCGGCTATTCCGCGACTTCCTACGGGCTCGGTTCTGCTCTCGTCTGGCCGTCAGCCATCTCGTCCTGGCTCTCCTCCCACCCCGGCTGCTCGGCAGACTTGAACGCCGTCAGCACAGCCATGACGCCGGCAGCCGGCCAGGTCGCTACCGCTGTCACCTATTCGCAGGCGACGACGACTAACCCCCTCGGGGGGCCCTGGCAGATCGCCGACGCGGTCGCCTTCCAGCCACGAGCGCCTCCAGCGTGCGTGCGGAAATGACAAGGATCCAGTCCCTCCTCGGCACCGCCAACGCGCAGCGCTGTGTGGCCGGCTACTGGGCTACGGCGCTGCGAGGCGAACTGGGTGCGGGCTCGTTTGTGATGATGGACGTCTCACCGCGGGTCTCGAACCTGCCGGGTCGCCCGTTGGGCTGGGGGATGGGAGATGGTCGGCATCGCCGTGTTCAAAGGGCAATCGCTTCCCCTGCGCTTCCAAATCAGCGTCTTCGCGGGGCGGGTCGTGCCGAGGTCTTCTTCGTCGTTTCCTCCAAAGGCGCCGCTCTCCCTGGCAATCTCGCCGGGGAGGCTGCTCATGGACC
>CAWFOJ010000048.1:0-11514 GCA_963816585.1 uncultured Holophagaceae bacterium | reverse complement strand
GCGGTGGCCGCGGCAGGGGCGGTCGCGGCCGTCCCGGAACCGGAAGCCGCCGCGGCGGACCCGCCACCCTGGCCGTGGTGGTGGTGGTGGTGCGTGCCGCCGGCCTGCTGCAGCTGGGAGAACGCCTGCTGGGCAGCCTGGAGATTGCCGGATTGGAGGGCTTGGGAAAGTTGCTGCCACTGGGTCGGCTGCAGAGCACCGGTGCTGGAAGCAACGTTGAGGCTGGACATAGTCACTCCATGAAGGATTTGAGGCGAGGAGGATCCGGTCTCCCCCAGGATTCATTGCTCTTTTCGGCTCAGAAACGCTCCAAACGTTAGATAAAAATTCCCTTAGTAACGGAAGACGGGCCGGGAGGCGGGGCAAATCCTCCCCATCCACCCCTGCCCAGGGCCGGACTGACCTATCCATCCGTTCATGCACCTATGGACCGGGCTCCCCGGCGAGAGTTTAAGGACTTCATCCACAATCGCTCCGGCAGCCCAGAGCACCGGGGGCAGTCCCGCCGGCTAGTTCAGCACCTGGAACAGGTTGCTGTAATCATCCGTCCAGGCCCGGAACCCCAGCCTGGGCGGGACCGGCCTGCCGGCCCGGAACAGGAGGTCCCGGCGGAACTGCGCCGGGTCGCCGGTGACCAGCACCCAGGTGGCGGCGAAGACATCATTGGCGTCGTCGTCCGGGGTGGACACCTCCATGGTCTCCTTGCCCAGGTCCTGGGCCGCCTGGCCCACCACCGGGGCCAGGTCCAGGTAGCGGTTGGAGATGTGCACGGCCAGGAGGCCGCCGGGCCGGAGGTGGCGGAAGTACAGCTGGAACGCCTCCCGGGTGAGCAGGTGGACCGGGATGGCATCGCCGGAGAAGGCGTCCACCGCCAGCAGGTCGAAGGCCTGGGGCGGCTCCCGCTCAAGGGACAGCCGCGCGTCGCCCAGGACGCAGGTCACCTGGGCCGGGCATTCCCCCAGGAACCGGAACTCGCTCCGGGACAGCTGCAGCACCAGCGGGTTCAATTCGTAGAAGCGGCACTGGTCCCCGGGACGGCCGTAGGCGGCCAGGGTGCCGGCGCCCAGGCCGATGAAGCCCAGCTTGCGGCCGGGCTGGTCCAGGGCGCGCAGGGCCAGGCCGATGCCGGTGCCGGGCCCATAGTAGGTGGTGGGCTGGCGGCTGCGCCCGGGGGACGGGTCCTGCTCCCCATGGTCGATGGTGCCGTGCATGAGGGTGCGCACCGGGCCGCCCGGGTCCTGGTCCTCGTCCTTGACCCGCAGGGCGCCGTAGAAATTGCGCACCTGGACCCGGCCGTCCCGCATGGCTGCCCGCGCCCCCATGCCCAGGGCCACCACCAGGGCGAGGGCCATCGCCGCGGCCAGGGCCTTCAAGGCCCTGGGTTTGCGGCCGCGCAGGCACAGGGCCGCGCCCAGCCCGGCGCACCCCGCGAGCAGGATCGGCAGCTCGTAGTCGCCGCTGAGCAGCCGGGGGGCGCCCACGGCCACCGCCAGGCCGCCGGCGCCGCCGCCCAGGGCGATCATCAGGTAGAAGGAGGTGAGCTCCCGGGGATGGGGCTTGAGGCGCGCCAGCTCCCCGTGGCAGACCATGCAGGCGCAGAACAGCCCGGCCGTGAACAGGGCGACCATGGCCCTGATGCCCAGGTTGTCCGCGTCCAGGAGGGAATAGGCCATGCCGCCCAGGGCCGCGGCCAGCAGGGGCAGCCACAGGGTGCGCCGGTACCAGGATGCCCGGTCGAAACAGACGATGAAGCTCAGGAGGTAGATGGCCAGGGGCAGGACCCACAGGAAGGGGATGGGCGCCACGTTCTGGGTGAGGTGGCTGGTCACCGCCAGCAGGAGGGCGGAAGCCACCGCCGGCAGGGCGGCCCACAGCAGGCGCACCCGGACGGGGCTGGGCGCCGCCCCGGCGGGATCCGGATCCGGCCGCGCGGGGCCGCGCCCGCCCGGCTCCAGGGCCACCGCCAGGGTCAGGAGGACGAAGGGCAGGTAGGCCGCGGACCAGGCCCAGGCCTGGGCCCGGGATGCCCACGTAGGGCTCCACCAGGGTCGGGTAGCTCACCAGGGCCAGCAGGGAACCCACGTTGGAGAGGGCGTACCAGGCGGTACCGGGGTGCCACCCGGATTCCGGCCCGCCCACCAGGCCTGGAGCAGCGGCCCGGTGGCGGCGAGGAGGAAGAACGGCAGGCCCACGGTGCTGGCCAGCAGGCCCAGGATGCGCAGGGTTGGGTCCCCGGGGAGGGAGGGCTTCCAGGCGCCGGAGGGAATCACCGGCAACAGGGCCAGGCTGACGGCCAGCAGCGCGCCGTGCACCCAGCCCTGGATCCGGGGGGCCAGCCGGGTGGTGGCCCAATGGGCGTAGAGATAGCCCAGGAGCAGGTCCACCTGGAAGAACAGCATGCAGGTGGTCCACACCGCCGCCGAACCGCCGAACCAGGGCAGGACCGCCTTGGCGATCAGGGGCTCAAGCTGGAACAGCAGGAAGGCCCCCATGAAGATGGCGCCCGCATGCCAGGCCAGACCCGGAATGTTTCGGCGGGTTGGGACCATCAGCCATGATAGGCGGATTCCCGGGCGCCCAGGCCGCCGTCACTCCTCCTTCAAGGACCGCTGCATCAGCCGCCTCACCGACTCCCGGGGATCCGCCCCCTGCAGCAGCCGGCCCACTTCCTGGGTGATGGGCAGCTCCAGCCCATGCTCCTTGGCCAAGCCCAGGGCCGCCTCGGTGGTGAAGGCCCCCTCCACCACCTGGTCGCCGATGGCCCGGGCGGCGGCCTCGGGGGTCATGCCCTGGCCGAGCATGAACCCGAAACGCCGGTTGCGGCTCTGGGCGCCGGTGGCGGTGAGCAGCAGGTCGCCCATGCCCGCCAGGCCCATCACCGTCTCGGGGCGGCCCCCCAGGAGGTCCACCAGGCGGGACATTTCCGCCAGGCCCCGGGTGATGAGGGCGGCCCGGGCGTTGTTGCCCAGGCCCAGGGCCTCCACCAGGCCGGCGGCGATGGCCAGGATGTTCTTGAAGGCGCCGCACAGCTCCACCCCCGGCACGTCCCGGTTCAGGTAGATGCGCAGGTTGGGGGCGGCCAGCAGGGCCTGCCATTGCCGGGCGCGCGCGTCCGGCACCGGGGCGGGCAGGGCCAGGATGATGGCGGTGGGCCGTTCCCGGGCCACCTCGTCGGCGAAGGAAGGCCCCGAGAGCACCCCCACGGGCACCTGCAGCAGGGGTTCCAGGACTTCGGTCACCCGCTTGTGGCTCCCCTGGAGGATGCCCTTGCTGCCGTGGATGAGCAGTTCCGGGCGGACGGCGGTGCGGGTGGCCAGGCCGGCCCACACGGCCGGGTTCGCCTGGGTGGGCAGGGCGCTGATCCAGAGGGTGGCGGCGAAGGCCTGGTCCGGGTTGCCCAGAGGGCGCACTCCGGGGGGCAGCTCCACCTCGCCCAGGGCCGGATGGCGGCGGCCCCTGGCCAGGGTGTCCACCAGGGCCGGGGAATGGCCCCACAGGGCCACCCGCGCCCCCTGGCGGGCCCAGGTGATGGCCAGGGCGGTGCCCCAGGCCCCGGCCCCGAACACGGCGATGTCGGCCTTGCGGATCATTCCTTGGCGCCCCAGAAGCGGGCCTCGGTGCCCCGGGCCAGGCGTTCCAGGTTGGCCCGGTGCTTGACGATCACCAGGGCGGCCAGGAGGCCCCAGGCCAGGAGTCCCGGCCACCGGGGCAGGCCCGGGGGCGGCGGCGGGCAGGCCCAGGCGCCGGCCAGCCCCAGGGTGGTGAGGAACAGGGTGACCGCGGCCAGCACGCTGCCCAGGCTCACATAGCGGAAGATCAGCACCGCGCCCAGGAACACCGCCAGGGCCGGCACCGCCAGGGCCGGGTGGAACCCCAGCACGGCCCCCAGGGCGGTGGCCACCCCCTTGCCGCCCTTGCCCTTGAGCCAGGGGGTGAACATGTGCCCGGCCACCGCCGCCAGGGCCACGGCGGGCAAGGCCTCCGGCCCCAGTCCGGCCCGGCCCGCCAGGCACACCGGCAGGAAGCCCTTGGCCGTGTCCAGGACCAGGGTGACGATGCCCAGGGCCTTGCCACCCGAGCGCATCACGTTGGTGGCGCCGATGTTGCCCGAGCCCTGGGCGCGCACGTCGCCCTTGCCGGCCAGGCGCATCAGCACCAGGCCGAAGGGGATGCTCCCGGCCAGGAAGGCCCCGAGGCAGGCGGATATCCAGATCGTCGACACTGGGCAAGTCATAGACGAACTTTAGCGGAACCGCCCGGTGGCCGGAACCCCGGGGCGGTCCGGGGCACCCGGCGGAGGAATGCTCAGCGGCCCGCGCCGTCCGCCAGCTTGCGCCGCAGCATGTCCAGGGCCCAGGTGGCGCCGCGGGTCTGCAGTTCCGCCCGCCCCCCACAGGTGCAGGGTCTTCACGGCGGTCCCGGCCGGTCCGGCCACGGCCATCACCGTGGTGCCCACCGGGGCGGGGCCGTCCTGGTCCTGGGTGGGGCCGGCGTTGCCGGTCACCGCCAGGCCCCAGGTGGTGCCCAGGCGGGTGCGGACGGCTTCGGCCAGGGCCGCCGTCACCGGCTCGGAGACGGTGCCGTGGGCGGCGATGAAGCCGGGATCCAGCCCGGCCAGGGCCGCCTTGGCCCGGGCGGAGTAGACCGTGAGCCCCCCGGGGAACACCTGGCTCGCCCCGGGGATCGAGGTGATCCGGGCCGCCAGGTTGCCTCCGGGCATGCTCTCGGCCACCGCCAGGGTCTCGCCCCGGGCGGCCAGCAGGGCCACCACCGTGTCTTCGATGCCCCCTTCCAGGCCCACGAAGGCCAGGTCCGGCGCCAGGTCCTTCTCGAAGTCCGCCCGGGCGGCCTCCAGCAGGGCCGGGTCGGAGGTTCGACCCACCAGCTCCACGTGGCTGACCACCGCCAGGATGGTCCAGTCCATCCGCCGGTACTTCTCCCGCAGGGGCTGGGTGCGCTCCCCCAGCCCACTCTCGGGCATGGAGCCGAACACCAGCCGGAGGGTGCGCACCGGGTCCAGGGCGTGAGCCCTGAGCCGGGGCGCCACCTGCTGCTCCCACATGAGCTTCATCTCCCGGGGCACGCCCGGGAACAGGACGATGGACCGGCCGGGCCAGCCCTTGGGATCCGTCCAGTAGACCCCCGGGGCGGTGCCCACGGGGTTCACCACCCGCTCGGAGCCATCGGGCAGCATCACCTGCTGGAAGTTGCTGGGGGAGGGCACCCGCCCGCGGCTGGCGTAGTAGGCCAGCATCTCCTCCTTGGCCACCGGGTCCTCCCGCAGGGGCACGCCCACCACCTCGGCCCACACGTCCTTGGTGAAGTCGTCGAAGGTGGGCCCCAGCCCGCCGGTGCACAGGATGATGTCCGAGCGCTCCAGGGCCGAGCGGAACAGCCGGGCCATGTCCTCGCGATCGTCGCCCACGGCGGTCTTGCAGTGCAGGGCGAGGCCCATCTCGGCCAGGCGCTCAGCCAGCCAGACGGAATTGGTGTCCAGGCGGCGGGTGGTGAGCAGTTCACTGCCGATGGCGATGCACTCGATGCGCGGCAAGATGTCCTCCCGGCTGCCGGCAGCGGTCCTAGTTGCCCGTAGCGACGAAGTTGTGGAAAATCTGGCGGTTCTGGTTCATGCGGCCCGTCTCGGGAGGGGCTGCGGGGATCATCTCCGGAGTGCAGCAGAACACCTCCTTCCAGATGTAGTCCCCATCCGCGGCGCTGTACCTCCGGGTGGAACTGCACGCCCCACACGGGCAGGTCGCGGGTACTGGAAGGCGTGCACGCCGCAGGCGGAAGAAGACGCCAGCACCGTGAACTCCCCGGGCAGGTCGAAGGCCTCGTCGTTGTGCGAGACCATCACCAGGGGCTTGGCCAGGCCATGGAACAGGGGATTGGGCGGCAGGTCCAGGTCCAGGAAGCCGAACTCCGGCGCGGGCGCGCGGCGCACGTGGTCCCGCCCGGCCAGGACCCTGGCCAGGAACTGGTGGCCGTAGCAGATCCCCAGCACCGGCCGGCGCCAGGCCACGAACTGGCGCACCAGGTCCCCCAGGGGCTGGTCCCAGGGCTGGTCCTCGGTGGCCGATGCCACCGAGCCGGAAATGATCAGGTGGGTGTAGGCCGCGGGGTCGCCCAGGTCACCCAGCTGGTTCCAGCGCAGGAACCGGCTTGGCCGCCCGGTTCCCGCCAGGTGCCCGGCCACCGCCTGGTCGAAATTCGCGGCCAGGCTGTCCTCGTAGAAGCAGTTCACCACCAGGATCATGGAATCTCCTTCCCGGTTTAGTTAATCATGAATCCTGCGGTCCGGGGCCGTTTGAGGACCTCATCTCCTGTGGAATCTGTAACTTCACCCGGGGAGACCGCCCAGGTCCGAAACCTCTGGATTTTCCCGGCCAGCTTCCGGGCCGGTCCCTCGCCCCGGGTTCAAGATTAACTAATAAGTATCAATTATAATAATTTTTATCTTCGTCCGGAGCGCTGGCCGTGGCAGACTCTCCCCTCTTTGTGGAGGTCCCCATGAGACGGTTTCCAGCCATCCCTTTCCTGGCCATGGCCCTGGCCTGCGCCAGCTTCAGCCCGCTGCCCGCGAGTGCGCCCCGGACCGCCGCCGCCGAACCGGACTGGCTGTCCATCGTCGGGCTCTACCCCCAGCCGGGAACCCCCACCGGTTATGGTGAGCAGGCCATCCTGTTCTGGCTGCAGACCTCGCGCACCGCCCAGGACGTGGCCCGGGCCAACGCCGAGAACACGCCCAGCTTCGGCTGCTACGCCCAGGACATCCACCTGCCCTACGCCCTGGACGGCCAGGAAGTGCCCGTGGACATCCGCGACTTCCCCAGGACCGAGGC
Source organism: uncultured Holophagaceae bacterium (assembly GCA_963816585.1). Taxonomy (GTDB): domain Bacteria; phylum Acidobacteriota; class Holophagae; order Holophagales; family Holophagaceae; genus Mesoterricola. The sequence continues at coordinate 4,672 of CAWFOJ010000048.1, read as the reverse complement.
GGTCCTGGACCAGGCCCGGCAGGACCTGCTGCCGATCCTGCAGTCCCTCCAGGCCACCTTCGACCGGCCCCACCCCTACGTGCTCTACACGGGCCTGCAGCCGGCCGTGCCCCTGGTGAGCGGCCCTTCCTACCCCAGCCCCAACGCCACCCTGGGCACCGTGTTCGCCGAGATCATCGCCCAGTACGACAAGGCGGACGTGAACGCCCTGCGCACCACCGGCAAGCTCCTGGGCACCGACCGGGTGCTGGGCGGGGTGCACTACCCCAGCGACGTGGATGCTGGCCAGAGGCTCGGCAAGGCCTTCGCCACCTGGTGGATCGACGACCACCTGGCCCTGATCCAGACCGCCTGCTCCGAGTGGAACGCAGCCACGGCGCGATAGCTGGCGAGCCATCGTCCGTGTCCCGACCCGCCGCCCTGTTCGTCGCTGTCGCTGTCCGTTCGCTTCCGGCAAGGCGTGGACATGGGGCGGCCCAGCACCTTGGTGACGAGGGTCACCCGGGAGGGCGGCAAGGCCCCCGTGGTCAAGCTGGGCGGGCGCTGCGTCCAGGTCATGGAGGGCGTTCCGCGCCTCCCGGAGTGATGACGGGCATGGACGGGTCCGGACGACGGCGGGCCGGATTCGTCATCGCCCCGCATCAGTCGGGCGGGTGGTGCAGGAAACAGGCCACCTGGTGCCCGGGGGCGGTGTCCTGGAGCCTGGGCGGACGGGCCCGGCAGGCGTCCATGCGCAGCCAGCAGCGGTCGTAGAAGGGGCAGCCCGGGCGCTCCTGGTCCGGGGCCGGCACGTCGCCGGCCAGGAGGATCCGGGAGCGGTGCTTCTCCACCTGGGGGTCGGGGATGGGGGCGGCGGAGAGCAGGGCCTGGGTGTAGGGATGCTGGGGATTCCGGTACAGGTCGGCGGCGTCCGCCACCTCCACCAGGGTGCCCAGGTACATCACCGCCACCCGGGTGGCGATGTACTGCACCACCGCCAGGTCGTGGGCGATGAACAGGTAGGCCAGCCCGAAGGCCTCCTGGAGGTCCTTGAACAGGTTCAGGATCTGGGCCTGGATGGACACGTCCAGGGCCGAGACCGGCTCGTCGCAGAGCACCAGTTCCGGGTTCAGGGCCAGCGCCCGGGCGATGCCGATGCGCTGGCGCTGGCCGCCGGAGAACTGGTGCGGGTAGCGGTTCCGGAAGCTCCTCGCCAGGCCCACCTGGTCCAGGAGCTGGTCCACCCGCCTGGCCAGCTCCGGGCGGGCCAGCTTCAGCAGGCCCCGGGCCCGGTGGATGCGCAGGGGCTCGGCGATGAGCTCGAAGGCGGTCAGGCGCGGGTCCAGGGACGCGTACGGATCCTGGAACACCATCTGCATGTGCTGGCGGGCGGCCATGAGGTCCTTGCCGTCCAGGCGGGTGAGATCCTCGCCCCGGAGCAGCACCTGGCCGCTGGTGGGGCGGTACAGCTGGGCCACGGCCCGGGCGGCGCTGGACTTGCCGCAGCCCGACTCCCCCACCAGGCCCAGGGTCTCGCCCCGGCGGAGGTGGAAGTCGATGCCGTCGACGGCCCGGATCCAGGCCCTGGGGCCTCTCAGCCACCGCCCGCCCACCGGGAAGTGCACCTTCAAGCCTTTCACGTCCAGCAGCGGGGTCATGGGTGCTCCAGGTGCAGCCAGCAATGAGCCTCGTGGGGCGCCTGGCGGGACGCCTCGCGGGGGTCCACCTGGCCGCCTTCGGCGGCCGCGGCGCCCGGGTAGCGCCGCCGGCACACGTCCATGGCATAAGGGCAGCGGGGGTGGAAGGGGCAGCCTTCGGGCAGGTCCGCCAGCACCGGCGGCTGTCCGGGAATGGGCACCAGCCGCTCGGGCCCCGGCCGGTCCAGGCGCGGCACGGAACGGATCAAGCCCTGGGTGTACGGGTGCATGGGCCGGGCGAACACCTGGGGCGTCGGGCCGCGCTCCACGATGCGCCCGGCGTACATGACGCACAGGGTGTCGCACACGCCGGCCACCACCCCCAGGGAATGGGTGATGAGGATGACCGCTGTGCCGGTGCGGCGGGTGAGGTCCTGGATGAGTTCCAGGATCTGCGCCTGGATGGTCACGTCCAGGGCGCTGGTGGGCTCGTCGGCGATGAGGATCTCCGGGTCGCAGGACAGGGCCATGGCGATCATCACCCGCTGGCGCATGCCCCCGGAGAACTGGTGGGGGTACTGGTCGATGCGCCGGTCGGCGGCGGCGATTCCCGCCCCCTCCAGCATCTCCACCGCCCGGGCCCGGGCCGCCCGGCGCCCCAGCCCCCGGTGCAGGGCCAGGGCCTCCACCATCTGGGTGGAGATGCGCAGGAACGGGTTGAGGGAGGTGAGGGGATCCTGGAACACCATGGCGATGCGGTCGCCCCGCACCGCCCGCAGGGCGGGGCCGGGCAGGCGCAGCAGGTCCTGCCCCCGGTACCGGACCCGGCCCCCGGCGATGCGGCCCGGGGGCGGCACCAAATTCAGCAGCGAGAGGCTGGTGACGGTCTTGCCGGACCCGGACTCCCCCACCAGGGCCAGGGTCTCGCCCCGCCGCAGCTCGAAGCTGACCCCGTCCACCGCCTTGACCACCCCCTCGTCGGTGTGGAACCAGGTGCGCAGGTCCTGGACGCTCAGGAGCACGTCGTCGGCCATGTCAAGTCCGCTGCTGGGGGTCCAGGGCGTCCCGCAGCCCGTCGCCCAGGAAGTTCATGGCGAACAGGAACACCGTCATGGCCACCGCCGGCCCCACCAGCTGCCAGGGATACAGGGACATGACCCCGGCCCCGTCCGCCACCAGGGAGCCCCAGGAGGCCAGGGGCGCCGAGACGCCCAGGCCCAGGAAGGAGAGGAAGGATTCGGCCATGATGAACTGGGGCACCATGAGGGTGGAGAAGACCACCACCACCCCGAGGGTGTTGGGGGTGAGGTGGCGGAAGATGATGCGGGCGGTGCCGGCGCCCATGGACCGGGCCGCCTGGACGAACTCCGCGTGCTTGAGGCTGATCACCTGGCCCCGCACCACCCGGCACAGGGTCAGCCAGGAGATCAGCGCCAGGGCCGCGAACAGGTTGACCATGCTGCGCCCGAACAGGGCCATCAGGATGATCACCAGGAGCATGTACGGCAGCCCGTAGAGGATGTCCACGGTGCGCATGATCAGGCTGTCCACCGCGCCCCCCAGGTAGCCGGCGAGGCTGCCCAGGATGATGCCCAGCACCATGGAGGTGATGGTGCCCACCAGGCCGATGAGGATGGAGACCCGGCCGCCGTAGAGCAGGCGGGACAGCATGTCCCGCCCCAGGCTGTCGGTGCCCAGGAGGTAGTGGCGCCGGTGCACCGGGTCGGTGCGCACCGCCCGGGCCATGTGGGCCAGCTCCTGGCGTTCCGGGCCGCTGGCGGGTCGCCCCTCGGCGGCCGCCAGGCGGCGCAGGTAGCTGGTCCGGGCCTCCAGCATGAGCTCCCCGGCCGGGCGCAGGGACGGCGGCAGGTTCTCGTGGGCCACCACCTGCTCGGCGTACGGATGCACCGGCAGCAGCGGCGCGCCCAGGGTCACCAGGGCGTACAGGACGATCACCGCCAGGCTCGCCAGGGCCATGCGGTTGCGCCGCAGCCGGCGCCAGGCTTCCATCCAGGGGGAACGGGGCGGCGCCGGGCCGGCTTCCAGGAGGGGGGAGGAGGGTTCCATGGTCGCCTCACCGGTACGAGATGCGCGGGTCCAGGAATCCGTAGGCCAGGTCCACCAGCAGGTTGGCCAGCACCAGGAGCACCGAGAACACCACCACGTCACCCAGGATCAGGGTGTAGTCCCGGTTGATGGCCGCCTGGATGGACAGGCGCCCCATGCCCGGAACGGCGAAGATGGTCTCCACCACCACCGTGCCGGTGATGACCCCGGCGCAGGCCGGGCCCAGGTAGGACACCACCGGCAGCAGGGCGCCCTTGAGCACGTGGCGCAGCACCACCACGTGCTCCCCCAGGCCCTTGGCGCGGGCGGTGCGCACGAAGTCCATGCGCAGGATCTCCAGCACCGAGGCGCGGGTGAGGCGGGCGATGCCCGCAAGGTAGGGCAGGGCCAGGGTCAGCACCGGCAGCACCAGCACCCGCCACCCGCCCCGGTCGTCCAGCCACCCGGAGGTGGGCAGCCAGTGGTGGCGCAGGGCCAGGTACAGCTTCAGCAGCGGCCCGGTGACGAACAGGGGCACCGAGATGCCCACCACCGCCAGGGCCATGGCGGTGTAGTCCACCCAGGTATTCTGGCGCAGGGCCGAGAGGACCCCGGCGGCCACGCCCAGGACCACCGCCAGGGCCAGGGCCAGGGCGCCGATGGTCATGGAGGGGGGCAGGGCGTCCGCGATCAGCTCGTTCACGGTGTAGTCCTTGTAGCGGTACCAGGGCCCCAGGTCGCCCCGGGCGAAGTCCCCCAGGTAGCGCAGGTACTGCTTCAGCACCGGCTCGTCCAGGTGGTAACGCGCCTGGATGTTGGCCAGGATCTCCGGGGGCAGGTTGCGCTCTCGCGGCGAAAGGGCCGCCCGGGGCCGCCCGCACGATCACGAAGGCCAGGGTGACGATCAGGAACAGGGTGGGGATCAACCCCAGGGCGCGGCGGATCATGAAGCGGAGCATGGGGCGCCTCCTACTTCGGGTCCCACCACCGGGGGGGATCAAGTAATGGTA
>CAWFOJ010000047.1:0-4215 GCA_963816585.1 uncultured Holophagaceae bacterium | reverse complement strand
GTGCCAGCAGGGCCCCGGCGAAGCCCAGCAGCGCCAGGACCGGGTGCCCGGAGGCCTTGCCCAGGGTGCCCAGCCCCAGGCCCAGCAGGATGATGCCGATGTTCTCGATGGAATGGTAGGCCAGGAGCCGCTTCAGGTCATGCTGGGCCAGGGCGAAGGCCACCCCCAGGAGGCCCGACAGGGCGCCCAGGACCACCAGGAGCGCCCCCCACCACAGGGGCGGGTCCGGCACCAGGGCCACCAGGCGCACCAGGCCCAGGATGCCCATCTTGATGACCACCCCGGACATGATCGAGGACACGTGGCTGGGGGCGGCCGCATGGGCCGGAGGCAGCCAGAAATGCAGGGGGAAGATGCCGGCCTTGAGGCCGAAGCCCGCCAGGAACAGGAGGAAGGTGAGAGCGCCCCGGGAGGTGGCCGCCAGCCCAGGGGCCACCGGCGTGAACAGGAACCCGCCCGCGCCGGCGCCGAACAGGCCCCCGGGGCCGGCGGCCAGGCCGAAGGCGGCGAACAGGCACAGGGTCCCGGTGTGGGTGGCGGCCAGGTAGACCCAGCCCGCCCGGCGGGTGGCGGGGTCCCGGTCCTCGGCCATCACCAGCACGAACCCCGCCACCGCCATGCCTTCCCAGGCCAGCAGGAAGGTGAGGGCCTGGGCCGCGGCCACCAGCACCACCAGGAAGCCGGTGGTGAGCCCGTACAGCAGCCGCAGGGTGCGCGTTCCCTCGTGCCCCTCGCCCCAGTAGCCCAGGCCGAACACGGCGCCGCAGGCGGGCAGGACCGCCACCGGCACCAGGAAGAAGGCGCCGATGGGATCCAGGCGCAGGTAGCCCGGGCTGCCCAGGGGGGTGTGGGAGAGCACCTGGGCCGCCGGCCCGGCCCCCGCCAGCACCAGGGCCGCCGCCCCCAGCCCGGCCAGGGCGCCGGCGCCCATGAGCCAGGCCGCCGCCCGCCCGCCGCCGGCCCGCAGGTACAGGCCGGGAATCCCGGAAACGGCGGCGAGCAGGGCGCAACTGACGAGAAGGATCAGGATCATGGAAGCCTCGGGTGCATGACTGGCCGCGGGCGGGCCGTCACCAGGGGGACGAGGACGTGGCGTGGCCCACGGCCCGGCCCAGGGCCGGCACTCCGGCCCAGGCCCGGCGGATCATGGCAGCGACGATAAGCACAGCGACCAGCATGGGTAGGGACTCCTCTAGGAAGGCTTGCGACGAAGGAGCCTGCGGCTGCGGTCGAACACCTCAAAAGTTAGTTTATACAATAATTTCCAGGCATCATACCATGCGGCGACCGGACGGGATTCCGGCAGGAATCCTGGGCCCCGGTCCCACCCTCGATAGGGCCCTGGGACCTTGCCCTGGTCAGTCCGTCACCCAGCAGGCGGCCAGTCCGACGTTGCAAGTGCCGTACTTGATCCACATGAACCCGTCGATCCCCCAGGACGGGCCCCAGCTGTTCTTCAGCAGCCAGGCGTCTTTGGCGTCGTCCCAGCCCACCAGGAGGATGGCGTGGTTGATGGAGTTGTAATAGGTGTTGTCGCTGAACACGCCGCCCGAGTAGGCGAGGAAGGTGTTGTCCGCATACACGCAGGCGGACACGCCCCCGTACTTCAGGATGGCCTGCTTGACGGCGGCCACCGAGGGCACCGCGTTGCTGCTCTCCACGTAGCCCCACTGGGTGACCGGGGTGTAGGTGGCATTGCGGGCGATCCTGCAGGCCACCGTGTCGCCCACGTACGGGAAGGAGGCGGCGGGCACCGCGCCCGGGTAGTGGCCTTTGCGGCCCACCTTGGTCGGCATCAGCATGTCGAAGGCGAAGTAGCCCCCGTTGCACGCCCAGCCCCAGGGGTTGCAGGACAGCACCTGTTCCTCGGACAGGGCCGGGAGGGTGCCGCTGCAGGTGATGGAGCCGTCCGCATTGACCTGCCCGTTGGGGGCGCCGGCCTTCATCAGGGCCGCTCCCTCCAGGGAGCCGATGGTGGAGAAGGCCCAGCAGCTGCCGCACTGGCCCTGGTCCTTGGGATTGCTGAACACGCCCACATAGGCATGGGGCAGGGCGGGGGCATCGTCCTGGACCTGGTAGTTCTCATAGCCCCCCGGTTCGTGGGCCAGGAATTCCGGCGGCATCAGCTCGATGCGCGTGCCGCACAGGCGCCCGGGGCCGTATTGCATGGCCGGATTCACGTCCACCTGGAACTGCAGCCCGTTGGCCTGGATTTCCTGGCGCAGCTGCTGGATCGTCTGGTACAGCTCCGGACTGAAGGTGCGGGGACCGGGGCTCTGGGCGGCGGCCGGGACGGCCGCGAGGCAAAGCAAAAGCAGGGAAAGGGGGAAATGTCGCATTTCCAATTTTCCTTCAGGGCTGGGTGGCGCGGCGGTTCCGGAACGGCCGGCGGCGGCACCGAGGGTTGTACGGAAGCCGTTGGCGCCCCGGACGCGGGGGAGCCTGCGGCGTGGGGGTGCCAGGGTTCCAGACCTTGGCCCAGGGAAGGAACGGGGCCTTGCCCGCGGTTGGAGGAAGGCGTCACCACATTCGTCTTAAAAACCATTTGGTGACTACTAAGTGGCCTTCATCCTTTTCTTCCCGACAAACTAAACATCGGTCCCAGCAGGGTCCGCGCAAGCGCCGCCGGGACCAACGTGACCTCCGTCATTCCGGCCGGCCATTCCGGCACTGGCCAAGCCAGCGGGCAGGGAATAAGTTGGTTCAACCATTGGGTGGTTGGATTGCCAATTGGTTTCTAGTGCAGCGCCACAGCTTCCTGGACCGCCCCGGCCCCGCCTCGGCGCCGGACGCCCAGCAGCAGGGCGAAACCCGCCAGCACCAGCACGAACACCAGCACGCCCGCCGGCCCGGGAAACCGCGCCGGCGCCGGACCTAGGAGCCTGACCATGTATTATTCGGCCCCGCGCTGGTGGCACCGGGCCTAGCCAGACAAGGAAGGTTCCGAAGGGGGTATAGGTTATACCTCCGAGGAACCTGACGCCGGATGGCTGGGCCCGCTGCCACCAGCCCGGAGGGTCGGCGCCCAGACCCGCGCCTCTCGTGTGCAAGTCCCTTGAAGGTAGCACCACTACCTCCTGCGGGCCTTGCGCTCGATAGGCACGGGTCTGGACGCCGACGCGGGGCCGAATAATACATGGTCAGGCTCCTAGTCCAGGAAGTTGAACTCCGTGCCCGCCTTCTTCTCCACCGCCTTGCGGTACACGTACGCGGCGGTGGAAATGTCCTGGATGGCCAGGCCCACGCTCTTGAACACGGTGATCTCCGCCTCCTCCTGGCGGCCGGGCACCTTGCCGGTGACCAGGTCGCCCAGGGAACAGGCCCGGTCCCAGCTCCAATCCCCCTGGTCCGCCGGGATGATGAGGTCCCCGGCCTCGGACTTGCAGGCGTCCACCAGGTCGCACACCACCTTGCTGGCCCGCTGCACGGTCCGGGTGTCCAGCTCGCGGATCTTGGCGGTGTGGGCGCCGATGCCGTTGATGTGGGTTCCGGGCTTGACCCAGCTGCCATCCAGCACTGGAGTGGAGGAACTGGTCATCAGGGTGATCACGTCCGCTTCTCCCACCGCCTGGGCGGGATCCTCCGCCAGGACCATGGGACAGGTCACCAGGTCCTTGAGCGATTCCAGGAAAGCCTTGCGCTTGTCCATGGGATCCACCGAGGTACATCACCAGCTTCTCGATGTTCCGGGCGCAGGCCACGGCCCAGATCTGGGCCCGGGCCATGCCGCCGGTGCCGATGATGGTGTGCACCTTGGCGTCCTTGCGGGCCAGGAGGCGCGCGGCCAGGCCCGCCACGGCGCCGGTGCGCACGGCGGTGAGGTAGCCCCCGTCCATGACCGCCACCACCGCGCCGGTGTTCTGGTCCTGGAGCAGGATGGTGGCCAGCACCGTGGGCATCTGGTAGCGGGTCGGGTTCTGCCCGTAAACCGACACCACCTTCAGTCCCAGGGCGCCTGAGCCCTTGAGGAGGGCGGGCGTGGCCAGGACACCCCGGCATGCTCCGGCACGAAAATAGGCGTGCGCAGGGGGAGCACGGCCTGGCCCTGGGCCAGGTCGGCGAAGGCCCCGGCCATGATTTGATCACCTCGTTCATGTCCAGGAGACGCGCCACGTCGCGGCGGGAGAGCCAGGATCGCCATGAGGACCTCCGATCAGCTGGGTTGGGATGGCCCCATTATGGTCCCAGGGGGCAACAAGATCCTAGAGCAATATT
>CAWFOJ010000046.1:0-11757 GCA_963816585.1 uncultured Holophagaceae bacterium | reverse complement strand
ACTGTTCCCTGTTCTCGACTAGATTACGTATTGCTATCGAGCCTCTGGACGCCGTTGCGGGGCCTCCTAATTTGCAGACACCCTCTTAGGATCCATCGAAAAAACAATTATGGAGGACGCGGAGGAAGGGAGGCGCGGAGAAGAAACAATTTATCCAAAAGTCCAAATGGATCGGCTGGGGCACCCGGCCGAACGGATGTTTTTTTACCGCCTGGACTGGCACCAGGAAATTGTGGGTTGCAGCATCCGTGCCGGTACGATGGGGAGGGCTGGGCTTCATCTTTGTGTTTCTCGGTGGCCCAAGAAAGGACTAATTAATGGCCGGCTAGGAACTTAATGATTGCGCTCACGACCGTAACTATGAATAGGCCAAAATTTATTGAATCACACAGCAAAGAACGAAAAACGAATATAGTCATTGGATAATCCATCTATTTGATATAATTTTCAATTAAATTATTAAAATTTACACATCAACAAGCAAAAAATTTCCATACCAATCTCACCAGGGTCAGTACGGCAATAATCAAACCAAGGTAATCAAAAACATTATGACGGTTTGCAGTAAAAAACATATTCAACCCCCATTGAATTTGAAATTTATTTCATTTTTATTTTTTCCGTAACTACTACCATTATTCAATAAATGGACAATTTGATTATTTTTAAGACCGCCAGAATGAGGCTGGCGATGCACCCAAGCGACAAGCCGACAATGGTGTTATTTCCAACTAAGTTCGTTACCACGGACACTCCCATGAAGGACGGTTTTCACTTACGCCCCGGCCTGGGCCGGGGGGTCGGGGTCGTTGCCTCTTGGATGCATGCGCCCGGCTTCCGGTCTCTTTTTTCGCTGGCCGGCGGAGATTTTACCTGCTCGTCACAGGCCTTCTTGTGCTAGAAGCAAACCATGCGTTTCGACGTCCTTACTCTGTTTCCCGAGCTGTTCGCCACGGCCCGGGCCGGGGTCACCGGGCGGGCCTTCCGGGACCTGGGGCACCAGCTGGAGACCTTGAACTACCGGGCATTCGCCGGCAACCCCTGCGGACACGTGGACGATTCCCCCTTCGGCGGGGGCCCGGGCATGGTGCTGCGCCCGGACGTGCTGCGGGACGCCCTGGCGGCCGTGCCCCGGGCCGGGCGGGGCCGGGTCATTCACTTCTCCCCGGCGGCGCCGGCCCTGGACCACGCCAAGGCGGTGGAACTGGCCGCCCTGGACCAGCTGATCCTGGTGTGCACCCGTTTCGAGGGGGTGGACCAGCGGGCGGTGGACCGCTATGTGGACGAGGAACTGCGGGTGGGGGAGGCGGTCCTGTCCGGGGGGGAACTGCCCGCCCTGTGCCTCATCGACGCGGTGTGCCGGTGGCTGCCCGAGGTGCTGGGCAACGAGGCCTCGGCCCAGGCGGACAGTTTCGCCACGGGGCTGCTGGACCACCCCCACTACACCCGGCCGGCGCGGTTCGAGGACGTGGAGGCGCCCCCGGTGCTCCTGGGCGGCGACCACGAAGCGGTCCGGCTCTGGCGCCTGCGGGAGGCCATGGAGCGCACCCGGCGGCTGCGCCCGGACCTGTGGCGGACGTTCCTGGACCAGCGCCTGGGCGGCCTGCCCCGCACCGACCAGTGGTGCGCCTGGCAAGTGGAGCATCCCGAGGACCGGGACCAGCCGAAGCCCAAGGGCTGGCGGGGCTGGCCCCGATAGACCACGCAGGCTTCCTTTTTGGCGCATTTCAGGTAGACTGGGAGGCCCCTTCCCGGGTTCGGGTACCATGTCCCGCCGTAGTGGCGTCTGGACCGCTGGCCCAATAGGAGACGTCATGACGAACATTATCGACCGCCTTGAGGCGGGCATGGTCCGCACCGACCTGCCCCGGATCGCCCCCGGCGACACGGTCAAGGTCCACGTGAAGGTGAAGGAAGGCGAGAAGGAACGCATCCAGGTGTACCAGGGCATCGTGATCGGCATCCGCGGCGGCGGCATGCGCACCACCTTCACCGTGCGCAAGATCAGCGTGGGCGTGGGCGTCGAGAGGATCTTCCCCCTGCACAGCCCCTCCATCGACCACCTGGAAGTCCTGCGCAGCGGCAAGGTGCGCCGGGCCAAGCTGTACTTCCTGCGGGAGAAGCTGGGCAAGGCCGGACGCCTCAAGGAACGCCGCCGGGCGGAGGACCTGGGCGAATAGCCGGGCACGCGGTCTGTTCCACCAAGGCCCGGCGCGATGCCGGGCCTTTTTCCCGTGCCTGGTGGTACGCTGGGGCCACAGCCTTGGAGTCCCGATGCGAGCCCATCATCTTACCATCGCCCTTTGCCTGGCCACGGGAATGCTGCCCCTGGCCGCCCAGCAGACCGAAGCCGGAATCCAGGGATCCCTGGTCTTCCCCCAGCAGGACCTGCGCACCGCCACCGGTGGGCGCACCGGCTTCGAGGTGGGCGTGCACGGGGCCATCGACCTGGGCGGCGGCAACGAGATCCGCCCGTGCATCGACTACACGCGGGTGGACGGCGGTTCCTTCAGCCTGGCCTCCCTGACCTCCACCACCACCGTCTACGGCGTCGGCGTGGGCGCGGACTACCTGCGCTACCTGGAGGAGCGCCGCCGGGGCCTGTACGCTTTCGGCGGCGTGGGGCTGGTGTGGTGGTATTCCCAGTACCGCTTCGCCGGCAGCACCCGCCTCAACTCCCCCACCGCCACCATCGGCGTGGGCAACCGCTTCAACGCCAACTGGGGCATGGAATTCGGCCTGGACGTGGGCCAGTTCCGCTCCTCCCTGGGCGCCTACAGCTCCCTCAAGGGCGGAGTCTGGTACCGGTTCTAGGAGCCTGACCATGTATTATTCGGCCCCGCGCTGGTGGCACCGGGCCTAGCCAGACAAGGAAGGTTCCGAAGGGGGTATAGGTTATACCTCCGAGGAACCTGACGCCGGATGGCTGGGCCCGCTGCCACCAGCCCGGAGGGTCGGCGCCCAGACCCGCGCCTCTCGTGTGCAAGTCCCTTGAAGGTAGCACCACTACCTCCTGCGGGCCTTGCGCTCGATAGGCACGGGTCTGGACGCCGACGCGGGGCCGAATAATACATGGTCAGGCTCCTAGGCCCGCCCCAGGCTACACTCGTTGGATGCACAAGCGGCCCTTTCGCACCGTCACGCCCCAGGGCACCGAGATCCTGGTGGAACCCCTGCCCCACGTGCGCAGCTGTTCGGTGGGCTTCTGGGTGAAGCGCGGCTCCTGCGGAGAAGGGCCCGAAGAGGAGGGCCTGGCCCACTTCATCGAGCACACGGTGTTCAAGGGCACCGAGACCTTCCCGGACCCCCAGGCCATGGCCGAGGCCACGGACCGCCTGGGCGGGAACGTGGACGCCTTCACCGGCAAGGAGAGCGCCTGCTTCTATGGCAAGGTGCTGCGGGAACAGCTGCCGGCCCTGGTGGCACTGCTGGGGGAGCTGGTGACCACGCCCCGGTTCCAGGAAGATGAACTGGCCCGGGAGCGCCAGGTGATCCTGGAGGAGATCAACCAGAGCGAGGACCAGCCCGATGACTGGGTCAGCGAGCTCTTCTACGGCCACTTCTGGGCCGGGGGCACCCTGGCCCACCCCATCCTGGGCACCCGGGACCAGGTGGCCGGGTACGGCCATGCCCAGGCCCAGGCGTTTTTCCGCAAGACCTACCGGGCGCCCAACCTGCTCATTGCGGCCGCCGGGGATCTCCAGCCCGAGCCCTTCCTGGACCTGGTGCGGCCCATCCTCGCCCGCCTCCCCGGGGGCGCCGAGCCGGCGGCCCCGCGCCCCAACCGGCCCCAGCCCTTCCTGCTCAACGTGCCCCGCCGGGAACTGCAGCAGGTGAGCCTGGTGATGGGATTCCCGGCCTTCCCCCACCAGCACCCGGACCGTTCGGCCCTGAACCTGCTCAGCTTCGTGCTGGGCGGGGGCATGGCCTCCAGGCTGTTCATGGAATTGCGGGAGAAGCAGGCCCTGTGCTACCAGGTGGGGACCTACCTGAGCCATTACGGCGACACCGGCGCCCTGCAGATCGCCGCCAGCTGCGCCCCGGAACGGGCCCAGGAGCTGGTGCGCCGCACCGTGCGGGAGTGCGCCCGCCTGCGACGGGAGGGGGTGGGCGCGGACGAACTGGAGCGGGCCAAGCTCCAGCTGCGCACCAGCCTGGTGCTGAACCAGGAATCGGTCAGCAACCGCATGTTCGCCCTGGCCCACCAGGCCATCCACATGGACCGGTGGCGCAGCCTGGACGAGCAGATCCGGGAAATCGACCAGGTGGACCTGGACCAGGTGCGCCGGGTCGCCCAGGCGGTGCTCCAGCCGGAGGCCTTCGGGGTCTCGGCCCTGGGCACCGGCCGTGGCACCGAAATCCGGCCCCGGGATCTCGCCGGCACACGTTGAAGCAGTCCGGGAGCGGTCTGTGCCGGTCTGGAGGACCCATCCACAACCACCTGCCAGGATGGTGGTCTGCCTTGGCCTATCCTTTGAACCATGAATGAGTGACATTCCCTAATAAAAGACCCAAACTTTGGGGGTCATGACCGCCAGCCATCCCCTCAACCCGGAAGCCGCCAGCCCGCTGTACCTCCAGCTGCAGCGCTCGCTGCGCATGCTCATCCAGAAGAACGAGTGGCACCCGGGCATGCGCCTGCCGGCGGTGCCCGAACTGGCCCAGCGCTTCCAGGTGCACCGGCTCACGGTGCTCAAAGCCCTGGCCGGACTCAAGCGCACCGGCTGGGTGCAGACGGTCACCGGTCGGGGCAGCTTCGTGGCCGACCACCTGCCCGAGGCCCCGGCCCTGCGGGATCCCGAATCGTTCCCGTTCCAGGGCTCCAGCCTGAAGGTCCGGGAGGACGAACTGGGGCCCTGGCTGGGAGAGACCCTGGGCGCGGCCCAGAACCGTTTGCTGGAGAGCTTCTCCGCCAACTTCCCGCCGGCGGACCTGCTGCCGGGGGACGCCCTGCGGCGGCTGTACGTGCAGACCATGAAGGACCTGGGACCCGACGCCTGGGGCTACGGGGATCCGGTCGGGGAACCCTCCTACCTGGAGGCCATCGCCCGGTGGCTGGCCTCGGAGAACGAGCCCATCCCCGAAGGCTGGGGCATCCGCGCCACCCCCGGCGCCCAGGCGGGCCTGGCCCTGGTGCTGGAATCCCTCACCATCCCCGGCGACCGGGTCCTGGTGGAGAGCCCCTGCTACGTGGGCGCCCTGGCCCTCATCCAGACCCTGGGCCGGGAGCCGGTGCCGGTGCCGGTGGACCGCAACGGCATGAACACGGAACGGCTCGGGTCCCTGCTGCAAAAGGGTGACGCCAAGCTGCTGTTCACCGTCCCCACCTTCCACAACCCCACCGGGCTCACCTTCGGCCGCACCCGGCGGGAGCGCATCCTGGCCCTCACCCGCACCTACGGGGTGCCGATGGTGGAGGACGACACCTACGGGGATCTTCGCTTCATCGGCGCCCGCATCCCCTCCTGCCGCAGCCTGCCGGCCGCCGACCATGTGATCCAGCTGGGCAGCTTCTCCAAGTCCGTGGCGGCCGGGCTGCGCCTGGGCTACCTCATCGCCCCCACCCGGGTGTTGGACCGCCTGGCGCCCATCCAGGAAGTGCACAGCATCTCCGTGCCCACCCTGTCCCAGGCGGTGGTGGGCCATTTCCTCGATTCGGGGGCCTTCAAGCGCCACCTCTCGCGCCTGCGCAAGGCCCTGCGGGAGCGCCGGGACGCCATGCTGGAGGCCATCCACGCCAGTTTCCCCCGGGACTCGGAGATCACCGAGCCCAAGGGAGGGATGCACCTGTGGGTGGTCCTGCCCGAGGACCTGTCGGCCCTGGACCTGCACCGGACCGCCATCGCCCACGGGCTCAGCTTCGCCCCCGGGCCCTTGTTCTTCCCCGACGGCCGGGGAACCAACTGCCTGCGCCTCAACTTCTCAACCCATGCGCCGAGCGTCACCCGCGACGCCATCGCCCGTCTGGGCGGGCTGATGCACACCCGTTCGGCCGCCTCCACCTGAAGGAGCTTCCGTGAGCCCTCTCACCGTTCCTACCACCCACTTCGACATCCAGCTGGCCAAGGAGCCAATGCCGGCCGAGGAGCGGGCCAAGCGCATGCAGAACCCGGGCTTCGGCAAGGTGTTCACCGAATACATGATCGTCATCCCGTACAACGAGGAGACCGGCTGGGGACGCGGGATCCTAAAGCCCTACGGCCCGGTGGTGCTGGACCCGGCCGCCTCGGTGCTGCACTATGGCCAGGCCATCTTCGAGGGCTTCAAGGCCTACCGCCAGCCCGACGGCCACATCAAGACTTTCCGCCCCGAGGCCAACGCCAACCGCTTCAACGCTTCCGCGCGACGCTTGGCCATGCCGGAACTGCCGGTGGAGCTCTTCGTGGAAGCGGCGGACCTGCTGGTGGCCCAGGAGCGTGACTGGGTGCCCGGCAACGTGGGTGAGAGCCTGTACCTGCGCCCCTTCATGATCGCCACCGAAGCCGCCCTGGGGGTCAAACCCTCCAAGGACTACTTGTTCATTCTCATTGCCTCCCCCTCGGGCGCCTATTTCGCCCAGGGCGCCAAGCCCGTGACCGTGTGGATCTCCGAGAACTACGTGCGGGCCGCGCCGGGCGGCACCGGCGCGGCCAAGTGCGCCGGCAACTACGCCGCCAGCCTGGTGGCCCAGAAGGAGGCCAAGGGCGAGGGCTGTGACCAGGTGGTGTGGCTGGACGCGGTGCACCGCCGGTACGTGGAGGAGATGGGTGGGATGAACATCTTCTTCGTCTACCAGGAAGGGGGCAAGACCGTGGTGGTGACGCCCTTGCTCACCGGCACCCTGCTCCCGGGCATAACCCGCCTCACCCTGCTGGAGCTGGCCAAGAACCTGGGCTACGGGGCCGAGGAGCGGCGCATCTCCATCGACGAGTGGGAGGAGGCCCTGCGGGAAGGCCGCATGACCGAAGTGTTCGCCTGCGGCACCGCCGCGGTGATCACCCCCATCGGCACCATCAAGTCCACTCACGGCGAGTGGGTGGTGAACAAGGGGGAGGTCGGGCCTGTGTCATCCCAGCTGCGCAAGGCCCTGCTGGAGCTGCAGCATGGGGTGGCGCCAGATCCCAACCACTGGCTGCACCAGGTCTGCTAGTTCCAATGGGGCGTCCGTGTCCCGGTGCGGCGGCAGGTCCACCGGCCGGGTTCCCGGGTATCGCGCCGCCCCACGGTTGCTCGGCTTCGTCAAACCGCGCGCAGCGCGGTCTGACGAAGCACTCGCTGGTTCGTCGGGGCCGGCCAAAGGACCCAGGTGTCGGTGACTTCGGGGCGGACTGGAGGAAGCGCCTCTTCAAACTTCACCAGCCCTTTCCTGCCAGCAAAATGAGGCGGGTCCGCCAAGCTCCGCCAGTCGGCAAGGACGCATTCCGACCGACGCGCAATCCACCGAACCCAAAGTCCGCTGCGGCTCGATGGCCGGTGGTCGTTAATCGGCGTGCGCGCGCAGGAACTTGCGACGACCACGCACGCCGATTCACGACCACCGCCGATGGGGCGGCGCGACGCCCGGAACCCGCACCACGGACCTGCCGCCGCACCGGGACACGAACGCCCCAGTAAAGCTAGACAAAGGCAGGGTTGCTAAGCCAGGCAAGGAAGCCTACCTTCCCCGCAGGATCCGGAAGGGGCGAATGGCGACGCGGCACATCATCCTCTTTGACGGCCAATGCGGCTTTTGCCGCCGGGCGGTGGCCCGGCTGACCTCCCGGGACCGGAAGGGGGTGTTCATCGCCCTCCCATACCAGGACGCCCCTTGGCCGCCCATGACCCCCGATCTGGTTGAAGCCTGCGCCAGGGCGGTCCACGTGGTCCGGTCCGACGGCGGGATCCTTCGAGGCGGCCGGGCGGTCCTGTTCGTCCTTGAACACACCGGTCTGGGGTCCCTGGCCCGGCTCCTCGCCCATCCACCTTCCATCTGGGTCGTGGAATTGGCCTACCGGGCGGTGGCCCGGAATCGGCCCTTCTTTTCCCGCTTCTTCTAAGCAACGAAAAGGGCCCCAGTCGGGGCCCTCTTACAGAGTGAAGCGAGTGAAGCTTACATGGCGGGAGCGGCCTTCTTCTCAGCCTTCTTGGTGGTCTTCTTGGCCTTCTTCGCGGGCTTGGCGGCCTTCTCGGGGGCCGGAGCCGGGGCCGGGGTGGCGGCCGGAGCCTGGGCGGTCAGGGCCGGGGCGGCGGCGGGAGCGGCCTTCTTCTCAGCCTTCTTGGTGGTCTTCTTGGCCTTCTTCATGGGCTTGGCGGCCTTCTCGGGGGCCGGAGCCGGGGCCGGGGTGGCGGCCGGAGCCTGGGCGGTCAAAGCCGGGGCGGCGGCGGGAGCGGCCTTCTTCTCAGCCTTCTTGGTGGTCTTCTTGGCCTTCTTCATGGGCTTGGCGGCCTTCTCGGGGGCCGGAGCCGGGGCCGGGGTGGCGGCCGGAGCCTGGGCGGTCAAAGCCGGGGCGGCGGCGGGAGCGGCCTTCTTCTCAGCCTTCTTGGTGGACTTCTTGGCCTTCTTCATGGGCTTGGCGGCCTTCTCGGGGGCCGGAGCCGGGGCCGGGGTGGCGGCCGGAGCCTGGGCGGTCAAAGCCGGGGCGGCGGCGGGAGCGGCCTTCTTCTCAGCCTTCTTGGTGGACTTCTTGGCCTTCTTCATGGGCTTGGCGGCCTTCTCGGGGGCCGGAGCCGGGGCCGGGGTGGCGGCCGGAGCCTGGGCGGTCAAAGCCGGGGCGGCGGCGGGAGCGGCCTTCTTCTCAGCCTTCTTGGTGGTCTTCTTGGCCTTCTTCATGGGCTTGGCGGCCTTCTCGGGGGCCGGAGCCGGGGCCGGGGTGGCGGCCGGAGCCTGGGCGGTCAAAGCCGGGGCGGCGGCGGGAGCGGCGGGCTTCTTCTCCTTCTTGACCTTCTTCGCGGTCTTGGCGGGCTTCTGAGGCGCCGGGGCGGCGGCGGCCGGGGCGGCCGGGGCCGGGGTGGCGGGAGCCTGGGCGAACGCGGGGCTGATGAGCGCGGCCGCGATCAGCAGGGCAGCAAGTTTACTCATTGGGATCTCCAGTTGGAAACCGGCACGGCCGGTTGCGAAATTTAAATAAGCAGGTTTCAGGCCAAATTTTAATCTCTTTAAAATCAATAATTAGATAAAAAGCCCGTAAACAAACCTCGTGGGATCCTGCAACGCGTTGCAATCTGCATCACAACCCGGGTTCGTCCACGGCTTCCGCCAGCCCCAGTTCCTTGAGCTTGCGGTACAGGGTGGTCCGGTCCTTGCCCAGAAGCTCGGCCACCCGGCTCTTGCGGTGCTCGTGCCTGAGCAGCACCTGGATGTAGCGCCGCTCCAGCTCCTCCAGCGTGGGCAGGTGGTCCCAGCCCTTCGATGAGCTCCAGGAGGGGGTGGGGGCCTGGGCCAGCCCGGCCCCCCGGGTGCGCAGCTCCTCCCGGACCTTGTCGGGGAAGTCCTCGGGGGTGATCTCCCGGCCCCGGCTGAGCTGGGTCAGGTGCTCGATGATGTTGGCCATCTCCCGCACGTTTCCTGGCCAGCTGTAGCCTTCCAGCTGCTTGCGGGCGTCGGCGCGGATGAGGTAGGAGAGGTTGTCCTTGCGGGAATATTCGGCCAGGAAGTGGTCGATGAGGGCGGGGATGTCCGAGACCACCTGGCCGGTCCTGGCGTCCCGGGACCACCGGTCGCGCACCGGCGGCACCAGGATCTCCACCACGCACAAGCGGTAGTAGAGGTCCTCCCGGAACTTGCCGGCCTTGACCATCTGGGCCAGGTCCCGGTTGGAGGCGGCGATCACCCGCACGTCCACCTTGACGGTCCGGTTGCTGCCCACCCGCCGGATCTCCTGTTCCTGCAGCACTCGCAGCAGGCGCACCTGGAAGTTGGCGGAGGTCTCGCCGATCTCGTCCAGGAAGATGGTGCCGCCGGTGGCTTCCTCGAAGAACCCCTTCTTGTCCGAAACCGCCCCGGTGAACGCCCCCTTCACGTGCCCGAACAATTCCGATTCCAGCAGGCTCTCGGCGAGAGCCCCGCAGTTGATGGCCACGAACGGCCGGTCCTTGCGGTCGCTGCTCGCATGGATGTTCCGGGCCACCAGTTCCTTGCCGGTGCCGCTCTCGCCGACGATGAGCACAGTGGTCCGGCTGTTCTGCAGGGAGGCGATGGTGCGGTACACCTCCATCATGGCCGGGCTGGACCCGATCATCACGCTCTGGCGCCGGTCCGGGGCCCGGCCCGCCGGTTTGCGCCCCTCCTTGCTCTCCTTCATGAGCAGGGCCCGCTTCACCAGGGACTTGAGCTCCTCGTTGTTCCACGGTTTGGAGAGGAAGTCGAAGGCGCCCTCCCGCACCGCCTCCAGGGCCCGCTCCAGGGTGCCGAAGCCGGTGAGCAGGATGGTTTCCACCCCCAGGGGCTTGGCCAGGCGGAGCAGGTCCAGGCCGTCCATGCTGGCCTCCAGGTTGATGTCCGAGAGCATCAGGTCCACCCCCCCCGCCTCCAGGTGCCGCACCGCCTCCTCGGGGCGAGTGGCCTTGATCACTTCCAGGTCCGTCCCCGCCTGGCTATCCGCCAGCAGGAGCTCCAGCAGGTCGCAGGTTTCCTGGCTATCGTCCACCACCAGCACGCGTGTCATGTTCCATCCATCCCTTAAGGACGAATCCTCTGTGGAATCGTTCCACGAAGGGCCCTAACCTTAATCTTATGATGATGCAGCCCGCTTCTTTCGACGATGGCCTGGACAGGCTTGAAACATTGGTGCAGAAGCTGGAAAGTGGGAACTTGAGCCTGGAGGAAGCCCTGCGGGAATTCGAGGAGGGGGTGGCCCTCAGCCAGGCCCTGCAGCAGCAGCTGGCCGAGGCCCAGCGCCGGGTGGAAGTGCTCAAGCAGGGCCTGGGCGGTGAATACCGCGCCGAGCCCTTGGAAGGAGACCCGCCTTGCCCCTGACCGCCCAGAGCCAGGTCCGGACCGACCTGGAACGCCTCCTGCCCCTGCTGGAATCCCGCTACCTGCTGCCGTTCACCGGCGGGGAGGCCGGGCGGGTGGCCGAAGCCATGACCTACAGCCTCAAGGCCGGGGGCAAGCGCATCCGCCCGGTGCTGTGCATGCTGGCCGCCGAGGCGGTGGGGGCCCCGGCCCAGGACGCCCTGCCCTGTGCGGTGGCCCTGGAGTACATCCACACTTATTCGCTCGATCCACGACGACCTCCCGGCCATGGACGACGACGACCTGCGCCGGGGCAAGCCCACCTGCCACGTGGTGTTCGGGGAGGGCCAGGCGATCCTGGCGGGGGACGGGCTGCTCACCGAGGCCTTCACGTTTCTGGCCTCGGACCCGTCCCTGCCGCCGTCCCGCCGGGTGGAGGCCCTGCGGGTGCTGGGGGAGGCCGCCGGGTGGCGGGGCATGGTGGGCGGCCAGTCCCTGGACCTGGAAGGGGAGCGCGCCACCCGGGCCGGGGAACCGGTGGGCATGGACCAGCTGCGGGTCATCCACCGCCTCAAGACCGGCGCCCTGCTGCGGGCGGCCCTGGAGCTTGGGGGCATCGCCGGCAACGCCGCGCCGGACCAGTCCCTGGCCCTGCGGGGCGCGGGCGAGGCCCTGGGCCTGGCGTTCCAGATCAAGGACGACATCCTGGACGCCACGGCCACCGAAGCCGCCATGGGCAAGCGGGTTGGCAAGGACCAGGGCAAAGGTAAAATCACCTACCCCCTGCTGCTGGGGCTCGCGGGAGCCCAGAAGGAGCTGCAGGCGGCCACCGAGCGAGCCCTATG
>CAWFOJ010000045.1:0-6174 GCA_963816585.1 uncultured Holophagaceae bacterium | reverse complement strand
GCGAACGTCGCGGAAGGCCTCGAAACCGTCGGGATAGACCCAGATGGTAATGGCCGTCCGGCCGGGCATGACCTTTCTCAGCGCTTGGCGGAAATCGGAGCCGTCTTGCAGGGCCAGCCGCACCGGCTCGCCCGTCGCCGTGGCCGGCGCGATGAGCGTCCAGCGCCGCAGCGAAATGTGGATCCCCGGGCGGGCGCCCTCTTTCATCTTTTCGATGGAAACGTCGCTGCGCTCCAGCGTGTAGCGCAACCGGAAGCCGGCGACCGGCCCGACCGTGTCGGTCAGCTCGTCCTGGTCCTTCATGCTGTGCGCCTCACTCCTGCCTTGCGCCAGCATCAAATCCAATAACGGCTCCAGCGGAATGAACACCACCCGTCCGCCGGCGATCAGCAGGTGCGCCTCGGGCCCGTCCACGGCCCGGCTGATCGGCGTCGGATAGCTCTCGACCACCACCGGCGGCGGCCCGGCCGTGTTCTCGACCTGACTGCGTTGCCGATTGATCTGGTCGAGCTCCATCTTCGAGTCGGCGACGGTGCGGGCAAGGTCGAAGGCCGCCCGCTGCGTGCGATCCAGGTTCTGCCGCCGATCCGCGATCTCGTGGTCGGCGGCGGCAATGGCCGTGGCCAGCACGTTGCGCTCGATGCCGCGGGCGTCCGCGTTCCAGACCGCCACCACCAGGACCAGGGCGACGCACACCAGCGGGAAGGTGGAGTAGGTGGTGATGCCCGGCAGCCCGCGGGCGCCCTGGGTGATGTTCATGTTCTCCAGGATCATCTTGAAGGCTTCCCCGAAGCCCAGGGTGGCGATGGCGAAGTAGTCGCTGCGCAGCTTGGCGCGCAGGGTGGGGATGCCGATGACCAGGCTCAGGCTGGCGGCCACCACGCAGCCCGCGGCCAGGGCCAGGTAGAAGTTCACGTGGTAGAAGTGGGTGAGGATGGCGGCGGTGTAGGCGCCGGCGGCGATGAAGGCGGCGTGGCCCAGGGAGAACAGCCCGGTGAAGCCGGTGAACACGGTCACCCCCATCACCGCGATGATGTTGATCATGGCCAGGGTCAGGATGCCCTTGATATAGAACCACATGGCGTTTCCCCCCCTCAGACCTTCTCTTCCAGCCGCTTGCCCAGGAGGCCCAGGGGCAGGAAGATGAGCAGGATGATCAGGAACGAGAAGCTGAACACGTCCCGGTAGGTGGAGGACAGGTACACGCTCACCAGGGATTCCAGGATTCCCAGGATGACCCCGCCGAGGACCGCCCCGGGCAGGCTGCCCAGGCCGCCGATGACGGCGGCGATGAACGCCTTGTTGGTAATGTTGCCCATGGTGGGATAGACCATGTACTTCATCCCGAAGAAGGTCCCGGAGATGCCCGCCAGGATCCCGGACAGCACGAACACCAGGCCGATGGTCCGGCCCAGGTTCACGCCGTTGATCTGGGCCACGGTGCTGTCGTAGGAGACCGCCCGGATGCCCACCCCCAGCTTGGTGTGGTTGATGAAGTAATTCAGGGCCCAGATGGCGGTGAAGGAGAACACGATGGCGAACAGGTCCAGGACGCCCAGGGAGGCGCCCATGAAATCGAGCACCTGGGTCTGGAACACCTCCGGGAAGGAGTAGTAGTGGGCGCCGATCAGGACGTAGACCATGTTCTCCAGGAAGATGGCGGTGCCCATGGCGCTGATCATCAGGAACAGCGAGGGCGCCTTGCGCTTGCGCAGGGGGTTGTAGGCGATCCGCTCGTTGGCCACGCACAGGATCGCGCCCCCCAGCATGGACAGGATCAGGGCCAGCCAGAAGGGCAGTCCGAACTTGGTCATGCTGTAGAAGCCTACGTATGCGCCATACATAATAATGGTGCCGTAGGCCCAATTGCTGAACCCCATGATGCTGAACACCAGAGAATAGCCCACGGCCATCAACGCGTAGATGCCGCCGATGGCCAAGCCGGTGATGAGGGTTTGCAGAAGCATGTCGGATCGGACTCCTACGGGCGGGCGGGAGGTGCGCCGGAATTCAGGTTCCGGGCCGGCCAGGCGCGGGTTTCGAAGACGGTGCAAGGATCGAAGTGACCAAATTATAAAATTTCATACAAGCATTTTTCATCGAAGGTGCCGGTGGAAACGGCAGATTATTGCTATTCCGCGATCCATCAAATGGGTCCATTCTTTTTTGTAATTTTGTTGCTCAAACCGGAATAAAAACGGCAGAAAATCCCGGGTCCCATGCTTATCCTTGAAGCACACCAACCCCTGGATCCCATGCGCCGTCCCTCCGACCCCACCCGCTTCCTGGTTCCGGCCCTTCGCGCCGGGGCTCCGGGCGGAGCGGACGGGCCCCGCCTGCTTTCCCTCGGCCTGGCAGCCCTCGTACTGCTGCCCGATCGCGCGGGGCCGGTCTAGCCACTTCCGTTCACTGACCTGGAGCCCCGCGAACCCCCCAAGGCCGCGGGGCTCTTCCTTTGGGAGGACCCCAACCATGGACATGACCGGCGCCCACATCGTCTGGGAAGCCCTGACCCGGGAAGGGGTGGATACCGTCTTCGGCTATCCGGGCGGCAACGTGCTCAGCCTGTACGACGCCTTGCAGGACTTCCCCGGCCTGCGCCACGTGCTCTCCCGGCACGAGCAGGGCGCCTGCCACATGGCCGACGGCTACGCCCGCGCCAGCGGCCGCACCGGCGTGGTGCTGGCCACCTCCGGCCCCGGCGCCACCAACCTGGTCACCGGCCTGGCCACGGCCATGATGGACTCGGTGCCCCTGGTGGCCCTCACCGGCCAGGTGGGCCGGGCGGTGCTGGGCAGCGACGCCTTCCAGGAGGTGGACTTCATGGGCGTGACCCTGCCCATCACCAAGCACAACTACCTGGTGATGAACGCCGAGGACATCGCTCCGACCCTGCGGGAGGCCTTCGCCATCGCCCGCCACGGCCGGCCCGGGCCGGTGGTGGTGGACATCACCCGGGACGCCCAGAAAGCCAGCGCCGCTCCGGACTGGGACCGGCCCCTGTCTGGGCGGCACCTGCGCCACGTGCCCCCGGCGCCGGCCGCCGAGGCGGTGGCCAAGGCCCTCAGGTTGCTGAACTGGGCCGATCGCCCGGTGATCCTGGCCGGGCACGGGGTGATCCTGGCCGGGGCCACCACGGCCTTGCGCACCCTGGCGGAACGGGCCGCCGCCCCCATCGCCACCACCCTGCTGGGCCTGGGCTGCATTTCCGCCAGCCATCCCCTCAACCTGGGCATGATGGGCCTGCACGGCGAAGCCTGGGTGAACCAGGCCATCCAGGAGGCGGACCTGATCCTGGCCCTGGGCATGCGTTTCGACGACCGGGCCACCGGCGCGCTGGACGCCTTCGCGTCCCGGGCCAAGAAGATCCACGTGGAGATGGACGCCTGCGAGATCAACAAGAACGTGACGGTGGACCTGCCCATCCACGCGGACGTGCGCCAGGTGCTGGAGCGCCTGCTGGAGCAGCTGGAGCCCAAGCGCCGCGACGCCTGGGTGGCCCACGTGCAGGGCCTGCGCGGCCAGGCCCAGGCCGGGGCCATCCTCGAGGCCCCCGGCGCCCTCAGCGGCCCCCAGGTCATCCACGACCTGGCCCAGGCCACCGCCGGCACGGCCCTGGTGGTCACGGGCGTGGGCCAGCACCAGATGTGGGCGGCCCAGTACTACGCCCACCAGCAGGAGAACGGCCAGATCACCTCGGGCGGCCTGGGCACCATGGGCTTCGCCCTGCCCGCGGCCATCGGCGCCAAGCTGGCCCGCCCGGACCGGGACGTGTGGGTGGTGGACGGCGACGGCGGCTTCCAGATGAACATGCAGGAGCTCATGACCCTGGTGCAGGAGGGCGTCAAGATCAACATCGCCATCATCAACAACGGCTACCTGGGCATGGTGCGGCAGCTGCAGGAGGTGTACTGCGAGCGCCGGTACCAGGCCGTGGCGATGCTCAACCCGGACTTCGTGAAGCTGGCGGACGCCTTCGGCCTGCCGGGGGTGCGGGTGGAGCGGCGGGACCAGGTGCTCCCGGCCATCCGCCAGGCCCAGGAAGCGCCCGGTCCGTTCCTGATCGAGTTCCAGGTGGACAAGGAGTTGAGCGTGTTCCCCATGGTGCCGGCCGGGGCGGGGCTGGACCAGATGCTGCGGCGGGGATGACCGGGAGGGTGCCGGCGCCCGACGCGGGATTTCGAGGCAACTGCCGCCATCAGGTTCTTTCCCGCCCCCCGGAAAAGCTATTTTCTGCCGGGAAGCCGCCCAACTACGGCAACGGCTGCTTGGCCGGGAACGTTATTTTCTTCCCATCCCACAAGGGAATGATCAAGGATCCGGCCCGCGAAAGGAGCCCCCCATGCTCACCGGCAACGAACTGGTTGATGTTTCCCACGGCCGCGGCAGCGCCACCAAGGAGTGGCTGGCCCGGGCGGCGGAATGTGTCCCCCGCGGGGTGGCGGTGGTGAACGGGGTGTTCGCCGCCGAGGCCAAGGGGGCGGTGGTCAAGGACCTGGACGGGAACGTCTACATCGACTGCTTCGCCGGGGTGGGGGTGCTCAACGGCGGGCACTGCCCGCAGCCGGTGGTGGAGGCGATCCAGGCCCAGGCCGCCCAGTACCTGCACACCTTCTTCCACCAGGTGCCGCACCGCCCGTACGTGGCCCTGAGCGAGAAGCTCGCCAGGCTGGCCCCGGGGGACTTCCCCAAGAAGGCGGCGTTCTTCAACAGCGGCTCCGAGGCGATCGAGAACGCGGTCAAGATCGCCCGCATCGCCACCAGGCGCCTGGCGGTCATCTGCTTCACCAGCGCCTATCACGGGCGCACCCAGCTCACCGCGTCGCTCACCTGCAAGGTGAAGCCGTACAAGGCGGGCTTCGGGCCGACGGCCCCGGGCGTGCACCGGGCGGCCACCGCCTACTGCTACCGCTGCCCCTGGCAGTCCACCTACCCGGGCTGCGGCATGCACTGCCTGGAGCAGTTCAAGGGCTTCTTCAAGGGCGAAGTGGAGCCCGCCGACGTGGCGGCCATGGTCATCGAGCCGGTGCACGGGGAAGGGGGGATCGTGGTGCCGCCCAAGGAGTTCCTGCCCGGCCTGCAGGCCATCTGCCGGGAGCACGGCATCACCTTCGTGGCGGACGAGGTCCAGACCGGCTTCTACCGCACCGGCAAGCCCTTCGCCGTGAGCAACAGCGGCGTGGCCCCGGACCTGATCGCCTGCGCCAAGTCCATCGCCGCCGGGCTGCCCCTGAGCGGGGTGGTGGGCCGGGCCGAGATCATGGACGCGCCCGCCCCGGGCCAGCTGGGCGGCACCTTCAGCGGCAACCCGGTGGCCTGCGCCGCCGGGGCGGCGGCCCTGGACTTCTACGAGGCCCAGGACCTGGGGGCCCGGGCCATGAAGATCAACGAGTACGTGATGGGCCGCCTGGAGCAGCTGCAGGCCCGGCTCCGGGCATCGGCGACATCCGCGCCCTGGGGGCCATGATCGGGGTGGAGTTCGTGAAGGATCCCCGCACCAAGGAGCCGGATCCCGATTCGGTCAAGCGCATCACCCGGGAATGCTTCGAACGGGGCCTGATCGTCCTGGCCGCCGGCACCTTCGACAACGTGATCCGCCTGCTCATGCCCCTGGTCATCACCGACGCCCAGATGGCCCAGGCCATGGACATTTTCGGGCAGTCCTGCATCAAGGTGATGGGCTAGGGCCGGCGCGGCCGTGCCTGGACGACGGTGGGGAAAGGGTCACTCCGCACCGGGGCCCCGGCTGAATCCGGCCCCCGGCCCGTCGGTCCAGGTTAAGATTTCATTGATCACCAGGACGGCAACCCAGGAGGTGGCCTCGTGCTTCCGGCCAAAGCCCTGAAACTCGACCGCATCGACGTCCACATTCTGGGCGAGCTGCAGCGGCGGGGCCGGATGGGCCACTATTTCGCCGTCGTCCAGCCGCTTGCCCTTGCCGATGGCCATCACTTCAGCCTCCTGGGGCTTTTCTTTGGCCGAGTCGGGGATGATGATGCCTCTGTGCGTGGTTTCCTTTTCCTCGATGCGCTTCACCACGATGCGGTCGTATAGGGGTCGAATATTCATGATGCGACTAACCTCCAGTTAGATTTGAATTTCAAGAACAGTGTGCCGCGTTATTCCGGCGGATGACTCGATGCCGCCGCAAAGACCAAGCCCCTTTGAAGATGC
>CAWFOJ010000044.1:0-7288 GCA_963816585.1 uncultured Holophagaceae bacterium | reverse complement strand
GCCGCCGCCGATGTCCTGAACAAGATCACCCCGGCCGATATCTGTGATCCCCGGGAACTGGCCGCCCGGGCCGAAGCCTTGAGCCTGGAACTGGCGATGACCATCCCTCCCGGCTTCCAGTCCCTGGTGTTCAAGGCCTCGCGCGGCATCGAGGACATTTTCGAACTGAGCTGCATCCGCAAGGACGGCACCCGCTTTCCGGTGGTGGTGTCGGCCACCGCCCTGCGCGACGCCCGGGTCGGCATCATCGGCTACCTGTTGATCGGCACCGACAACACGGCCCGCAAGCTGATCGAGGCGGAGCAGGAGAAGCTCGCCCAGCGCCTTCGCGACCACCAGTTCTATACCCGCTCCCTGTTCGAGTCCAACATCGACGCGCTGCTGACCACCGACCGGTCCGGCCTGATCACCGACGTGAACAAGCAGATGGAAGCGCTCGCCGGCTGCACCCGGGAGGAGCTCATCGGGGCGCCGTTCCGGAACTACTTCACCGACCCTGGCCGGGCCGAGGCGGGCATCAAGCTGGTGTTGAGCGGGATGAAGGTCACCGACTATGAACTCACCGCGAGCGCCAGGGGCGGCAAAGAAACGGATGTTTCCTTGAACGCGACCACCTTCTACGACCAGGACCGGAATCTGCAAGGTGTGTTCGCGGCGGCGCGCGACATCACCGAACGCAAGCGGCTGGATGAAATGCTGCAGAACAAGAACGCGGAACTCCAGAGCGCCACGTCGGCGGCGGAAAAGGCCAACCTCGCCAAGTCGGAATTCCTTTCCAGCATGAGCCATGAACTGCGTTCTCCCCTCAATGCGATCCTTGGATTCGCCCAGCTGCTCGACACCGAATCACCGCCGCCCACCGCCCTCCCAGAAGGCGAGCATCCACCAGATCCTCAAGGCGGGATGGTACCTGCTGGAACTGATCAACGAGATCCTCGACCTGGCGGTGATCGAGTCCGGCAAGCTCTCGCTGTCGCTGGAGCCGGTTGCGCTGGCCGAGGTCATGCTCGGAGTGCCAGGCCATGATCGAAGCAGCCAGGCGCAGAAGCGCGGGCATCCACACTGACCTTTCCCCGGTTCGCCCGCCCGTCTTCGTGCATGCCGACCGGACCCGGCTGAAGCAGGTCCTCATCAACCTTCTGTCCAACGCCATCAAATACAACCGGGCCGGGGCTCGATCGCGGTGGAATGCGTCGACCACGCCCGGGGCCGCATCCGCGTCAGCGTCCGGGACACCGGCGCAGGGCTGGCCCCGGAAAAGCTGGCCCAGCTGTTCCAGCCGTTCAACCGGCTCGGCCAGGAGGCCAGCGGCGAGGAGGGCACCGGCATCGGCCTGGTGATGGCCAAGCAGCTGGTCGAACTCATGGGCGGGCGTCATCGGGGTGGAGAGCACCGTGGGCGTGGGCAGCGTGTTCTGGTTCGAGCTCGACTCGGCGACGAGCCGCAGCTGGCCGCGGGGGCCCAGGCGGCGGCCCGCAGCCGGCCGCGGGCCGAGGCCGCCGGGGCGCCGCTGCGAACACTCCTCTATGTGGAAGACAACGCGGCCAACCTGGCGCTGGTCGAGCAGCTCATCGCCCGCCGGTCCCGACCTGCGCATGCTGAGCGCGGGAAGCGGGAACCTCGGGGTCGAGCTGGCCCGCATGCACCGGCCGGCGGTGATCCTGATGGACATCAATCTGCCCGACATCAGCGGCATCCAGGCACTGAAGCAGCTCCAGGGAGATCCGGCGACGGCACATATCCCGGTCCTGGCCATCAGCGCCAACGCCATGCTCGAAGACATCAAGAATTGCATGGAGGCCGGATTCTTCCGCTACCTGACCAAGCCGATCAAGGTCGAAGAGTTCACCAAGGCGCTGGACTTGGCGCTGGAACGGGCCCGCATCCATCAGATCAAAGAAGGCCAGACCGGGTGATACCAATGGTGAGCAGAGCAGACATTCTTCACGGCAAAATCCTGATCGTCGATGACCAGGAGGCCAATGTTCTCCTGCTTACGCAAATGTTGCGCAATGAAGGCTATGACTCCATCGCCTCGACCATGGACCCCACCCAGGTCTGTGAGATGCACCTCATGAATCGCTATGACCTGATTCTTCTTGATCTGCAAATGCCGACAATGGACGGCTTCCAGGTGATGGAAAACCTGAGGCAGATCGAGACCAGCGGCTATGTGCCGGTGCTCGTCATCACTGCCCAATCGGCGCACAAGCTGCGCGCCTTGCGCGGCGGCGCCAAGGATTTCGTCAGCAAGCCCTTTGATCTCGCCGAGGTGTTGCTCCGGGTCTACAATATGCTCGAAGTCCGCCTGCTGCACATGAAGGCGTTGCAGCTCTACGCCCGGATCGTGAGCGAGCAGGAAGTCTCCAAGCGCCTCCTGCTCAACCTCCTGCCCGAAGCCCTGGCCGAAGTGCTGAAAGGAAACCTCAATGAGGCTGCAGGTCACTCCCCGGGCCTGGCCGCCAAGGGCTATGCGGAAGTCGCGGTGCTGTTCACGGACCTCGTCGAGTTCACGAAATTCGCGCAGGGCGCCGATGCGGTGGTCCTGATGGGCGTGCTCGATGCCCTGTCCTCGCGCATGCCGGCCAGTGCCGGCGACACCGTCCCGGAACGCGGCAGGATGATCGGAGATGCCTATCTGGCAGCTGCGGAACTGCCCGGAGAGGTGGTGGACCATACCATCCGTGCGGCGGACAAAGCCCTGGACCTCCTGGAGGCGGTGGACCGCTTCAACGCACACAGCCTCTACAAGCTCAAGCTGCGCATCGGCCTGGACATCGGAGCCGCGGCAATCGGCCGCAAGCGTAAAACTCGACTTGAGGTGCAAGCCATGGCCGAGGCCAACCGGCGGGCTAACAACCGATCCTGAGCCGACGGAAGACGGCGACTTTCACCAGGTCTACCGACAATGCGAACACGGCCGCTCCGGCGAGGACCGTCCCTGCCACGAGCCACGGCAGGGCCGTCATGGCGATCCCGCGCAGCGCCAACGTGGAGGCGATCAGCAGGTCGGCCACCGAGGAGACCACCAGCAGGGGGCTTGGGCGGATCGACCACAGGTGCAAGCGAGTCCGGTTCGCGTAGGTGGTAGCTTGATTGCCGAACACCAGCGCCAGGAAGGACAGTGTCCTCAGGGCCCCGATTCCCAGGCCCATACGGTACTTGCCGACCACCAGGACGGCGGCGCAGAACACCAGTTCGGAAAGGCCCATGAACACGCCGGCGAGGGTCAGGTTGCCGACGCGCCAGGCATTGGGCTGCGGAGAAGGGCGCACGTTGTCGGTGGTCAGGGACATGCCGAGGAAATCCCCGGTGATCATGATGATGACCATCAGCAATGGGGTCAGGATCGCATGTCCGGTCAGGACCAGGCCCAGCGCCAGGAAAAGCACCTTGACGATCTTGCCGGTGACGGAATTCAAGGTGTAGGTCAGAATCCGCTGGAACGCTACGCGGCCTTCCTTCACGGCCGCCACCACTCCGGCCAGCCCCGGCCTGGTCAGCACGATCCCGGCCGCCGCCTTGGCGACGTCGGTTCCAGTGGACACGGCGATGCCCACCTGCGCCTGGCGCAAAGCCGGCGCATCGTTGGCGCCGTCCCCGCACATCCCGACCGTGTGGCCGCTCCTCTGCAGCGCCTGGACCAACAGGTATTTGTCCTCCGGCAGGACGCCGGAAAAAACAGCGAACCCCTCCGGGCTCACCTGCCCAGAGACGGGTCCGGGCGGGGCGATCGCCCCGTCCAACCCCACCGCCCGGGCGATGATCGCCGCCGTCGCCGGCGCGTCGCCAGTCACCATCACCGTGCGAACGCCCTGGGCGCTCAGTTCCTTGATGAGTTCCGCCGCGTCTTCGCGAGGCGGATCGCTCAAGGCGATTATTCCCGCCAGGCGCATGCTCGTGCCTGAGCCCACGGCCACGGCCAGGACACGGAAACCCTTGATTTCCAGTTCGTGCTCGGCGGCGGTCGCCGCCGGCGCGCTCCCGGTCAGGCCGAGGACCGTGGCATAGGCCCCCTTCACCACCCGCAGGGTGGCCCCTGCGGCATCGACCGCCGCTGCCTCGGCCATTTTGGTCGCCGGGTCGAACGGTATGAACCGGGTCAGTTTCGGCGCGTCGGCGATGGCGGATTTCGCAGCGGCGGCGCGGATGGCGCCATCCACCGGGTCCTGGCCGCCGTCGGAACTGGCCAGGGCGGCCAAGGCCAGCAGGTGGGCAGAATCGAAGCCGGGTTCAGGCTGGACGGCGGTCAGCGCCAGTTCATTGCGGGTCAAGGTCCCAGTCTTGTCCGAGCAGAGGACATCCAGGGTTGCCGCCTCATCCACGGCGGACAGGCGGGTCGGCAGCACACCAAGAGCCGCCAGGGTCCTTGCGCCCAGGGCCGCCGCGAGGGTGAAGGTCGCGGGAAGGGCGACCGGGATCGTGCCCAGGATAGCCGTAAGCACAAGGGGGATGATTTCGCCGATGGGCATCTTGTGGACATGGGCATAGCCGACCAGCAGGAGGATGACCACGCCGTTGAACAGGACCAGGTTCCGCACCACCCGCACGACGGTTTTCTGCTGGGTGCTCTCCACGTGGGCGTCGCGCACCAGTTCCGCGGTGCGGCCGAACTTGGTCCGCACTCCGGTGGCGGTGACCACCGCAACGGCCTCCCCGCGCCGGACCAGGGCCCCCGCGTAGGTCTGCAGGCCCGGTCCAGCTTCGATCGGGACCGACTCTCCGGTGAGCATGGACTGGTCGAGCAGGACGGAGCCCTCGAGCAGCTTGACGTCGGCCGCGACCACGCCGCCGAGCGACAATTTGACCGCATCCCCCGGCACCAGCCCGGCCGCCGGGAGGTTGCTCCAAGTGCCGTCGCGCAGCACCGGAACGGTGAGCGCCAGCCGCGACTTCAGGGCGGTGAGCGTAGCCTGGGCGCGGGCTTCCTGGAAGAACCCCAGCGCGGCATTGAACACCAGGAGCCCGGCGATCACCGCTGCCTCCGCGTGCTCGCCAAGGACCATCTGAAGGACGATCGCGGCTTCAAGCATGCAGGGGACCGGTGCCCAGAATTTGCCCAGCGCCCGCCGCCACGGGGCCACTTCGCTCACCGGCATCGTATTGGGTCCGAACTGCTCAAGCCGCGCCTTGGCCTCATTCCCGGTGAGGCCGGACGCGGGGTTGTTCTCCTTGCTGTAGGGCCCCGGCATGGCCTGGCCTCCCGTTCCCTTCTACGCTGGCGCCAGGTGGCAGAAGAACCAGTGCTTGACTCCCTCCGCCGCCAGAAGGTAGGCGACCAGAACAGCGGCCAGGACCAGGAAGAACGAGCCCGGAGGCGGCACCAGGCCCAGATGGATGGCGGCAGGGGTGTAGGGCAGGACCAGGGCCAGCGCCACCACGGCCAGCGAAGTCGCGACCAGCCAGGCGTTGGGATGGCTCTTGAACGGATTCCCCCGGGTCCGGATGACGAATATGACCAGGACCTGGGTGGCCATGGACTCGATGAACCAGCCGGTATGGAACATCGCGGCCGCCGCATGGAACTGGTGCAACAGGATGAAGAAGACCAGGAAATCGAAGGCGGAGCTGACCGGGCCCATGACCAGCATGAAATTGCGGATGAACTTCATGTCCCAATGGTCGCGGGTTTGACCAGGTACTCCTGGTCGACATTGTCCAGGGGAATCGGTATCTCGGAAACATCGTACAGAAGGTTGTTGAGCAGGATCTGTATGGGCAGCATGGGCAGGAAAGGCAGGAACAGGGCCGCGCCGGCCATGCTGAACATGTTGCCGAAATTGGAGCTGGTGCCCATCATGATGTATTTCATGATGTTGCCGTAGGTGCGCCGGCCTTCCAGCACTCCGGCATTGATCACCCCCAGGTCCTGTTCCAGAAGGATCATGTCGGCCGAAGCCTTGGCGACGTCGACGGCGCTCTCCACGGAAATGCCGATATCGGCGGAGTGCAGGGCGGTGGCGTCGTTGATGCCGTCGCCGAGATAACCCACCACGTGGCCACGTTGCTTGATGGCCAGGATCACGCGGTTCTTCTGGGCGGGCACCACCCGGCAGAACAGGTTCACTTGTTCCACCTGGGCCAGCAAGGCCTGGTCGTCCATCTGCTGGATCTGGGCGCCGGTGAGCACCCCCAGAACCGGCATTCCCAGTTCGTTGCAGACGTGCTGGGTCACCAGTTCGTTGTCGCCGGTGACGATCTTGACCGTGACCCCGCCCGCGGCGAGATCGGCCAGGGCGCGCTTGGCGCTTTGCTTGGGCGGATCCAGGAAGGCCGCAAACCCGGTGAACACCAGGGCCGATTCGTCGCCCACCACCGCGTGGGGATGGTCCATCGGCACCGGGCGCGACGCGATCCCCAGGACCCGGAAGCCTTCCTTGCTGAGACTTTCGAACACCGCGTTGGCCGATGCCCGGGTGGCCGGGTCCAGGGGGCAGGCCGCCCCATCGACCTCGCAGGTTTCGGACAGGCGCAGCACGTCCTCGGGCGCCCCCTTGACCACCAGCAGCCTGGTGCCGGCCTGTTCCAGCAGCACCGACACCCGGCGCCGTTCGAAGTCGAACGGGACCTCATCGATCTTGTGCCAAGCCTTGGGGTCGATTTCCTGGTGCTCCAGAATGGCGTCATCCAGGGGGCTTTTCAGCCCGGTTTCAAAAAAGCTGTTGTAATAGGCCAGTTCCAGGACCCGCTGGCTGTCCTTCCCGCCGGTGTCCAGGTGGCGTTCCAGGTGGATCCGGGCCTCGGTGAGGGTCCCCGTCTTGTCCGTGCAGAGCACGTCCATGCTGCCAAGGTTCTGGATGGAATCCAGGCGCTTGACGATCACCTTCTTGGCGGACATGCGCAAGGCGCCCCGGGCCAGGGTGACCGAGACCACCATGGGCAGGAGTTCGGGCGTCAGCCCCACCGCCAGGGCGACCGCGAACAAGAAGGATTCCAGGAAGGGCCGATGGAACAGGGCATTGACCAGGAGCACGAACAGGACCAGCAGGATGGTCAGGCGCATGATCAGGATGCCGAATTTCTGGGTCCCCTGCTGGAACGAGTTGACCGGTGGCTTGGCGATCAGGGTGTCGGCGATCTCGCCCAGGGACGTGCTCTGACCGGTGCGGCACACCAGCACCTTGGCCGTGCCGCTGATCACGGAGGTGCCCATGGATACGGAGTTGCCGGCCCGGAGCACTTCCTCCAGGCCCGGCAGTTCCGAGGGGGCCTTTTCCACTGGAAACGGTTCACCGGTTAGAAGAGATTCATTCAGGAACAGGTCCTTGGCCTCCAGGATCCGGCAGTG
>CAWFOJ010000043.1:0-6433 GCA_963816585.1 uncultured Holophagaceae bacterium | reverse complement strand
TTCCTGTTCGCCCTGAGCCTGTTCGGGGCGTTCGAGGTGAGCCTGCCCCAGGGGCTCCAGTCGCGCCTGCAGGGCTCCGGTCCCCGGCGCGGGCTGGGCGGCGCTTTCGTCATGGGCCTCGTGCTGGGGCCCATCTCGGCCCCCTGCGTGGGCCCTTTCATCGGCACCGCCCTGGTGGCCATCGCCCAGCAGGGCCGGGTGCTGCTGGGGGCTTCCCTGCTGTTCACCTTCGCCCTGGGCATGGGCATCCTGTTCATGGCGGTGGGCACCTTTTCCGCCGCCCTGCCCCGGTCCGGGGACTGGCTGGTGCGCCTCAAGCAGGCCATGGGCCTGGTGGTGCTCGGCTTCGCCGCCTGGAACGTGCGCCTGGTGGTGCCCGGGTGGCTGAACTACGCCTCCTGGAGCCTCATCCTGCTGGTGGCGGCCGTGGTGGCGGGGGCGTTCCGCCCGGCCGGGGACTTGCCCTCGGGGCTGGGCAAGGCGGTGGGCCTGGTGGCCCTGACCCTTGGCGTGCTGCTGGGAGTCCGGGCGGCGGAACGCAGGCTGGACCTGAAGCTGCTCCCGTCCGGCGGGGCCCCGGTCCAGGAAGCCGCGCCCGAGCAGGCGGGGTGGCTGCAGCAGGACCTGGAGGCCGCCCTGGCCCGGGCCAAGGCCTCGGGCAAGCCGGTGCTGGTGGACGTCTACGCCGAGTGGTGCGCCGAATGCAAGGAACTGGACACCAGGACCTGGCCCGACCCCCAGGTGGCCGCCTGGGTCCGGGACCGGGCGGTGGCGGTGCGCGTGGACACCTACGCGGTGCGCGAGGACCTGGCCAAGCGCCTGGGCATCCTCGGCTACCCCACGGTGCTGCTCCTGGACGGCGACGGCCGCGAGCTGCGCCGCGTCGTGGGCTTCCAGGACCCGGCGGCGATGCTCAAGTTCCTGAACGGCTGAGCAGCTCCTTCAAGGCCGCCAGGCCCTGCTCGGTGCGGCTCAGGTACCAGGTGAGGTGCCGCCCCTCCAGCCTGAGCACCCGGGCCTGGGGGAAGCGCCGCTGCAGTTCCGCCTGGTGGCGGGCGGTGAAGCGGTACGGCTCGTCCGGAAGCAGGATCACCTTGGGCTCCAGGGCCGCCAGCTGGGCATCGGTGAGGGCCGGGTAGCGCGGCGGGCCGATGGGGGTGAGCCCGGCCCGGCGCACCAGGTCGGCGACGTAGGTGTCCGGCCCGGCGCTCATCCAGGGATCCTTCCAGATCAAGGTCAGGGTGCGCGGTCCCTTGGCAGGGCGGGGCTTGATCAGCACCTTGAGGGCCTCGGCCCGGGCCTGCCCCGCCTGCGGCACGCCCACCGCCTCGCCCAGGTCCCGGTAGGCCTTCAGGCAGTCCTCGAGGGAGCCCACCTCCAGCACCAGGAGCTGCAATCCCGCGTCCTGCAGGGCCTGGGCCGCCGCCCGGGTGTTCTCGTCCCGCTCCAGGATCACCAGGTCCGGGCGCAGGGAGACGATGCGGGCGATGTCGGGGTTCTTGGTGCCTCCCACGGAAGGGACGGTGGCGCGGATCCACCCGGGCTCCACGCAGAAGGTGGTGCGCCCCGCCAGGCGCGCCGCCAGGCCCCACTGCACCAGCAGCTCCGTGACGCTGGGCACCAGGGAGACGATCCGCGCCGGCCCTGGTCCCGGAAGCTGGGGGGCCGGCTCGGGCCCGACTGCGCCGGAGTCCCCAGCCAAGGCCGGAAAGCGCGTTCCGGTGTGGGGATCGTCCCGCTCGCCGCGCCCGGTGGGGCATAGCCCCAGCAGCGGACAGCCGGGGCAGTCCGGCTTGCGGGCGTGGCAAACCCTCCGCCCGTGGAAGATCAGCTGGTGGTGCAGCTCGATCCAGCTGTCCGAGGGGAACAGGCGGCACAGGTCCGCCTCCACCTTGTCCGGGTTGGCGCCGGTAGAGAGCCCCAGGCGCCGGGCCACCCGGAAGATGTGGGTGTCCACCGCCAGGGCCGGCACCCCGAACGCATTGGCCAGCACCACGTTGGCGGTCTTGGGGCCGACCCCGGGCAGCCTGGCCAGCTCCTCCCGGGACTCGGGCACCCGGCCGCCGTGGCGCTCCACCAGGATCCGGGCCAAGGCCAGCAGATTGCGGGCCTTGGCCCGGAAGAAGCCGGTGGATCGGATGAGGAGTTCCACCTCCTCCGGGCCGGCGCCGGCAAGGGCCCCGGGATCGGGGAAGCGCTTGAAGAAAGCCGGAGTGGTGAGGTTCACCCGGGCGTCGGTGCACTGGGCGCTCAGGATGGTGGCCACCACCAGCTGGTACGGGTCCCGGTGGTCCAGGGCGCAGCGGGCGTCCGGATAGGCCTTCCGAAGGAGCGCCTGGAGGGTGGAGGCTCGGGCGTCAGCTGCCATGACCACCAGGATAACGGGATGGGGCCGGGGCGGGGCGCGCCCCTCCCGGAACCCTTCAGGGTTGCGCCGGCATGATCCGGATCCAGGGCTCCGGTCCCTCCGGGGACCCGAACATGGCGTTTTCGAACTCGACTCCCGGGCACGCCGCCCGGGTCTCCAACGCTGGCGCCGCCGCGCCGTGGGTCTGCATCACGTGCACCTTGGCGGAGGCGGCGGCGGGGTCGCCGTTGCGGTTGAAGGTCAAGGTGAGGGCGACGTTGTCCAGCCTGGGGGTGATTTCCAGGAGCACCGTCTGGTCGGGGTCCAGCTCGAAGGGCCAGTCCTGCTCCTGGAGGGTGGCCAGCACTTCGTTGGAGCCTGGCTTGAGCACCCGCACGGTGCCCACGGGTCCCACGATCCTCGCGCCGGACAGGGCGATGGACCACCGCTCGCCGCTGTCGTTCTCGACCCGGCTGGTCTCCACCTTGGTGGCCCGGGCCGCCGGGGCGACGGCGAGAAGGGCGGTCGCCAGGAGCAGGTCGGGGATCGAGGGTCGGGGCATGGGCACTCCTTGGACACGGGGCCACACCCGGCCCGGCCCCTGGCCGGACGCCCGGAACCTGGCCCGTCCTGGACGACCGGGTCCGTTCAATATGTATTATTTATTGCACCCGTCAAGCGCCTTCCCGCCCGGCCTGGTCCCCCACGGTTCCCCCCCGCCCCGCCCGCCAGAGTTCCAGGAGCTGGTCCAGCAAGTCCCCGAACTGGTCCAGGCGGATGGCGTTGGGACCGTCGCTCAGGGCCCGGGACGGCTCTTCGTGCACCTCGAAGAAGAACCCGTCCACCGCCGTGGCGGCGGCCCGGGCCAGAGTGGGGATCATCTCCCGGGCCCCGCCGGTGGCGCTGCCCAGGGCGCCGGGCTTCTGCACGCTGTGGGTGGCGTCGAAGATCACCGGGCAGCCGGTGCGGCGCAAGTGGGGGAAGGACTGGAAGTCCACCACCAGGTTGCCGTAGCCGAAGCTGGAACCCCGCTCGGTGACCCACACCGGACCGTGCCCCGGGACGCTGGCCACTTTGGCCACCGCATGGCGCAGATCCCAGGGGGCGAGGAACTGGCCTTTCTTGATGTTCACCGGGCGGCCGGTGGCGGCGGCGCTGGTGAGCAGGTTCGTCTGGCGGCACAGGAACGCGGGGATCTGCAGCACGTCCACCGCCTCGGCCACGGGGGCGCACTGGGCGGTTTCATGCACGTCCGTGAGCACCGGAACCCCGAGGCGGGAGCGCACCTCCGAAAGGATGTCCAGCCCCTCGGCCATGGGGCCGCCCCGGAAACTGGCCAGGGACGTGCGGTTGGCCTTGTCGAAGCTGGCCTTGAAGATGAACGGGATGCCCCGGGAATCGGTGAGGTCCTGGAGGCGCGCCGCCAGGAAATGGGCATGCTCCCGGGATTCGATGACACAGGGCCCGGCGATGAGGAAGAAGCTGCGTTCCGTGAACGGCCGTACGAAATCCATGGTCCTTCTCCGCTATCGTGGGTGCCTGGGGGAAAGTATAGGCGGCGGGAATGAACGGTTCCATCGGGCTGCCGCACCAGCGGTCGCCATCGCTACAATGGTTGGGCGGGGGATGTAATGCAGAAGAACATCATGGAGGACGACCTGAACTGCAGGCTGGTGGCGGCCCTGCAAAAGGAGGGGCGCATCAGCCATGCGGAACTGGCGGAGCGGCTGGGGGTGAGCCGGCCCACGGTGATCGACCGGGTCAAGCGCCTGGAGGCCGAAGGCGTGCTCGGCGGCTACGGCGCCCGGGTGGCCCCGGCCTCGGTGATGAAGCCCTGCGTGGCCTTCGTGGCGGTGCGGTACCAGTCCGGCAACGACGACCACCTTGAAGAGCAATTCATCCAGGCCCTGGAACGGGAACTGGACGTGCTGGCGGCCTACACCATCGCCGGCGAGGACAGCCTGCTCCTGAAGATCGTGGCCGAATCCCCCATGGGCGTGCACCAGCGCCTGCGCAAGATCCGTTCCCTGGGCCCCCACGTCACCACCCGCACCATGATGATCCTCAAGACCTACTTCGAGAAGGAAGGCCCATCGCCGTTCTCCGAGGAATTCTAACTTGCTGCCCAAGAACATCGCCCTGCTCCTCGTCGCCGCGCAGAAGGCGTGGGATGAGCCGTACTGGGGCCAGCGCAACCAGCCCGAGGCGGAGGCCAACATGGCCGCGCTGCTGCGCGCCTTCCGCCAGAACGGCCTGGAGGTGGTGCATGTGGCCAGCGACAGCCGGGACCCCAACTCGCCCCTGTACCCGGAGGAGCCCGGTCACGCCTTCAAGCCCGGAACCGCGCCCCTGCCCACGGAAACCGTGCTGCGCACTCACGGCCACTGCGCCTTCACCGGCACTGGGCTGGAAGCGCACCTGCGCGGCCGGGGCATCGCCCGCCTGGTGCTGGCCGGGTTCACCCTTCCCCATGCCGTCTCCAGCACCGCCCGCACCGCCTGCGACCTGGGCTTCAAGACGGTGGTGCTGCGGGACGCCTGCGTGACGTTCGAACTGGATGACGTGGACGGCCGGCGCCTCCCGGCCCAGCCCCTGCACGAGGCGGCCCTGGCGGAGCTGCACGGGGAGTTCGCCATGGTGCTGCCCACCGAGGCGATCCTGCAACTGCTCTGATGGACGCCCCCCTGCTGTTCGCCCTGGCCCGGGCCCGGCTGCGGGCCGGGGAAGGCTCCGTGCAGGGGGCCTGGGCTTCGCCCCGGGCCCTGGCGCTGCTGTGGGCTCCGGACCGGCGGGCCGGGCTGGAGCCGGGCCTGGCCTGGATCTTCATGCTCAACCCGGCACCGGAACTGTGGCTGCTCCACGAACGGGACGAGGCCTACCGCCTGCTCAAGGCCGAGGCCCGCACCGACCTGTCCCGCCGCTGGGCCGGGGAACTCAAGGGCACCCGCCTCACGGAGGTGCAGGGGGACCCCCGGGAGCGCTGGCTGGGACTGGTGCTGCGCCGGCGCGCCATCACCGGCCGCATCGAGGCCGCCCGGCTGGCCTTCCAGGCCATCCCGGGCCGGGCCGGACTGCGCCTGGACGGCCTGGACCTGAACCCGGCCCGCATGGGCCTGGGCCGCCTGTTCCCCGCCGACCCCCCCCCGGAACCGGGGGCGGAGCCCCCACCCTTCCAGCGCTTCCGGGAGCGCTTCGGAGCCAGCGTCGACGCCGCCCTGGCCGGCGACATCCCGGACGTGCTCCCGGGGACCGGCCCTTTGCTCGCCCGGCACTGGTCCTGGTCCCTGGAGCGTTCGGCCCGGCTGGTGCTGGCCCCCCGAAAGGCCGTTGCGGACCGCAAGCTGGCGACCGAACGCAAACGCCTGGAGCGCTACCGGGACGCCCTGACCCGGGACCGGGAGCGCCATTCCCTGGCCGTGGGCCTGCGCCCACGGGCCCAGGCCCTGGCGGCGGAGCTGTACCGCCTGCGGGGAGTGAGCGGGCGGGCGGAGCTGCTGGACGGCACGGTGATCGAACTGCCCGACGGGCTCCGGGCCGAGGAGGCCGTGCAGCGCTGGTTCCGTGGGGTGAAGCGGGCCGAGCGGGGCCTGGCGCGCCTGCAGGACCTGGAGCGGGAACTGTACCGGCAGATGAAGGAACTGGAGCTGCGGGAAGCCCAGCAGGACCCGGCCCGGGCGGACCCGGCGGCCATTCCCGCCCCTTCCAGGCCTGCCCCGGGAGGCAAGCGCGTGAGCGAGAAGACGGAAAAACGGGCGGCAACACGGGCCGATGCGCGCGCCGACGGCAAAGGCAGGGCCTTCCGCTCGGTCATGGTGGAAGGGTTCGAAGTGCTCATCGGCAAGGGCGACGCGGACAACGATCAGCTCACCTTCAAGGTGGCCGCTCCCCATGACTTGTGGCTGCACGTGGCGAACCTGCCGGGCAGCCACGTGGTGGTGCGCAACCCTGAGCGGATCGCCGAATTGCCCCGCGCCCTCATCGAACGGGCCGCTGAACTGGCGGCCTTCTTCAGCAAGGCCCGGGACGGGGGCAAGGCGGAGGTGCACTACTGCCGCGCCGCGGACGTGTCCAAGCAGCAATACATTG
>CAWFOJ010000042.1:0-4844 GCA_963816585.1 uncultured Holophagaceae bacterium | reverse complement strand
AAGCGGCCGCCACCCGCGGCTGTCAGAGCCAGCACCGCCTCTGCCTCGTCTGAGTATTCCAGCACGGTCACCCCGCGCCGGGCGCACAGGGCCAGGTAGCTCAGCATATGGCAGGCGCTGAGGGCTGCCAGCAGCAGGTCCTCGGG
Source organism: uncultured Holophagaceae bacterium (assembly GCA_963816585.1). Taxonomy (GTDB): domain Bacteria; phylum Acidobacteriota; class Holophagae; order Holophagales; family Holophagaceae; genus Mesoterricola. Next base: position 4,698 of record CAWFOJ010000042.1, on the reverse strand, counting down.
GTTGTGACGGGCCGGGTCGCCGCGGAAAGCGGGGTCCGCCGAACCCAGCAGGGCTGGTTTGCCTGCCATGCTGATCCGGTAGCCGCGATCGTAGACCTGATAGCTGGAAGTCCCCGCATCCGGGTCTCCCTCCCAATCCAGGCGCAGGCTGTAGGTGTGTCCATCCTTGGGCTTCACGGCCATGGTGCCTCCTCGGCGCAAGGGTTCGAGGCCTTGCATGCCGGTATCAATGTGGGGCGCCCTGGATTCGGGCAGGAACGAAATGAAGGCCGACCCCGATTTTTCTGCTGCGGCCTCCCTGCTGGCCGAACCGGCCCGGGCCGCGGTTGGATGGACTGGAGCGAACGGCGCCTGCACTTGGCCGCCCCTGCCGGGCGTGCGCCGGCCGTTTCCCTGTTGGAAGCGCGATGGCTGCAACGCGACCCCCACAGTCGTGCCCTCTGGGTGACGCCCCAGGGCGCCCAATACATGGAACGGTTGGCCGGCGACGCGGTCTGCCCGATGGCGGGAGTCAATTTCCAAAAAATTCGAAATTTGCCCTTGCTCTAAATTTCTAGAATCATAGAATAATGGCATGACCCAAACCGATGCCGTTCTCGACCTGCACGTCCAGCGCCTGAAGGCCCTGGGCCACGCCTCCCGCCTGTCCATCGTGCGGGTGGTGGTCCAGGGGCCGGTGGAGGGGACGCCGGTGGGGGAGATCCAGGCGCGCCTGGACATCCCCGGCTCGACCCTCAGCCACCACCTGTCCGAACTCGCCCGAGCCAACCTGCTCGCAGCCACCCGCCAGGGCACCACCATCCGTTACGCCGCCCATTTCGCCAACCTTCGCGCCCTCACCGACTACCTGTGGGAGGACTGCTGCCGGGGCGGCGGCTGCGATCCCCAATGCCTTTGCCAGGAGAAGCCATGACCCCTTCCAACAACCCCACCCATGTGGTCGTCCGCCGGAAATACGGCAGCATCGCCGCGAACAAGGGCGGGTGCTGCGGTCCCAAGTCCTCCTGCTGTGGCGGAGGGCGCGCCGATGAGGTGGCTCGGGGCCTGGGCTACACGGACGCCGAGCTGGCCACCCTGCCGGAGGAGGCCAACCTGGGGCTCTCCTGCGGCAATCCTACGGCCATGGCCGGCCTGAAGGCCGGAGAGACTGTCCTGGACCTGGGCAGCGGGGCCGGGTTGGATGCGTTCCTGGCCGCCCAGCGGGTGGGACCCACGGGGAAGGTGATCGGCGTGGACATGACGCCGGAGATGCTGGAGAAGGCGCGGGCCAACGCCGTCACTTTCCGGGAGCGCACCGGCCTGGCCAACGTGGAGTTCCTGGAGGGGCAGATCGAGGCCATCCCCCTGCCGGACGCCACGGTGGACGTGGTGCTGTCCAACTGCGTGCTGAACCTCAGCCCGGACCAGGCCCAGGTGTGGAAGGAGATCGCCCGGGTGCTGAAGCCGGGCGGCCGGGTGTCCATCTCCGACATGGTGCTGCTGCGGCCCTTGCCGGATGCGGTACGGCAGGACGTGGAGGCCCTGGTGGGCTGCATCGCCGGCGCGGCGCTCAAGACCGACCTGGAGCGCATGATGCGGGAGGCCGGTCTGGTGGACCTGAGCCTGGTTCCCAAGGAGGGGGCGGTGGAGGCCATGCTGCCCGGCGACGACCCCATGGCGGACCGCCTCATGGGGATGCTGCCCAAGCGCACCCGGCCCTCCGACTTCATCGCCAGCCTGGTCATCTCCGCCCGCAAAAGTCAGTATGTCTCGCGTATCCCCGGAGGGGATACCGAGAAGCCGGCCTGAGGGGGAGCCATGCCCGGACCCAGGCGCCTTTCCTTCCTGGACCGCTACCTCACGTTGTGGATCTTCCTGGCCATGGGCTTCGGCGTGCTGCTGGGGTACGCGGTCCCCGGGTTCAACCAGGCCATCAACGCCTGGAACGACCTGGCCAAGGGCGACACGGAATACTGCGCCGGGCTGGTGGCGTTCAACTCCATCTTCCAGGTGCTGTTCTTCAGCGTCTATGCCTGGTTCTTCATCACGGTGCTGCCGGCGAAGCTGGGCCTCCAGGGCGCGGTGGTCAACATCACCATCGGCCAGATCGCCAAGAGCGTCTTCATCTACCTGGGGATTCCGTTCCTGGCCGGGTTCCTCACCCGGTTCGCCCTGGGCCGGCTGAAGGGCCTCGACTGGTACCACCGGGTCTTCGTCCCGAAGATCAGTCCCATCACGCTGGTGGCCCTGCTGTTCACCATCGTCGTCATGTTCAGCCTCAAGGGCGAGACCATCGTGAAGCTGCCCCTGGACGTGCTGCGCATCGCGGTCCCGCTGCTCATCGGGCTCGTGAATGTCGCCCTGTGGCTCCAGAAAAAGTGGGATCCCGACGAAACGGCCATCCCGTCGGCAGCCCTATGCTGTCCCGCCAACACCCCCGAAGTGACTCCATGACCGCTCCGGCTCACAACGTCCTCTTCCTCTGCACGGGGAACTCGGCCCGCAGCATCCTGGCCGAAGCCATCCTGAACCAGATGGGGCGGGGCACCTTCAAGGCCCATCCAGCCGCGGGGGAGCCATGACCATCCCAGGCGGAAAAGGCATGCTCATCCAGGGGCTTTGGTTCCTGTCCCCGCAGGAGGTCCTGGACGCCCTCCAGCGGAGCGCCTTGCTGATCGACCTGCGCAGCGATGAGCTCTTCGAGATGAAGGCCTTCGGTGTGCCCGAATGCATTCACCTGCCCCTTTCGATCCTTGCCGATCATGCGGGAGAACTGCCCCGGGACCGGCTCCTGATCCTGGCGGACACCGCGGGCGTCTACACCAAGGGGGCGGCCAGGATGCTCGAGGATCTTGGCTTCGGGCAGATTGCCTGCCTGAATGGGGGCATGGTCGCCTGGGACCAGGAAGGCTTCCCGGTCAGCACCGACCACGATGCGCTCCTCCATGGCGGTTGCGCCTGCGTCATGCGGTCCCGGAAGGACCGTGCCACCCCATCCTGATCATGAATTTCCATGCCCCGGAGGCAACATGAACATTCGCAGGCGGCAACCGGATGACCTGGACCCTGTCCGGGTCCTGTTGGAAGGGGCCGACTGCCCGCGAAGGGTATTGAACTTACCGAGGGCTGGGTGGCCGAGGAGGATGGCCGCCTGGTCGGTCATGTGGCTCTGGAACGGACAGCGGACGCTGCCGTCCTGCGTTCCCTGGCACTCGCGCCTCCGCCCAGGGCCGGGGCCTGGCAAGACGCCTCATGGACCTGGCCGAGAGCGAGGCAGGGAACCGCACCCTGCTCCTCAAGACCAGGACCATCGGCCCATGGGCCGAACGGCGCGGGTATTTCCGTGCCAACCCCGACCAGATCCCGGAGAGCGTCAAGGGCACGACGGAATTCGAGGGCTCGCTTTGCTCGGGCTACCCGGCCTATGTCAAGCCAGTGGCGGGAAGCACTCCCGCTTCGTCCGGCAACCGTCCGTCCCCAAGGGTGATTGCGGCTGCCGCGGCTGAAGAACCTCCCCGCGGCCATCCGCGCCCCGCCGCGGCCGGCCCTCAGCGGCTTCCGCCACTCAGCATCTTCAGCGCATACAGCGCATAGATGAGCGTGTGCACGTGGATCCGCTCGATCTTCACGTGCTCGTTGGGGCCGTGGGAGATCTCCAACAGGCCCGGGCCGTAGGCGAAGGCCGGGATGCCCTTGTGGGTGTACCAGCGGATCTCCAGGCTCCCGGGGGCACATCGACGGCATGGCGCTGGCCGGTCACGGCTTCGATGGGTTCTTGCCAGGGCCCGGGCGGGCCGGGTCGGTCCAGGCCACGCCGCTGGACAGGATTTCCTGCAGGGTCTCCACCTCCAGCCTGATCCCGCGCTGGCGCATCCGGTCCAGGAGGTCGAGCAGCCGCTTCTTCTCGGTCTCGAAGTCCTCCTCGGGGTTGAAGCGCCGCTCGAGGGTAGACGAACTGAACCAGGCGCTGGAAGAAGAAGTACGTATTGCGAACAATTCTGCTAATCCAGGAAATGCAGGGTTGTGGCTAACGCTCGCTCGCGTGTCAGGCCTCGCCTTTCTTGGCGGCCTGCTGCTCAACCTGATGCCTTGCGTTTTTCCGGTACTGTTTTTGAAGGGGCTGGCGCTGGTCAACTCCGGCAACGAAGAAAAAGCAAGCTGCGCAAGCATGGGCTGGTCTATGCCGCTGGCATTCTTGTCTCCTTCTGGATTTTAGTCGGCGTTCTTCTCGGCCTGCGCGCTGCGGGATCGGGTCTCGGCTGGGGCTTCCAGTTCCAGTCGCCGGTCTTTTCTTGCCATGGCGGGGCTGCTCTTCTTTCTTGGCCTTCTCGCTCGCCTGGGCAATTCGAGATTGGCTTGACGCTGACCAGCGCCGGCGGTTCGCTTGCAACAAAGCAAGGCTATACGGGCAGCTTCTTCACCGGCGTGCTGGCTGTGATCGTGGCCACGCCCTGTACCGCACCTTTCATGGAGCTGCGCCGGCTATGCGCTCAGCGCCTCAGCGGCGGTCACCTTTGCAGTCTTCACGGCGCTCGCACTCGGCCTCGCCGCGCCGGATGTTGCCCTCACCCGCACCCGCCGTGGACGCGCCTGCTGCCCAAACCCGGCGCATGGATGGAGGTACTGCGGCAGGCCGTCGCTGTGGCTGATCTTCATCACGGTGATCTGGCTGGCTTGGGTGCTGGCGCAGGCCTACGAGCGAGCTTGCTGGCTGCGCTG
>CAWFOJ010000041.1:0-16464 GCA_963816585.1 uncultured Holophagaceae bacterium | reverse complement strand
CGACTTCGCGGCAATGCACCGGCCACGGTGGATGAGAAGGGGCGGCTCAAACTCCCCGCCACCTTCAAGGCCGACCTCGAAGCCTTCGCCAAGGGCGAAGGCGCCGAGCCGCGCCACTACCTGACCTCCCTGGACGGCAAGGGCGCCCGGCTCTACCCCCTGCCGGTGTGGGAGGCCATCGAGGCCCGCCTGGCCCAGGTGCCCGGCACCAACCCGGCCAAGCGCCGCTTCCTGGAAGTGACCGCCTACTACGGTTCGGAAGTGGTGCCGGACGCCCAGGGCCGATTCGTCATCCCGCCGATCCTGCGGGAAGCCGCCCAGCTCACCGGGGAAGTGGCGATCCTGGGCCAGATGGACCACCTGGCCATCTGGAACCGCGGCATCGTCGAGCGCCGCCTGCAGGCCGAGCCGCTCAGCCTCGACGACCTGTCCGCCCTCGCGGACCTGGGGATCTGACCGTGCGCCCCGCCGCCGGGACCCCCCTGCACGTCCCCGTCCTGCTGGCGGAGGTGCTGGACCTGCTCCAGGTGCCCGCCGACGGCCGGATGCTGGACCTGACCCTGGGGCTTGGGGGGCACGCCCAGGCCATCCTGGCCCGCTGCGGCGCCCAGGCCCGCTACCTGGGGGTGGACCGGGACCCTTTGGCCCGGGAGCGGGCCCAGGAGCGCCTGGGGGCGGACCCGCGCCTCACCATCCTGGACGGCACCTACGAGGACATCTGGCAGGACCCGCGCTTCCGGGCCTGGCTGGAGCGCCACGCGCCCGAGGGCCTGGACGCGGCGCTCATGGACCTGGGCGTCTCCGGCCTGCAGTTGAAGGATCCGGCCCGGGGCTTCAGCTTCCAGGCGGAGGGCCCCCTGGACATGCGCATGGACCCGGAATCCGGGTTCACCGCCCGGGCCTGGCTGGACGACCAGACCGAGGCCTCCCTGGCGGACGCCATCTACGCCTACGGCGAGGAGCGGGCCTCCCGTCCCATCGCCCGGGCCATCCTGCGCTCCCGGGACGCCGGCACCCTGCGCACCACCCTGGACCTGGCCGCGGCCGTGTATTCCGTGCTGCCCCGGGAAGCCGCCAGGCGAAGGCAGCAGATCGACCCGGCCACCCGCACCTTCCAGGCCATCCGCATCGCCGTCAACGGGGAGCTGTCCCGCCTGGCCGGGGCCATCGCCGCCGCCGTGGACGCCCTGAAGCCCGGCGGCCGGGTGGGGGTGATCTCCTTCCACAGCCTGGAGGACCGTATCGCCAAGCAGACCCTGCGCCGGCTCGCCGGCCTGTACGACGGGCCCGGGCGCACCGCCCCCGAGCCGCTGCCCCGCCGCATCCGCCTGGTCCATCCCGGCGGCGTCAAGGCCGGCGAGACCGAAGCCGCGGCCAACCCTCCTTCCCGTTCCGCCCGCCTGCGCGGCGCCGAACGCCTCCCTTGAGTTTTCCACCAGGATCCGCCATGAACGCCAAACTCACCCCGGTCAAGCGCTTCATCCCCGCCATCCCCCAGCGCCAAATGGAAGGGGAGGGGGTCCTGCGCATGCTGCTCCTGGCGTTCGCCCTGGCCCTGCCCATGGGCTCCATGGCGTACCTGCAGATCCAGCACACCCGCCTGAGCTACCAGATGAGCGAGATCCGCGACCAGTTCCAGAAGCAGGAGGAATGCCGGCGCAGCCTGATGCTGGAGCGCTCCCGCTACCAGAGGGACGAAGAGATCCAGACCTTCGCCGACCGGACCGGGATGCAGCCCCGGAAGCAGGCCCACCTGGTGCCCAGGGTCTTCACCAAGGAAGACCAGCGCCTGGCCAAGCTGCTGCCTCCCGCCGGGCCGCTGGGGTTGTGAGACAGGAGGCCATCCGCCCCATTTCCCGCGAACTCTCAACGGTGCTAGCCTCTGTGGCCAGGGAGGCGCCTACCCATGGAAAACTACCAGCACCTGCGCGTGGACGCCGAGGACCTGATCCTGGCCCTGGACAGCCGCCTGGATGAGGGAGTCTACCTGGTGGACCTGGACTCCGGGGAGGTGATCCTGTCCGGGAGCGAAGAGGCCACCGGCATGCCCGAAGACGAGGAGTGGGAGGACCCGGAGCGGTTCCTGGTGGTGCACCCGATCGATTCCCCGGAAGCCTTCCGGATGATGGAGGCGTTCGTGGAGGACCTGCCCGAGGGAGAGCCCTGCCGGGCCCTGGCCCGGGCCCTGCGCATGCGGGGACCCTTCCGCGCCTTCAAGGACACCCTGCTGGAATTCCTCGACCTGCGCGAGCAGTGGTTCAGGTTCCAGGAAGGCCGCATGCTGGAGTACGCCCAGGGCTGGCTGGAGGAGAGCCTGCCCGGCGCCACCCTGGTCATGCCCCCCAGGCTGCGCAAGGAAGGTGCCGGGCCCAAGGGCGGAGCCTGACCGGCCCGGATCCCGGAGCAAGGGTCGACCGCCGGCGCGGGGTCGGGAAACGGCCCCGGGGCCCGCATGTTCATCCAAACTCCTAGGGTACTGGCCGGGCCAAAACGCTGGGACCCGGTCCTCCCGCGGCCAGCCTTGTTAAGATGGAAACTGGAGTTCACGTGGCTTTCGCCAGCATCTTCAGCGGTCCCAACCCGCCCCGGCGCTTGCTGGGGAGGCCCGAAGCCCAGGACCTGCTGGCGGCGCGGATGCCCTGGATCCTGGGCTCCATGCTGGTCTGGGTGCTGGCCATCTCCCTGCGCCTGGTGCTGCTGCAGGTGGTGGAGCACGGCTACTACCGCACCCGGGCCGAGCACCAGCACACGGTGGCGATCCCCATCGAGCCCATACGTGGCGAATTGCGCGACCGCCGGGGCGGATCCATGGCCATCTCCCTGAAGGTGGACAGCCTGTTCTGCACCCCCCCGTCCTTCTACCCGGACTACCGGGCCGGAAAGGGGGAGGCTGACCGCTACTGGGGCGAGCCGGACCGGGACGCCGCGGTCAAGGTGGCCGCCCGGCTGGCGCCCATCCTGGAGCTGCCCCGGGCGGGCGTCCTGGAAAAGCTCCTGCGCAAGAAGCCGTTCGTCTGGATCCAGCGCCAGCTGCCCGCCGCCAAGGCCGCCGCCGTCCGAGCCCTCAAGCTGGACGGGGTGGACTTCCTGCCCGAGAGCATGCGCCAGTACCCCAGGGGCAGCCTGGCGTGCCAGATCCTGGGCTTCACCAACATCGACGGGGTGGGCCAGCTGGGCATCGAGAAGACGTTCGACCAGCAGCTGGCCGGCAAGCCCGGAGAGCTCATCGCCCCCCGGGACGCCAAGGGCCGCCTGCTGATCCTGGAGGAGAACTTCGCCAAGATCCCGGTGAACGGGTCCACCCTGCAGCTGACCATCGACTCCACCATCCAACACCTCACCGAGGAGGCCCTGGCGGAAGGCGTGGAGAAGAGCCGCCCGGCCAACGCCTACGCGGTGGTGGTGGACCCCAACACCGGCGAGGTCCTGGCCATGGCCGGCACCCCCACCTTCGACCCCAACCACATCCTGCCCAGGAAATTCATGGGCAGCAGCGAATCGGAATGGACCCCGGCGGAGAAGGAGGAATACCGCCAGTACCAGGACCGGCAGAAGGCCGCGCGCCGGGTGCACCCGGTGGAGGACAGCTACGAGCCCGGGTCCACCATGAAGATCTTCACCACCTCCATCGCCCTGGAGGAGCGCAAGGTGCACCTGGGCGAACCGATCAACTGCGAGGGCGGGCGCTGGTTCCACAACGGCGCGTCCATCTCCGACACCCACCACAACGGCGTCCTGACTTTCGAGGAAGTCCTGTGGAAGAGCTCCAACATCGGCGCCGCCAAGATCGGCCTGCGCCTGGACCCGGCCGTCCACTACCAGTACCTGCGCAAGTTCGGGTTCGGCGAGCCCACCGGGCTCAACTTCCCCGGCGAGACCGCGGGCCGGCTGCTGGCGCCGGACCGGTGGAGCGCCACCACCCAGCAGACCATGTGCTACGGCTACGGCCTGTCCGTCTCGCCCCTGCAGGTCCTCATGGCCGGGTGCGTCCTGGCCAACGGCGGCAAGCTCATGCAGCCCTACCTGGTGCAGAAGGTGTTCAACGACCAGGGGGTGCTGCTCCAGGAGTTCAAGCCCCAGGTCAAGGCCCAGGTCATCAGCGAGGAGACCTCCAGCCTGATGCGGGAGACCCTCAAGGGCGTCATCACCAACGGCACCGCCCACCGGGCCAGGCTGGACAACGGGGTGGAAGCCTTCGGCAAGACCGGCACTTCGCGCAAGCTCATCAACAACCGGTACGACCCCCGGCGGCACTACGCCTCCTTCATGGGCTTCTTCCCGGCGGACAAGCCCCAGTACGGCATCCTGTTCATGCTGGACGACCCGGCCGGGGACGTGGACGGCGGCACGGTGGCGGCGCCCCTGTTCAAGGAGGTGGCCGAAGGCATCCTGCGCTACCGCACCGCGGGTCCGGACAGCGACCAGGAGGCGGACCTGAAGCTGGGGCTGCGGGACTGGCCTGCCAGCGAGAACGACGAGGCGGTGGTGCACGTGGAGGTGGGCCGGGTGCCGGACCTGAAGGGATTGACCCTGAAGGCCGCCATCCACCGGGTGGTCCTGGCGGGGGGAGTGCCCCGGGTGGAGGGGCTGGGAGCTTCCGCCGCCGCGGCGTACCGGGTCAAGGACCAGGACCCGCCGCCCGGCGGCGCCCTGGAGCCCCAGGCCGTCGTGAAGATCCGTTTGGGGGGTACATGAAGTTCGCCGAGTGGATGAGCGGGGAGGATGTGGAAGGGCGCTGGGGCCCGCCGGCGGGGGAGGCGCAGGTGCGCCACCTCACCTGCGACAGCCGGGAGGCGGGCCCGGGCTGGGCCTTCGCGGCCCTGCGCGGCGAGCACGAGGACGGCGCGGACTACGTGCCGTCGGCCCTGGCCCAGGGGGCGGCGGCCATCCTCTGCGACCGGGACCTGGACCTGCCGGAACCGGTGCCGTTCGCCCGCCTGGGGGACGGCCGCCGGACCCTGGCGCTCCTGGCCCGCAAGCTCTACGGCGAGCCGGACCGGGCCCTGGCCCTCATCGGCGTCACCGGCACCAACGGCAAGACCACCACCACCACCCTGGTGCGCCAGCTCATGCGCGGCGCGGGCCTGGGCTGCGGACTCATGGGCACGGTGGTGAACGCCGCCGGCAGCCACGAGGAGGAGGCCCTGCGCACCACCCCCGAAAGCCCGGTGTTCTACCGCTGGCTCCGGGCCTCGGCGGACGCCGGCGACGCCGCCCTGGCGGCTGAGGTCTCCAGCCACAGCCTGGTGCTCGGCCGGGTCCACGGCGCCCGGTTCCAGGTGGGGGTGTTCACCAACCTCACCCAGGACCACCTGGATTTCCACGGGGACATGGAGACCTACTTCCAGGCCAAGGCCCGCCTGTTGAGCCAGTGCGAACGCGCCCTGGTGAACGCCGACGACCCGTACGGGCAGCGCCTCCTGGCGGAGCGGGGGGGACTGGGCACGTACGCCATCGACCGGCCGGCGGACTACCGGATCACCGGCCTGGCCCTGAGCCCCACCGGCACCGGGTTCCGGCTCGCCGCGCCGGACCGGGCCCGGGACGTGCGCAGCCCCCTCCTGGGCCGGTTCAACGCCTACAACCTGCTGGCGGCCCTGGCGGCCCTGGCGGAGGCCGGATTCGACCTGGACCGGGTGCTCGAAGCCGTACCGGGCGTCACCGGCGCCCCGGGGCGCCTGGACCGGGTGGACTGCGGCCAGCCGTTCGGCGTGCTGGTGGACTATGCCCACACTCCCGACGCCCTGGAGAAGCTCCTGGCCGAAGGCAGGCGCCTGCTCCCCCCCGGAGGGCGGCTGCACGCGCTGTTCGGCTGCGGCGGCGACCGGGACCGGGCCAAGCGCCCCGGCATGGCCGGGGCCGTGGCCGCGGGCGCCGACGTGGTCTGGCACACCTCCGACAATGCCCGCCTGGAGGATCCGGAGCGGATCCTGGACGACGGTGCCCTGGGCCTTCCCGGGGACTTGCTCCAGGACCCGGCCCGCTACCACCGGATCACCGACCGGGCCCTGGCGGTGGCCGCGGCGGTGGCCGACTGCCGGCCCGGGGATCTGCTGCTGCTGGCGGGGAAGGGACACGAACCCTACCTGGACCTGGGGGGCGTCAAGTACCCGTTCAGCGACCGCGCCGCGGTGGAGGCGGTCCTGCGGGGCCGTCCGGTGCCCAGGCCCTGGGCCGGGGCCGACGCGGCGGCCGGGCTCTGCCTGGACACCGCATGGAGGCCGGGGGGGGGACCGGAGCGAGCCGCGCCCATGGGCGCCTGGAGCCTGCGGCAGGTCCAGGGCGCGGTGGGCGGGACCCTGGCGGGCGACGGGGACGTGGCCCCGGCGGCCCTGTCCCTGGACACCCGCACCCTCCGCCCCGGCGACGCCTTCGTGGCCATCCGCGCCGAGCGGGACGGCCACGCCTTCGCCCCCGAGGCGGTGGCCAAGGGCGCCTGCGCCCTGCTGGTGGACCACGAGCTGCCCCTGGACGTGCCCCAGCTGGTGGTGCCGGACACCCTGGAGGGACTCCAGCGCTGGGGCCAGGCCCGCCTGGCCGCGTTCCGCCCCCGGGTGGTGCTGGCGGTCACCGGCTCCCTGGGCAAGACCAGCACCAAGGAACTGCTCGCCGGCGCCACCGGCGCCTGGCGCACGCCGGGCAACCGCAACAACCTCCTGGGCCTGCCCGGGGCCCTGGCCACCCTGCCCGGGGGCCTGGATGCGGCGGTCCTGGAGATGGGCATGAGCACGCCCGGGGAGATCCGGCGGCTGGCGGAGATCGCCCCTCCGGACCTCGGCATGATCACCAACATCGGGGTGGTGCACATGGAGTTCTTCCCCGAGGGCCAGCAGGGCATCGCCCGGGCCAAGGGCGAGCTGGTGGAGGCCCTGCCGGCGGGCGGCGCCTGGGTCCACCCGGCCGACGACCCCTGGTGCCGGTGGGTGGCCCTGCAGCCATGGGCCCGGGCCCGGGCGGTGGCGGTGGGCCCGGGCCTGCCCTTCGGCTGGGAGGAGGAAGCGTCCCTGGGCCTGCTCGGGGAGCGCTTCCTGCTGCGCCACCCCGGGGGCGCGGAGCCGGTGCGCCTGCGCCTGCGGGGCGCCCACCACGTGCGCAACGCCGCCCTGGCCGGCGCCCTGGCCATCCTGGCCGGCTTCGAACCCGGGGCGGTGGCGGCCGGCCTGGGCCTGGCGGAGCCCCTGCCCGGGAGGGGCCGCCTGCATGCCCTGCGGGGCGGAGGCTGGCTGCTGGACGAGAGCTACAACGCCGTCATGGATTCGGTGCTGGCCTGCGCCGCCACCCTCCTCACCCTGGACGGCGGCCCCGCCGTGGCGGTGCTGGGCTGCATGCGCGAACTGGGACCCGCGGCCGAGAGCCTGCATCGCCAGACCGGCGAAGGCCTGCGCGCCCTGGGGTTGGAGCGGCTGCTGGCCTATGGCACCGAGGCCCGGGCCCTGGCCCAGGGCTTCGGCCCCGGAGCCCGGGCCTACCCGGGTTTCGAAGCCATGCGGGATGACCCCGGCGGCCTGGGGACCCTCTCCGGGGATGCCCGGATCCTGGTGAAAGGCAGCTTGTATTGGCGGGCTGCCCGGGTCGTGGACTGGCTCCTGGAGCGTCTGGCCGGGGAGATCCGGGCGTAGGCCCGGTCGGATGCCCGGACAGATGCAGGCCGGCAGTGTCTGCCGCTAGCAAAAAAACGCACAAAATCTTCTTCATTTATAATGGGTTCCCATGATTCCTTGGCTCCTTTATCCCCTGCGCGACACCATCCCGGGCCTTTCGGTGTTCCGGTACGTGACCTTCCGGGCCGCCATGGCCGCCGCCGCCGCCATGATCCTGTCCCTGCTGTTCGGGCCCATGGTCATCCGCACCCTCACCCGGCTGAAGATGGACCAGCCGATCCGGGCGGAGGGGCCCGAGAACCACCAGGCCAAGGCCGGCACCCCCACCATGGGCGGCACCCTGATCGTAGGGTCCATCCTGGTCTCCACCCTGTTGTGGTGCGACCTGACCAGCCTGAGCATCTGGGTGGCCCTGGTCTCCCTGGTGGGGTTCGGCGCGGTGGGGGCCTGCGACGACGGCAGGAAGCTCCTGCGCAAGGAGAACCTGGGCCTGCGCAGCTGGCAGAAGATGGTCCTGCTCACCGCCATCACCCTCCTGGTGGTGTACCTGGTCCTGCACTTCAACCTGCGCGGCCTCCGCACCGAGGAGCTGTCGGTGCCGTTCTTCAAGAACTTCACGCCCCACGTGGGCGTGTTCCTGGTGCCCTGGATCTGGCTGGTGATGGTGGGCACCAGCAACGCCGTGAACCTCACCGACGGCCTGGACGGCCTGGCGGTGGGGGGCACCCTCATCGTCGCCACCACCTTCGCCATCCTGGCCTACGTGGCCGGCCACGTCAAGGTCGCCGCCTACCTCCTGGTGCCCCACGTGCCGGGCGGCGCCGAGCTCACCGTGTTCATGTCCGCCATGGGCGGGGCTTCCCTGGGCTTCCTGTGGTTCAACGCCCACCCGGCGGAGGTCTTCATGGGCGACACCGGCTCCCTGGCCCTGGGCGGCGCCCTGGGCACCGTGGCCATCATGATCAAGCAGGAACTGCTGCTGGTGATCGCCGGCGGCCTGTTCGTGCTCGAGGCCATGAGCGTGATCCTTCAGGTTGGCAGCTTCAAGCTGCGGGGCGGCAAGCGCATCTTCCGCATGGCGCCGTTCCACCACCACATGGAACTGGGCGGGCTGAAAGAGACCAAGGTGGTGATCCGCCTGTGGATCACCTGCATCGTCTGCTGCGTGCTGGCGCTCAGCTCCCTGAAGCTGCGCTAGGAAGCTGACCAAGTGAAGGTCCAGGTCCCTCCATTTCGCCCTGGCTCATCGTTCTCTGAACGCCTTCGCGTTCAGGGAACGATGGGGGGTCAGCCAGGGAACCGCGACGACCGTGTTCCGCCTCCGGGCCGAAGTTTTCGGATGACCGGGTCAAAGGAAGCCTATGAAACGCTCTGCCGGGTCGATACCCCGGAGGTGAAACACAGCCGAGAAGTACCTTCCGGCGAAGCCATCCGCTCTGTTGGATCGCGACCAGTGATCCAACAGAGCGGACCAGGGCGACATGGCGGGGCCCGGACCCTTGCTTGGTCTAGACTTCCCGCACGTCCAGGATCTCGATCAGGTGCGGGCGCAGGGCTTCGACCAGCCTGTCCTTCTGCACTTCCCGCACCTTGACGGTGATCTCCCAGCGGGCGCCCTTCACGTCCACCACCTCCTGGAAGCCCAGGCCGACGATGTCGCCGCCGACGCTGGTGATGGCGGCGGCGATCTTGGCGACGGTGCCCTTCTGGTCCGGGGTGCGGGCCCAGACGCGCACGCCCTTGCGCCGGGCGCCCAGGAGCTCCATGAAGGAGCGGAACAGGTCGCTCTGGTTCACCATGCCCACCACCCGCTTGCCGTCCATGACCGGCAGGCAGCTGATGTTCCGGTCCGCCATGATCTGGGCCGCCGCCTCCACCGGGGCGTCCTCGGTGATGGTGGCCACGTCCTTCACCATCATCCGCTCCACGGTGATCTTGGCCAGGAGGGTGGGGATCTCCCACACGGAGAGCAGGGAGGCCTGGGACGGGGCGGCGTTGTGCAGGTCGGTCTGGGAGATGATGCCTACCAGGTTGCCGCTGGCATCCACCACCGGCATGCGGCGCACGTGCTTTTCCTTCATGTAGCCCAGCGCCTGGGGCAGGGTGGTGTCCGGGGTGAGGACCGGGGGCTTGGGGACCATAAGATCTCGAACGAGCATAAAAATCTCCTTTTCGGGCGGCTTGTACCTTGCCAAAAACCGTTCGAAAGGCAAGAAAATTTGATTGTTTTTTTACAGGTGCCCAGGCTGCGTCAACCCCGCATGGAGCCGGTGCGCTGGTAACGGGTGTGCCAGCCGAAGGCCTCCTCCAGGATGTGCGGCGTGTGCTTGCCCGGGGAGTTGTTGAGGGCGTACCGGTAGTACTCCTTCAGCTGGTCCCGGTAGTCCGGGTGCACGCACTTGTCGATGATCTGCACCGCCCGCTGCTTGGGCGACGTGCCGCGCAGGTCCGCCAGGCCCTGCTCGGTGACCACGATGTCCACGTCGTGCTCGCAGTGGTCCACGTGGGAGGCCATGGGCACCACGCAGGAGATCTCGCCCCGGCGCCCGGCGGTGGACGGGGTGGTGAAGATGCTCAGGAAGGAGTTGCGGGCGAAATCGCCGCTGCCGCCGATGCCGTTGATGATGCGGGTGCCGTTCACGTGGGTGGAGTTGACGTTGCCGTACAGGTCGAATTCCACGCACCCGTTCATGGCCAGCACCCCCAGGCGCTTGATCACTTCCACGCTGTTGCTGACCGACTGGGGCCTCAGGATCACCTTGTCCTTGTAGAAACTGATGTTCGCCTTGAACCTGGAGACCATGTCCGGGGACACGGAGAAGGCGGTGGCCGAGGCGAAATCCACCTTGCCGGCGTCGATGAGCGCCAGGAGCCCGTCCTGGATCACCTCGGTGTACACCCCCAGGTGCTCGTAGGGGGAGTCCAGCAGGCCGTAGAGCACGGCGTTGGCCACGTTGCCCACCCCCGACTGGAGCGGCAGCAGGTTGCGCGGCAGGCGCCCCTTGGCCACCTCGTGGCCGAAGAAGTCCAGGATGTGCCGGGAAATGGCCTGGGAGGCCGAGTCCACCTCCTTGAACACGGTGGCCCGGTCCGGGTGGTTGGTCTCCACGATGGCCCGGATCTTGTCGACGGGGCAGGCGAGGTAGGGGGAGCCGATCCGGTCCGAGGGCTTGGTGATCATGATCGGCGCCCGGTTCGGAGGCATGGGCGGCTCGTAAACGTCGTGCATGCCCTCCAGCTCCAGGGGCTGGTAGTGGTTCACCTCCAGGATCACCTCCCGGGCGGCGTCGATGAAGGCCTGGTTGTTGCCCACGGACGTGGAGGGAATCAGGCGGCCGTCCTCGGTGATGCCGGTCACTTCCACGATGGCCACGTCGATCTCGCCGAAGAACCCGCAGGCCACGTACTGGGCCACCGAGCCCAGGTGGAAGTCGAAGTCACTCCATCTTTCCCGTGTTGATCTTCTCCCGGGCGGTGGGGTCGGAGTTGTAGGGCATGCGCAGCTCGATCCCGTCCACCATGGCCAGGGCGCCGTCCAGTTCACTGCTGGTTGAGGCCCCGGTCATGACCGAGATGCGGAACCGGCCGCCGTGGCTGTGTTCCCGCAGGATGTGCTCGGCCAGGGCCTGGGGCACCAGCTTGGGATAGCCCGAGCCGGTGAACCCGCTCATGCCGACCCGGTACCCGCTCTTGATGAGGGCAGCCGCCTCCGGGGCGTAGCAGATCCGGTCCCGCAAGGCGGCGTGGCGTATTCTGGCGCTGGTGGGCGATTGGGTGGACATGGGCCTTCCTTCCGGCGGTTGGGGTTGATGGACAGGAGTGATCACGCTCCGGGCCGGTGCAGGGGCACGGGCTTGCCGAACAGGTAGCCCTGGCCCCAGGGCACGTCGGCGTCGACCACGGCCCGGAGCTCTTCCAGGGTCTCGATGCCTTCGGCGATGTAGCCGACCCGCATGCGCTCGGCGAACCGGGCCAGGGCGTTGAGCAGGGCGGCCTGGTAGGGGCGCCGGTGCAGGTCGTGCACCAGGCCGCGGTCCACCTTGATGAAATCCGGCGTGAGGCGCGCCAGGCGTGCCAGGGTGGCGCAGCCCGAGCCCAGGTCGTCCACCGCCAGGCGCAGGCCCAGGTCCCGCAGGCGCCTGGCGCAGCGCTCCATCTGGTCCAGGTCCTGGACGGCGCCGGTCTCGGTGATCTCCAGCACGATCCGGTGGGGCGGGATGGGCAGGTTCCAGACCCAGGTCTGGATCCGGTTCCAGAACACCGGGTTGGCCAGGGTCGCCGGGTGCAGGTTCACGAACACCAGGCTGTCGGTGATGGGATCCCTGGCCAGGGCGTCGAACACCGTGCCCACGCACAGGAGGTCCAGGCGCGCCCGCAGGTCCTGGGGCACGTCGGGGTCGTCCAGGAGGCCGCCCACCGTGTGCATCTCCCCGTCCGCGTCCTGGAACCGGGTGAGCATCTCCTGCGCTTTGACGTCACCGTCCTTGAGGTTGACGATGGGATGCACGTAGGTGACGGCCTGGCGCACACCGGTGAGGATGCTGTGCAGGATGGTCTCGCTCATGGTTGGACGCCGCCTTGCCGGCTATCTTGACAGGTTCAAGAATGAGTTGCGCGTCCCGGCGCGGGGGCCTCCCTGTGCCAAACTGTGACCAGGGAGACGACATGGGCCGGATCGTGGTGGTGGGAGCGGGACGTTCGGGGCTGGGCGCCGCGGAGCACCTGGCCAAGGCCGGCAAGGAGGTGGTGCTCACCGACAGCCGCCCCGACCCCGATCCCCAGGCCGGGGCCCGCCTGGCGGAGCTCGCCATCCCGGGGGTGTGGGGCCCGCACCCCCTCGCCCTCCTGGACGGTTGCGAGGAGGTGGTGCTGAGCCCGGGGGTCCCCGTGCGCATCCCCTTCGCCCAGGAGGCGGCCGCCAGGGGCATCCCGGTCATCGGCGAGCTGGAACTGGCCCACCGGGCCCTGCGGGCGCGCGGCGACGGTTCCATGCTGCTGGCCATCACCGGCACCAACGGCAAGAGCACCACCACCGACCTGACCGCCCACCTGCTCAAGGCCTGCGGCCTGCCCGCCCGGGCCTGCGGCAACCTGGGCATCCCGCTGGTCACCGCCATGGACGGGGCCGGGCCGGACACCCGGTTCGCCCTGGAGTGCTCCAGCTACCAGCTGGAGACCATCCGGGACTTCCACGCGGAAGCCGCCGCCGCCCTGAACCTCACCCCCGACCACCTGGCCCGGCACGGCACCATGGAGGCCTACCGCCGGGCCAAGGCGCGCATCTTCCAGCGCCAGACCCCCCAGGACCTGCGCCTGACCCCCCTGGCCGACCCGGAGTTCGAGGCGGTGGCGCTTGGCGAGGCCCATCTGGCGCGGGGGCGCAGCGCCCGGTTCGGCTGGGAGTGCCCGCCGGGCCCCGGAGCCTGGTGCGACGGGCACGGCACCCTGTGGCTGCGGGACGACTGGGGCGAGCATCCCCTGGTCCACCGGTCCAGGCTCAGGATCCCCGGCGACCACAACGTGGAGAACGCCCTGGCGGCGGCGGTGCTGGCCCGCCACGGTGGCGCCGACCTGGAGGGCATCCGGGAGGGGCTGGTCACCTACCCGGGCCTGGCCCACCGCATGGTGCTGTGCGCCGACCGCCGCGGCATCAAGGTCTACAACGACTCCAAGGGCACCAACACGGACGCCACGGTGACGGCCGTCAAGGCCCTGCCCGGGCCCCTGGTGCTGCTCCTGGGCGGCACGGACAAGGGCACCGGCTACCTGCCCCTGCGCCCGGCCCTGGAAGGCAAGCTGCGCAAGCTGGTGTTCCTGGGGGAGGCCATGCCCCAGCTGGAGCGGGACCTGGGCGACCTGCCGCACCTGGCCATCCGGCCCTTCGACGACGCGGTGGCCGCGGCCCTGGACCTGGCCCGGCCCGGGGACCAGGTGCTGCTCAGCCCCGCCTGCGCCAGCTTCGACCAGTTCGAGAACTTCGAGAAGCGCGGCGAGCACTTCGAGGCCCTGGTGCGGGAGTGGGCCAAGTGAGCGCCGGAGCGCCGTCCCTGGACCGGTTTCCGGGTCCGGGACGGCTGCATTTCGCCGGGATCGGGGGCAGCGGCATGAGCGCCCTGGCCCAGTGCGTGGCCATGGGCGGGGGCCGGGTGAGCGGCAGCGACCGCAGCTTCGACCGGGGGCTGAACGGGCCGTCCCGGGCGCTGCTGGAAGGCCTCGGGGTGGCCATCCTGCCCCAGGACGGCAGCGGGGCCGAAGGGGACTGCGCGGCGGTGGTGTACTCCACCGCGGTGGAGGAGCAGGTGCCCGATTTCGCCCGGGCCCGGGCCCTGGGAGTGCCCCTGGTGCACCGTTCCGAGCTGCTCGCCCACTTCGTGGCCGGACGCCGGACCCTGGCCATCACCGGCACCAGCGGCAAGTCCACCACCGTGGCCATGGCGTTCGAGATCCTGCAGGGCGCCGGGCGGGACCCTTCGGTGATCACCGGCGGCGAGCTGCTGTCCCTGCAGGCCCGGGGCCTGTGGGGCAACGCCTGGGCGGGGAAGTCGGACCTGCTGGTGGTGGAGGCGGACGAGAGCGACGGTTCGGTGGTGCGCTACCGCCCGGCGGTGGGGGTGATCCTCAACCTGCAGCGGGACCACCAGGAGGAGGCCGAGGTGGCCCGCATGTTCGCCGCCTTCCGGGCCCAGGCCCGGGAGGGCTTCGTGGTGGGCGACGCGGCCAACCTGGAGCCCTTCGCCGCCGGCGCCGTGGTGTGCGGGCTGGGGCCCCGGGCCCAGGTGCGGGCGGAAGGGGTGGTGGGCGGGCCCGGCGGGTCCGCCTTCCGGGTGCTGGGGGTGCCCTTCCGCCTGGACGTCCCGGGCGAGCACAACGTGGAGAACGCGGTGGCGGCCATCGCCGCCTGCCGGGCGGTGGGAGTGCCCCTGGAGGCCATGGCCGGGCCGCTGGCGGCCTACCGGGGGGTGGCCCGCCGGTTCCAGAGCCTGGGCCGCGCCCGGGGGGTGGAGGTGGTGGACGATTTCGCCCACAACCCGGCCAAGGTGGCCGCCTCCCTGCGCACCGCCCACGCCCGCGCGCGGCGCGTGCTGGCGGTGTTCCAGCCCCACGGCTTCGGCCCCCTGCGCTTCCTGCGGGCGGAGTTCGTGGCCGCCTTCGCCGCCGGCCTGGAGCCCCAGGACCGGCTGTGGATGCTGGATGTCTTCTATTCCGGGGGCACTGCGGCCCGGGACATCTCCTCCGGGGAGGTGGTCCGGGAGATCGCCGGGCGGGGCGTGCGGGCGGACCTTGCCCCGTCGCGCCCATGGCTGGTGGAGGCCCTGGCGGGGGAGGCCCGGGACGGGGACCTGATCCTGGTGATGGGGGCCCGGGACCCGTCCCTGGCCGAGCTGTCCCGGAGCATCCTGGCCGCCCTGTAGGCATAGGATCCAGTCCTCGTCCGTGCGCCAATCCCCACGCTTGGTTTGAGCCGCTGAGCTCCAGTCCATAGGTAGATGGAGCACCCTCCAGATCGGGCCCCGGTATTGACCGCCAGCTTCAGTCCCTCCTCCAGGGGCCATTCCCGTCCGTTCGGCCCATGGTTCCGTTACCATGAATAAAACAAAATTGGCGGTTCCTTTTGCTCCGACGCTTGCAGGACACCTACAACGCCTTCTCCAGGCCTTTCTGGACGATCGCTTTCGGTGCCCTGGTCAGCTCGGCCGGCTCCAGCCTCATCTGGCCCTTCCAGTTCATCTACATCACCCGGACCCTGGGGCTGAACCTGGCCACCGTGGGCACCCTCATCACCCTCAGCTCCGGCACCGGGCTGGCGGTCTCATTCCTGGCCGGCACCATGGCGGACCGGTTCGGGCGCAAGCCGGTGATGATCGCCGCCCAGGCCGCCCAGGCCTGCGCCTGGATCCTCATGAGCTTCGCCCGCACCTACCTGGGCTTCCTGGTCGCCCTGATGATCCTGGCCTCCTCCCAGCCGGTGTATTCGGTGGGCTCGGACGCCATGATGGCCGACCTGGTGCCCCCGGAACAGCGGGCTTCCGGCTACTCCATCATGCGCGTGCTGAACAACGTGGGCATCGCCCTGGGGCCGGCGGTGGGCGGGATCATCGTCACCCGCTCGTATTCCCTGGCGTTCTACGGCGCGGCCTTCGTGCTGTTCCTGTACAGCGTGTTCCTGCAGGGCTTCGTGCGGGAGACCCTGCCCCGGCGGGGCGCCGCGGGCCAGGGCGCGGCGGCCGCGGCGCAGGGCAGCTACCGGCAGGTGGCCCGGGACCGGGGCTTCCTCCTGTTCACCCTGCTCATCACCCTGGGCATGACCGGGCCGCTCATGTTCTGGACCCTGATGCCCATCTACACCAAGCAGAACTTCCAGTTCCCCGAGCACCTGTACAGCTGGCTGCCCGTCACCAATGCGCTCATGTGCGTGTTCGTGCAATATTTCGTCACCCGCTGGTCGCGCCGCTACGCGCCCCTGGCCATGCTGATCCTGGGGCTGGGGGTGTACACCCTGGGGGTGGGCAGCGTCGCCCTCATGAGCGGGTTCTGGGGCTTCTGGACCAGCATGGTGATCTTCAGCCTGGGCGAGCTCATCACCATGCCTACGGGCACCACCTACGTGGCCAATCGCGCCCCCGTGGTCCTGCGGGGGCGCTACATGAGCGTCTACTGGCTCACCTGGGGCTGCGCCCGGGCGGTGGCGCCCATGATCGGCGGCACCCTCAATGACCAGATCAGTCCCCACGCCATCTGGTACGGCGGGCTCGCCATCGGCCTGGCCAGCGCCCTGGCCCTCACCTGGTTCCGGGCCAGCCGGGTCCAGGCCCGGGTTCCGGAGGTGGCACCGGCGACCGGCACGACGGCCACCTGAGGGCCG
>CAWFOJ010000040.1:0-3694 GCA_963816585.1 uncultured Holophagaceae bacterium | reverse complement strand
GGTCAAGGAGATGATCTCGGAGAAGAGCTTCATCATCGAGCAGCTCACCCATTACATCACCCATTAGTTCCACTGGGGTGTCCGGGTCCCGACCGGCCGTTTTGAGTTCAACCGCGGCATGACACCCCAGGGTCTCCATTCGTTCCAGATTCGGTCCCAAGCTGCGCGGGGAAGGGCGCGAAGCCAGCGAATTCAACCGGATCCGGGCAGGGGTCAGGGCTCCGCGGCCGCGGAACCCGGCAATGCCGCCCGCCGACGCCGGTGGGCCAGGCCCCACACGCCCAGCCCCAGGGCGCTCACGACCGCCCCCGCCACCGCCACCCCCGGCCACCCGGCCCGGCCGTAGGCGGAGGCGGACACCAGGGACCCGGCGGCCCCGCCGGCGAAATAGACGGTCATGTAGCCGGCGGTGAGCCGGCTGCGGGCTTCCGGACGGATCCGGTAGAGGGCGGCCTGGTTGCTGATGTGCACCCCTTGGGAGGCGAGGTCCAGGATCAGGATCCCGGCCACCAACGCGGCGAGGGAGTGCCCGGCCAGGGCCAGGAAACCCCACGACACCACCAGCAGCGCCAGCCCCCAACCGGTGGCCCGGGCTCCCTGCCCCCGGTCGCCCATGCGTCCGGCGCCCGAGGCGGCCAGGGCCCCCGCCACCCCGGCCAGGCCGAACAGGCCGATGGTCCCGGCGGAGAACCCGTAGGGCCGGGCCGCCAGCAGGAAGCCCATGGACGTCCACAGGACGCTGAAGGCCCCGAAGGTGCAGGCGCCCAGGAGCGACCGCAGGCGCAGCACCGGCTCTTCCCGGAACAGGGCCGCCACCGAGTGCATGAGCTGGGGATAGGAAAGTCCCACGGTCTCGTGGTGCCGGGGCAGGGCCCGCTGCAGCACCGCCGCCACCAGGATCATGCAGGAGCCTCCCACCCAGTAGACGAGGCGCCAGGAGCCCAGGTTGGCCAGGGCCCCGGCCACGGTGCGCGCCAGCAGGATCCCCAGCAGCAGCCCGCTCATGACCGTGCCCACCACCTTGCCCCGCTCCTCCGGAGCCGCCAGGGTGGCGGCGAGGGGCACCAGCACCTGCACCACCACCGAGAACAGCCCGGTGAGCGCGGTGCCCGCCAGCACCACCCGTATGGACGGCGCCAGAGCGGTGGTGAACAGCCCGGCGGCGGTGAGCAGGGACATGCCCACCACCAGGGCGCGGCGCTCCAGGAGGTCGCCCAGGGGCACCAGGAACAGCAGCCCCAGGCCGTACCCCAGCTGGGCGGTGGTGACGATGAACCCGGCGCCGGCCGAGGACAGGCCGAAGGCCCGGGCGATGGTGGGCAGCAGGGGTTGGGCGTAGTAGTTGCTCGCCACGGCGATGCCGGTGGCCGCGGCCATGGTCGCGACCAGGAGCGGGGACAGCCGGCCCTGGGTCATCCGTTTTTCCGGAACAGCACGATGCGGTTGGAGTTGGTGCCGGCCCGGTTGTTGTCCACGCCCCAGATGTGGGCGGTCTTGGTGAAGGCCTGGCGGTTCACCAGCACGCCCAGGGCCTGGAACCCGGTGGCCAGCCCCAGGGGCAGCACCGCCTCCTCCAGGCGGAGGGTGCCCCTCAGCACCTCCCCCACTTCGAAGGCCACGTGCCCCCCGGGACGGGTGACCCGGTGCAGCTCCCGGAACACGGCCCCCATCACCGCGCTCCAGGCGGGCAGGGTGCGGGCCATGGTGAGGCCGGCCGCCACCGCGTCCGCGTCCAGGCCGTTGAACCAGCACCGCAGCCAGTTGTCCGCCGCGTACTGGACCACGTCCAGGAACGGCGGCGACGTGACCGTGAGGGCCACCGCCGCGTCCTCCAGGCCGGGGGTGCGCCGGGCGTCCCCGGTTAGGAACCGGGCGCAGGCGGCGGCGGCCCGCAGGTTGGCCCGTTCGCCCTCGGTGAGCCCTTTCTGGAGCTGGCGGGTCTTCTTGAGGACCAGGTCGCGGGTGTCCCGGTACGGCGGCGTCTGCCCCCGCCGCCGGTTGATCAGGCGCTGCTTCTGGGCGCTGGCGGCCTGGTTGGGGGGCAGGGTGTAGACGCTGAAGAAGCCGGGGCTGTGCCCGGTGAGGCGGTTGGTGGCCACCATGCGGATCCAGCGGTCCACGCCGTCCGTCGACGCCCCGTCCGGCCCGGTCCAGGAACCAGGCGCGCAGGGCCCGGACCTCCGCCTCCGTGTCCGGGTGGTAGAACATGCTCAGGTCCGGGGCGCCGGTCCCGGCCCCGGCCCGGGGGATCGCTTCCAGCCGCGCCGCCACAGCCTCCGGGTCCGGCGGGGCCAGGCGCGGTTCCGCCAGGAGCCGGGACAGGGGGTTGATGTCGTTGCTGGCCACCCTCCGCCCCAGCAGGGCCGCCTCCACGGCGGTGGTGCCCCGCCCGGCGAACGGATCGTACACCAGGTCGCCGGGGGCCGTGAACGCCTGGATGAACAGCCGGGGCAGCTGGGGCTTGTAGCAGGCCCGGTAGCTCACTTCGTGCAGGTTGGACGCCTGGCGCTGGCGGGCGGTCCAGAATTCCGGGCCAGCACCGGGACCCGGAAGCCCCCGGCGGCCAGTTCGCTCCACTCCCCCCCGGGATCCGGGGCCAGGCGGGCCAGGTCCGCCTCCCCTTCCAGCAACATCCGGCCGTCCAGCACATCCTCCCTCCAGACCTCCAGCATACCCAGGCGGGTATGCTGGTGGGCGGAGGCTGCCCATGCGTTACATCTTCGAACAGGCGCGGGTCGGCGGCGACCGCAACCTGGGCTACCTGCTGGGGGACCGGGAGGCCGGGGAGGGGGTCCTGATCGACCCCTCCTTCGATCCCCGGCTGCTGGTGGACCGGGCCCAGGCCCAGGGCCTGCGCATCACCGCCATTCTCAACACCCACGGCCATGCGGACCACACCAACGGCAACGCCGAGGCCAAGGCCCTCACCGGCGCCCCGGTGGCCGGAGGCCCGGGGCACCCGGGGCCCCTGGACCAGGTGCTGCGGGACGGCGACCGGGTGGCCTTCGGCGCCATGACCCTGAAGGTCTGGCATGTCCCCGGCCACTGCCCGGACCACCTGGCCTTCCTGTCCGAGCCCCTGGAGGCCGGCTTCACCGGGGACCTGCTGTTCGTGGGCAAGGTGGGCGGCACCGGCAGCGACGCCGACGCCCGGACCGAATGGGACAGCCTGGGCCGCCTGCTGCGGGAGTGGCCGCCCCACGCCGCCGTCTGGCCCGGGCACGACTATGGCGCGCGCCCCAGTTCCACGATGGCCTGGGAGCGGGCCACCAACCCCTTCCTGCTCTGCCCGGACCTGGCCGCATTCATCAAGCTCAAGGCCGCTTGGCCTGCCTTCAAGGCCAAGCATTCCTTGAGATAGAAGGGAATCCCTGGTTCCCGGGCCCCTCCAGAATAGAAGACCTTGATATCCGTCAAGGCGATTTACGCGGGGATCCGGGAGACTGCCTCCATGACGGCCCCCCTTCAGGGGCCCCTTCTGGAGGAACCGACCATGTTCTGCAATCAGTGTGAGCAAGCCCAGGACGGCCAAGGCTGCACGGAATTCGGGTTGTGCGGAAAGGACGCGGACGTCCAGGCGCTCCAGGAGACCCTGCTGTACGGGATCAAGGGCATGGCCGCCTACGCCCACCACGCCCGGCGCCTGGGCCGGAGTGACGACGGGGTGAACGCCTTCCTGGAAGAAGCCCTGTTC
>CAWFOJ010000039.1:0-7859 GCA_963816585.1 uncultured Holophagaceae bacterium | reverse complement strand
GGACCGGGTCTGCTCCGGGCCGAGCTCCCGCTTCAGCAGGGTCTCCAGGTGCAGCTTCACCGAAGACAGGGGCGAACGCAGGTCGTGGCTCACCCGGGACACGAAGTCCTTGACCACCCGGTTGTGGGCGGCCTGGCGGGCATAGTGGATGACCAGGACGTTCACCCCGAAGATCATCAGCGCCAGGAAGCCCAGGCCGCCCCAGAACGCGGCGCGGCTGGGCACCGCCGTGGCGGCGTGCAGCTTCACGTAGGCCAGGATCCAGAGCAGCAGCAGCATGCCCCAGGCCACCTGCACGGCGATGATCCAGAACACCGAACCGAGCGTGATCCGGATCCAGAGTTTAAGGAAATCCTTGAGCATGGGCTTCAAGTCGATGCTTCGATTTTACAATACTTTTTCGAACGCCTCCGGCCCGGAACCTACGCTGGACTGGGAGTGGTTATGAGCAAGCGGATTCTCCTGACGTCCGTATTCGGCCCCTTCGGGGTGGACGATGCGTGGGGGCGGAAGGAAAACATTATGGAACTGTTCCACAACCAGGTCACCAAGGCCCAGGGGATGGCCTCCCTGCGCGTCCAGCACCGTTCGTTCGGGCTCTATTTCCTGGCGGCCAATGTGGACAGCCCGGCCCAGGTGCTGGACTTCCCGAGCCGGCGGGACTTCATACGGATCCTCAAGGAGGAGCGGTTCGATCTGGTGGGCATCAGCTTCATCACCCCCAACTTCGTCAAGGCCCGGGAAATGGCCCGGCTGGTACAGGACCCTCCAGCCCGGTGCGGAAATCGTCCTGGGAGGCCACGGGGCCGCCATCGAAGGGGTGGAACAGCTCATTCCCTGCGACCACGTGGTCAAGGGCGAAGGCATCCGCTGGCTCCGGCAGCACCTGGGCGAGGATCCGGACCGTCCCATCGCCCACCCCTCGATCCCGTCCTCCGACCGCAAGCGGGTCTTCGGCATCCCCTACGAGGGCAAGGGCGGGCTGCTGGTGCCCGGGGTCGGCTGCGTCAACGGCTGCCGTTTCTGCGCCACGTCCCATTTCTTCGGCAAGGCCTACACCCCCTTTTTCCAGACCGGGGCGGAACTGTTCTGGAATGCCTGCCGCATCGCCAAGGACCTGGGCGCCGATGATTTCTTCGTCATGGACGAGAATTTCTTCAAGCAGGAGGCGCGCGCCCGGGAACTGCTCGCCATGATGGAATACCACCAGCGGCCCTTCCGCTTCGGCCTGTTCTCTTCCGCCGAGGCCATCGAAAGCTTCGGTGTGGAGAACATGGTGCGCCTGGGGGTGGATTTCGTCTGGCTCGGAGCCGAGTCCAAGCACGAGACCTACGCCAAGAACCAGGGGCGGGACCTGCGGGGCCTGATCCGGAGCCTGCGGGACTACGGCATCCCGGTGCTCGCCTCGGGAATCCTGTTCCTGGACCACCACACCCCGGAGAACATCCAGGAGGACATCGACTTCATGATCGACCTGGAAGCGGACATGACCCAGTTCATGATGTTCACGGCCATGCCCGTCACCGCCCTGTACCAGGACCTCAAGGCCCGCGGGCTGCTGGACCTGGACCTGCCCTACGAGGAGTGGCACGGACAGCACAACCTCAACTGGCGGCACCCCCGGTTCAGTTCCCGGAAGCCCGGCGTCTGCTGGCCGACGCCTTCCGCCAGGAGTACCGACCGCAATTCCGCCTCCATCCTGCGCCTGGCCCAGACTGCGCTGCGCGGGCTCGCCACCCTGGAAGGGCCCGCCCGGACTGATCCATGGCTGGCCATCCGGCGCACTCAGCTGCGGGAGCATGCCCGGCGCCTCCGCCTGCTGCTCCCCACCCTCCGGTGCTTCGCCCACAATGCCCTGGAACGGGAGCGCGCGGCGGAACTGGGCCGGGCCTTCCAGAAGGCCCTGGGGCCCATGCCCCTGGGTTCCAGGGCCCTGTCCCTGGCCGGCCTGGCCGTGGCGGGAATCCAGGCCCTGCGGGCGGCGCTGTGGGGCCGCATGGACCAGCCCGGCGCGCGGCTCACCCGCTACCGCTGGCCCGGACCGGCGGCGGGCCTTGGGGCCTGGGCAAGGCAGGCCCTGCTGCGCGTTTTCACCCGGAATTCCTTTCCCGCCCGACCGAAGTCGAATAATTCCGTCACCCTGCCATTCAGGGATGTGCCATAGTGGAGGAACTGGGTTCGCACGGTGCAGGCCCAGTACGCTGTGCTCGTTCCTGTCTCGACTCGCATTCAGCGCTCTTTCCTCGGGACAAAAATCAGGATTCATCCATGGCCAATCAAGGCACAGTCAAGTGGTTCAACGCCGAAAAGGGTTTCGGTTTCATCACCCCTGATGGGGGCGGAGCGGACCTGTTCGTCCACCACACCGCCATCCAGGGTTCGGGGTTCAAGAGCCTGGACGAGAACCAGCGGGTCAGCTTCGATTCCGCCCAGGGCCAGAAGGGACCCCAGGCGGTCAACGTCATCAAGCTTTAAACCACCATCCTTCTCACGGTTCCGACCCGCCGCCGTAAAACGTGGCGGGTCTTTTTCAGGAGGTCCCGTGGTCAAAGTGAACTACCAGCGGGAGAAACGACGCAAGGACCTGGATCGCCAGCGCAAGCAGGAAGAGAAGCGGACCAGGAAACTCGCCAAGGACCTGGCATCGGCGGTCCCCGGAATGGCCCCTGGATCCACGGAGGACCCGACCGCTCCGGAAAGCCAGGAACGGCCGGACTCCGGTGACTGAAGATTTGCGGCCGTCCGCCTTTCCAATCCAGCAAAGATTGTTGAGATGGCACCGGCGTTGGTGACACACTACGACCACCTTTTGCAGGTTCAGGACACCTAACAGTCATGGAGGGACATCATGGGCGACAAGGGCGGCAAGAAGGACAAGGAAAAGGTCCAGAAGCAGAAGTCCGAGAAGGAGAAAGAGAAGGCCAAAAGCAAAGAGGAAAAGCAGCCGAAGAAAAAGGCCTGACGGAAGACCCGATCCTGGCCGGGACTTCGCCGCCCAGCAAGTACCACGGACAGGTTCAGGCCAGGAACGGCAGCACCTCCGCCAGCATGGCTTCCGGCGCTTCCTCCGGGATGTAGTGTCCGCAGTCCAGGGCCCGCCCCTCCACGTCTTCAGCCACCCGGCGCCACTCCGCCAGGGGGTCCACCACCTGGCCCACCACCCCCCGGGCGCCCCAAAGGGCCAGGAGGGGCAGGCCACTTTGCGGCCATGGGCCAGGTCCTCCCGGTCGTGGTCCAGGTCGATGCCGGCGCTGGCCCGGTAGTCCTCGCAGATGGCGTGAATGGTCCCCGGGTCGCGCAGGCAGCGGAGGTACTCGGCCCAGGCCCCGGGGGTGAAGGGGGCCAGGCCGGCGCTGCGGGTGCCCATGGTGTGGCGCAGGTACAGCTCCGGATCGGCGGCCATCAGGGTTTCCGGGAAGGGGTGCGGCTGGATCAGGAAGAACCAATGCCAGTAGGCTTTGGCGAAGGCCAGGTTGGTGTGTTCGTACATGGCCAGGGTGGGGGCGATGTCCAGGGTGGAGAGGCGCTCCACCCGGTCCGGGTGGTCCACCGCCAGGCGGTGCGCCACCCGGGCGCCCCGGTCGTGGGCCAGGACCCGGAACCGGGCGTGCCCCAGGGCCGCCATGAGCTCCACCAGGTCCTGGGCCATCGCCCGCTTGGCATAGTTGCCGTGGCCGGGCAGGCCGCGGGGCTTGCCGCTGTCCCCGTAGCCGCGCAGGTCCGGGGCCACCACGGCGTACCGCTCCGCCAGCGCGGGCGCCACCTTGTGCCAGATGGAGTGGGTCTGGGGATGGCCGTGCAGGAGCAGCAGGGGTGGGCCGGGAACCGCCCCGCACCAGGTGGATGGCCACTCCGTTGGCCTGGAGGGTGAGCGGGTCGAAATCCTGGACATGGGCACTCCGGCGCTGGTTCCAGTCTGCCAGGGACCGGCGGGACGGAGCGCACGCCGCGGACCTGCGCCTCACGGCTGGCTGACCAGCGCCGCCGCCAGGGCTTCCAGGAACGCCCGCGCCACCGCCCTGACCATCAAGGTGGGCGGGGGGGCCACCTGCGCGTCGAAACGGCTGCCGGATCCGGCGGCGGCGCGGGCGTTCCTGGAAGCCCTGGCGGCGGCGCTGGTCAGCCAGCCGTGAGGCGCAGGTCCGCGGCGTGCGCTCCGTCCCGCCGGTCCCTGGCAGACTGGAACCAGCGCCGGAGTGCCCCATGTTCCAGGATTTCGAACCGCTCACCCTCCAGGCCAACGGAGTGGCCATCCACCTGGTGCGGGGCGGTTCCGGCCCACCCCTGCTGCTCCTGCACGGCCATCCCCAGACCCACTCCATCTGGCACAAGGTGGCGCCCGCGCTGGCGGAGCGGTACGCCGTGGTGGCCCCGGACCTGCGCGGCTACGGGGACAGCGGCAAGCCCCGCGGCCTGCCCGGCCACGGCAACTATGCCAAGCGGGCGATGGCCCAGGACCTGGTGGAGCTCATGGCGGCCCTGGGGCACGCCCGGTTCCGGGTCCTGGCCCACGACCGGGGCGCCCGGGTGGCGCACCGCCTGGCGGTGGACCACCCGGACCGGGTGGAGCGCCTCTCCACCCTGGACATCGCCCCCACCCTGGCCATGTACGAACACACCAACCTGGCCTTCGCCAAAGCCTACTGGCATTGGTTCTTCCTGATCCAGCCGCACCCCTTCCCGGAAACCCTGATGGCCGCCGATCCGGAGCTGTACTTGCGCCACACCATGGGCACCCGCAGCGCCGGCCTGGCCCCCTTCACCCCGGGGCCTGGGCGAGCCTCCGCTGCCTGCGCGACCCGGGGACCATTCACGCCATCTGCGAGGACTACCGGGCCAGCGCCGGCATCGACCTGGACCACGACCGGGAGGACCTGGCCCATGGCCGCAAAGTGGCCTGCCCCTCCTGGCCCTTTGGGGCGCCCGGGGGGTGGTGGGCCAGGTGGTGGACCCCCTGGCGGAGTGGCGCCGGGTGGCTGAAGACGTGGAGGGGCGGGCCCTGGACTGCGGACACTACATCCCGGAGGAAGCGCCGGAAGCCATGCTGGCGGAGGTGCTGCCGTTCCTGGCCTGAACCTGTCCGTGGTACCTGCTGGGCGGCGAAGTCCCGGCCAGGATCGGGTCTTCCGTCAGGCCTTTTTCTTCGGCTGCTTTTCCTCTTTGCTTTTGGCCTTCTCTTTCTCCTTCTCGGACTTCTGCTTCTGGACCTTTTCCTTGTCCTTCTTGCCGCCCTTGTCGCCCATGATGTCCCTCCATGACTGTTAGGTGTCCTGAACCTGCAAAAGGTGGTCGTAGTGTGTCACCAACGCCGGTGCCATCTCAACAATCTTTGCTGGATTGGAAAGGCGGACGGCCGCAAATCTTCAGTCACCGGAGTCCGGCCGTTCCTGGCTTTCCGGAGCGGTCGGGTCCTCCGTGGATCCCGGGGCCATTCCGGGGACCGCCGATGCCAGGTCCTTGGCGAGTTTCCTGGTCCGCTTCTCTTCCTGCTTGCGCTGGCGATCCAGGTCCTTGCGTCGTTTCTCCCGCTGGTAGTTCACTTTGACCACGGGACCTCCTAAAAAAGACCCGCCACGTTTTACGGCGGCGGGTCGGAACCGTGAGAAGGATGGTGGTTTAAAGCTTGATGACGTTGACCGCCTGGGGTCCCTTCTGGCCCTGGGCGGAATCGAAGCTGACCCGCTGGTTCTCGTCCAGGCTCTTGAACCCCGAACCCTGGATGGCGGTGTGGTGGACGAACAGGTCCGCTCCGCCCCCATCAGGGGTGATGAAACCGAAACCCTTTTCGGCGTTGAACCACTTGACTGTGCCTTGATTGGCCATGGATGAATCCTGATTTTTGTCCCGAGGAAAGAGCGCTGAATGCGAGTCGAGACAGGAACGAGCACAGCGTACTGGGCCTGCACCGTGCGAACCCAGTTCCTCCACTATGGCACATCCCTGAATGGCAGGGTGACGGAATTATTCGACTTCGGTCGGGCGGGAAAGGAATTCCGGGTGAAAACGCGCAGCAGGGCCTGCCTTGCCCAGGCCCCAAGGCCCGCCGCCGGTCCGGGCCAGCGGTAGCGGGTGAGCCGCGCGCCGGGCTGGTCCATGCGGCCCCACAGCGCCGCCCGCAGGGCCTGGATTCCCGCCACGGCCAGGCCGGCCAGGGACAGGGCCCTGGAACCCAGGGGCATGGGCCCCAGGGCCTTCTGGAAGGCCCGGCCCAGTTCCGCCGCGCGCTCCCGTTCCAGGGCATTGTGGGCGAAGCACCGGAGGGTGGGGAGCAGCAGGCGGAGGCGCCGGGCATGCTCCCGCAGCTGAGCGCGCCGGATGGCCAGCCATGGATCAGTCCGGGCGGGCCCTTCCAGGGTGGCGAGCCCGCGCAGCGCAGTCTGGGCCAGGCGCAGGATGGAGGCGGAATTGCGGTCGTACTCCTGGCGGAAGGCGTCGGCCAGCAGACGCCGGGCTTCCGGGGAACTGAACCGGGGGTGCCGCCAGTTGAGGTTGTGCTGTCCGTGCCACTCCTCGTAGGGCAGGTCCAGGTCCAGCAGCCCGCGGGCCTTGAGGTCCTGGTACAGGGCGGTGACGGGCATGGCCGTGAACATCATGAACTGGGTCATGTCCGCTTCCAGGTCGATCATGAAGTCGATGTCCTCCTGGATGTTCTCCGGGGTGTGGTGGTCCAGGAACAGGATTCCCGAGGCGAGCACCGGGATGCCGTAGTCCCGCAGGCTCCGGATCAGGCCCCGCAGGTCCCGCCCCTGGTTCTTGGCGTAGGTCTCGTGCTTGGACTCGGCTCCGAGCCAGACGAAATCCACCCCCAGGCGCACCATGTTCTCCACACCGAAGCTTTCGATGGCCTCGGCGGAAGAGAACAGGCCGAAGCGGAAGGGCCGCTGGTGGTATTCCATCATGGCGAGCAGTTCCCGGGCGCGCGCCTCCTGCTTGAAGAAATTCTCGTCCATGACGAAGAAATCATCGGCGCCCAGGTCCTTGGCGATGCGGCAGGCATTCCAGAACAGTTCCGCCCCGGTCTGGAAAAAGGGGGTGTAGGCCTTGCCGAAGAAATGGGACGTGGCGCAGAAACGGCAGCCGTTGACGCAGCCGACCCCGGGCACCAGCAGCCCGCCCTTGCCCTCGTAGGGGATGCCGAAGACCCGCTTGCGGTCGGAGGACGGGATCGAGGGGTGGGCGATGGGACGGTCCGGATCCTCGCCCAGGTGCTGCCGGAGCCAGCGGATGCCTTCGCCCTTGACCACGTGGTCGCAGGGAATGAGCTGTTCCACCCCTTCGATGGCGGCCCCGTGGCCTCCCAGGACGATTTCCGCACCGGGCTGGAGGGTCCGTACCAGCCGGGCCATTTCCCGGGCCTTGACGAAGTTGGGGGTGATGAAGCTGATGCCCACCAGATCGAACCGCTCCTCCTTGAGGATCCGTATGAAGTCCCGCCGGCTCGGGAAGTCCAGCACCTGGGCCGGGCTGTCCACATTGGCCGCCAGGAAATAGAGCCCGAACGAACGGTGCTGGACGCGCAGGGAGGCCATCCCCTGGGCCTTGGTGACCTGGTTGTGGAACAGTTCCATAATGTTTTCCCTCCGCCCCCACGCATCGTCCACCCCGAAGGGGCCGAATACGGACGTCAGGAGAATCCGCTTGCTCATAACCACTCCCAGTCCAGCGTAGGTTCCGGGCCGGAGGCGTTCGAAAAAGTATTGTAAAATCGAAGCATCGACTTGAAGCCCATGCTCAAGGATTTCCTTAAACTCTGGATCCGGATCACGCTCGGTTCGGTGTTCTGGATCATCGCCGTGCAGGTGGCCTGGGGCATGCTGCTGCTGCTCTGGATCCTGGCCTACGTGAAGCTGCACGCCGCC
>CAWFOJ010000038.1:0-7654 GCA_963816585.1 uncultured Holophagaceae bacterium | reverse complement strand
GTGGGCCTCCCTGGAGCAGCCGTGAACCGCCCTGCATCGCTCGACCGGAAGGGGTGGCGGCGGGAGCCGGAGGCGCCCGGGAACAATGGCCGCATGGAATCAGGAGGCTGAGATGCAGTGTGTGTTCGCACCGGGATGTGCCCTGATGCTGTACAAGCCGCATCTCGCGGATCGTGTCCAGGCGGTGCTGGCCAAGGAGGTGGGCGGACTGCCTCGGCACCTCACCTGCTGCCGCCACGCGCCGGGCCTGCCCTGGGGCACCGAGGTCATCAACGTCTGCCCCGGCTGCGACCGGCGCTACCGGAACCTGTACAAAGGCGTCACAACGCGCTCCCTGTGGGAAGTGCTCGCGCACAGCCGGGACTTCCCCTTCCCGGACTACCGGGGAAGACCCATGGCGGTCCAGGATGCCTGCCCCACACGGGACCAGGAACGGGTGCACGAGGCGGTGCGAACCCTGCTCGGGAAAATGAACATCCAGATCGTTGAGCCGGCCCGCACCCGCACCAAGGGGGTGTGCTGTGGCGATACCTTCTACGGCACCCTCCCCAAGGCCCAGGTCATCGGTCGCATGCGCGACCGGGCAGCCGAGATGCCGGAACAGGAGGTAGTGGTCTACTGCGTCTCGTGCGTCAAGGCCATGCACCTGGGGGGCAGGAAGCCCAGGTACCTGGTGGACCTGCTCTTCGGAGAGGATACGACGCCCGGCGTGTGCGATCCCGATTCCTGGCACGCCGAGGTGGACCGGTTCATCGGAACCCACTAGTCGCCGCCGGCTCAGCCGGCGGCGAGGAACCAGGGCGAACCTCCGGAACCCCTGCGATGACCCAGCCAGGACGACTGGGGCTGTGCTACTTCAGGCTGAAGTGGGCCCGGCGGTTCTTGAACCAGCAGGACTCCACCGCGTCGGTGCAGACCGGCTTCTCCTTGCCGTACGAGGTGGTGCTCAGGCGGCCGGCGGGAACGCCCAGGCTCGCCAGGTAGTCCTGGGCCGCGGCGGCCCGGCGCTCGCCCAGGGCCAGGTTGTATTCCACCGTGCCCCGCTCGTCGCAGTTGCCGTCGATGAACACGTTGGCCTGGGGGTATTTCTTCATGAAATCGGCGATGGCGGTGAGGACCGGCTTGTCCTCCTCCCGGATGGCGGACTTGTCCAAGTCGAAGTGCACGTCCTTGAGGGCGGCTTCGGCGGCCCTGCGGTAGGCGGCTTCCGCTTCGGCGGCGGCCTTGCGGGCTGCCTCGGCGGCCGCGTCAGCCTTGGCCTGGGTGTTGTCTTGGGCCTTCTGGGTCTGGACCGGGGCGACGGGGGCGGGGGCCTGGGCCTGGGGAGCTTCCGGCTGGGGGGCCGGGGCCGGCTTTCGGCAGGCCAAGCCCGCGGCCACCAGGACCGCTGCGGCCAGATAGGGAGTGAGGGTGCGGTTAAGGGTCATGTTGCTTGGCTCCTATGGAACGAGGGTCGAGCCCAGCGGGGCGGGACCTGGTAGGGACGGGGGGACTTTGGCCTCGGCCAGGTTGCTGCCGGCCACTGGGTTCAGGGTCCACTGGGGGAACTGGGCATCGCCGGGGCCATCCCCCACCAGGTCCTGGCACTTGCCGTCCAGGCCGGCCAGGCGCAGGCGCGGCCCGGTGCCGGCCTTCAGGCCCAGCAGCAGCCAGCGCCCGTCCGGGGACCAGCACAGGGACTCCACCGGCTCCGGGCTGGAGGCCACTTTCTGCCGGTCGGCGCCCGCCGGGGAGAGGGTGTACAGCACGTGCTGCCCGTTCTCCTGGGCCACGAAGGCGATGCGGTCGCCCTGGGCGTCCCAGGCCACGCAGGCCTTGGGCGCCGGGTCGCCGGTGAGGCGCCGGACCTGGCTGCCGTCGGGGCCCATCAGGTACACCTGGGGCGTACCGCCCTGGTCCGAGAGGAAGGCGATCTGCGTGCCCGACGGGTTCCAACTGGGCCACCGGCTGGAGTGGCCGCCCGGAGTGAGCTGCGCCTCCTGGCCGGTGACCGGGTCCAGGACATGGATGTCCGCGAGCCCCTTGCGGTTCTCCTGGACGAAGCACAGCCGGCTGCCGTCCGGGGACCACACCAGGCCCGAGAGCTCCAGGCCGGAGCTGCCCTGGGGCGGATACCAGCGCTGGAACGGGCCGTCCGGGCGGGTCTGGCCCCAGATCTGGGGCGGGCCGCCCCGGTAGGTCACGCAGGCCAGCCTGCCGTCCGGGGCCAGGGCGGGATGGGTGGTGAGGCTGCCGAATTGGGTGAGCTGGCGCGGGTTGCGGCCGTCCCGGTCCAGGCCGAAGATCTCCTTGATGCCGGGCCCGGTGGACCGGGCCACGACGATGGTGGAATCCGCCGCCCCCTGGGTGCCGGTCACCTTGCCTACCACGAAGTCCACCATGCGGTGGGCCATCCGGGTGGTGGCGGCGGCTTCGCCCATGAAGCTCTTCTTCAGGACCACCGCGCCCGTCTCCAGGTTGATGCATTCACTTTCGATGACCAGCCTGCCCTGGGCCAGGGAACGGGAAGCGTAGCGCACCAGGAAGTTGGCTCCCGCGCCGCGCCAGAAGGACAGGGCGCCTTGATCTCCCTCCCGGGGGGCGCTGCCCGGATCCAGCAGCCGGAACGCACCCGACTCCTTCAGGTCCCGCAGTGCCGTGGCCTTGAACCGGCGGATCGCCTCCAGGTGGGAGCCGGCGTCCGGGAGCTGGGAGGCCAGGAACACCAGGGTCGGGGTGCCCGGGAGGTGCAGCCTGCTGGGCGGTTGCTCCTGGGCGGTCGCGGCCAGGGCCGTGAGGGCCAGGGCCACCGCGCGCAGCCAAGGGCGCCCGGGTCGGGACGGAAGCTGGATTTTCGGGTCGAACATGAGTTGGCTCAACTCCATGCCAAAGACGACACTGACATGATTTGATTTGCAAACAAAATTATAATTCATGAAATTTTCACTTATTCCCATAATATTCCAAAACCGTAATTAATGAAACATTTTGGTGGAGGTTCAGATACCGGCTCGGCGCCCGGACCGTCGCCGTCGGTCTGCCGGCGGGGATCTGGGGGCCTGCATCAGTTCGGCGCCTGGTCCCATTGCACCTGGCCGCCCCGGCTGCGCTCGGTCCAGGCGGCGTCCACCGCCGCGGCCCCCTGGGGGGGCACCCGGAAGCGCACCCGGGCGCTCCGGGCGTCGAAGGCCTGCTCCAGCACCTGGGTCCCGGGCACGCTGTCCAGCACCGCGAAGGCCAGGTGGGCCCGCTCCGGCGCCACCTGGAGGGTGCCCAGGCGCCATTCCCGCACTTCCTCCAGCAGCCCCTGGGCCCGGGCCTCCCGCACGGCCCCCTGGCACCCCTTCGGTATAGGCCCGCACCAGGCCCCCGGTGCCGAGCTTGGTACCTCCGAACCAGCGGATGCACACCGCCAGGGTGTCCACCAGGTCCTCACCCTCCAGCACCCGCAGCATGGGCGCCCCGGCGGTGCCGGAGGGCTCGCCGTCGTCGTCCGACCCGCGGCGGCCGCCGCCGGCCGGGCTTTCCCGCCAGGCGGAGCAGTGGTGGTTGGCGTCATGGTCGCGCCTGCGCAGCCGGGCCAGGATGGCCTCCCGTTCCGCGGCGCCGGCGGCGGGATGCAGTTCCGTCACGAAGACCGAGGCCTTCTCCCGGAACCGGTGCGAGCAGGGAGCGATGCAGCGCTGCATGCCCCATCTTAACTAGCTGATGCCCAGTTCCTTCAGGATCTTGGGGGACTTCTCGTCCTGGGCCAGGATCACGTGGCAGGTGTTGCAGTCGCTGGCGATGGCCTTTCCGTCCTTGGAGACGTGGCTGCCGTCGTGGCAGCGGAAGCAGCCGCCGCCGTCCGCGTGGCCGAGGAAGTTGGGGTGGGTGCCCCAGGTGAGCTTCATCTCGGGCGAGACGTTGCGCAGGAAGGCGTTCCTGACCACCTCGCCGGCGGCGTCCACCTGGGCCCGCTTCTGGCTGTAGATGTCCGGGTAGGAAGCCTTGTAGTAGTCGGCCAGCGCCTGGGGGATCTTCACGGCGGCCTCGTCCTGGCTGGCATAGCCGGCCTTGAGGATGGCCACCGCCTCCTTCTTGATGAAGGGCAGGTCGCGGCTGATGCGGCCGTCGTTGATGGCCTGATCGATGGCGTCCTCGGGCATCTGGAAGGCGTGGGTGGGCCGGTTGTGGCAGTCCACGCAGTCCATCTGGCGGGCATTCACGTGTTCGGAGGCGGGCGCCGGTTTCACGTCCGACGAGGCGTACTCCACGAACTGCCCCTTGTCGTCCCGGTAGGTGACCTGGGCGATGGTGGTGCGCTTGGCGTCCCCGGCCAGGTAGGTGATGCGCGAACCGGTGTCCAGGTGGCGGCCGTGGATGCCGGTGGCGCTGCGCCCGGTGAGGCCGCCGATCTTCAGCAGGAGCACGGTGGTGGACGGGGTGCTCTGGGCGTCGTCGCCGTAGTGGGTGACCACCAGGAGCTTCTCGCCGGAGAACTTCTGCGGCCAGTGGCACTCTTCGCAGGTCTCCCGGGCCGGGCGCAGGGATTCCACCGGGCTGGGGATGGGGCGGGAGTAGTTGTTGAACGCGACGCCGAACACCTGGCGCACCCCCGCCAGCTTGGCCCGGAAGAAGGACTCGGCACCGGGGCCGATGTGGCACTGGACGCAGCCGACCCTGGAGTGGGGCGAGTTGGTGAAGGCCCGGTACTCGGTGATCATGGGCGTGTGGCAGGTGGTTCCGCAGAACTGGCTGGAATCCATGTAGGTCACCCCCTTGAGGGTGGCGGTGCCCATGAGCAGGATGTTGACCAGGGTGGCCAAGCCTATGAACCAAAGGACCTTGCGGATGCGGGGGGAGGCCAGGTCGATCTGGGGGGGCTCCTGGGGCAGGCGCCCGGCGCGCACGAGCAGGCGCCGCCGCAGCAGGATGCCGGCCGGGATCAGCAGCAGGCCCGCCACGAAGAAGGCGGGCAGGATCATGAAGAGGATGATGCCCGCGTAGGGATGGACCGGCTCTCCGCTGACCAGTTCCTTGAACCAGGCCCAGACCAGGGTGAAGCCGGAGCCGGTGGTGAGCACCACCCCCAGGATGGTGATCCAGTTGTTGCCTTCCAGGAAGGCGTCACCGGCCTTGCTTCCTCAGTCGCTCGAACCAGCCCATGCGCATGTCCCCCGTCTGGATAGAAAGAAGACATCATAATCGCAAAATAGCCGGGCGCACCCGGAGCCCGGCCCGGATAACCGTCACAAATTCTTGGGTCTATGGTGTCATATTATATATAATTTATTAGATTGGAAGGCGCTCCCAACTTGGCGAGGCTGCGTCCCAGGCGTTCCCGGTACCAGGCCATGAGCCGGGGCCCGGGCGCCCAACCGGCCCGGTCCCAGTCCAGGGCCAGGACCGCCCCGGAAGGCGCCACCAGGATGTTGGTGGCGTTCAGGTCCGGAGACCAGAGTCCCCAGGCGCACAGGGCCTCCAGCAGGGCGCGCACCTGGCCCGGCGCCTCCGGGGCCCGGTCCCAGGCCCGGGGCCACGGCAGCCCTTCGGCGTAGCGGGTCAGGCACACCCCCTCCCAGCCCCACCCCCGGCGCCGGTGAGCCCAGCCGAGGGGTTCCACGGTGGGCACCCCGGCCTCCCACAGGGCCCGGTGCACCAGGTATTCCCGGCGGAACCGCCCGGGATTGGCGTAGACGTTCTGGTTCAGGTGGCGCACCAGCCCGCCCCGGCGGTACGGGCGCAGCACCACGTCCCCGGCGCGCAGCACGCCGCCCCGGCCGAAGGCCTCGCCCAGCTCCGCCCTGGTCCCGTCCAGGTCCAGACCCGGCGCCGCTTCCAGGTGCCAGCGCCCCGGCAGCCCGGGCAGCTCCGCGCCAGGGCAGGACCGAGGCGCCGGCAGCGGGGCCCGGAGGGCGTTACAGGCCAGGACGGGGGTAGGGGAGGCGGCTGGATGCGCATGGATCCAAACCAGAGTGCCCCGGCCCCCGGGCAGGGTCAACCAGGGCCTCTGCTCAGCGGACCCTGGGCCGGTAACCGAAACCACCGCCGCCCCGGTAGCCGAAGCCGCCGGGACGATTCCCCATGCCTACCCAGCCGCCATGGCCCCAGTAGCCGCGGCCGGACCAGCCCCAGGACCGGTAGCGCGGGCCGAACCCGTACCAGTGGCCCAGGCCGACACCGAACCACAGGTAGAAGCGCGGCCCGACCACCCCGAAGTAGGGCACGGGACCGCAGCCCCACAGCCAGGGCGCCGTCAGCCAGCACCATCCGTAGACCGGGTAGTACACGTACATGTCAGGCATGGACCCGTCGGAGGGCGCATAGGTGTATTGATTGCCGTAGGGCATCCACACCCAGCCGTACTGGGAGGTGTACACCCACTGACCGGTGGCGGCCGGCTGGGGGGCCGGCGCGGGTGCGGCCGGGGGTTGGGCGGTGATCGGGGGCGGGGGCGGATTGTCGGGCGGCGGGCTGGGAGGCTGTGCCGGGGCGGCCTGGCTGGGGGGGGCCGCCGCCGGGGCCTGGCCGGCCTGCTGACCGGAAACCGGCACCGAGGCAATGCCCAGCACAATGATCAGGCTCAACGTACCCAACAGGTTTTTCATAATCCAACCTCCCTGGTGGTACCGACCCGCCATTGGGGCGGCGGTTTAAGATCCACCTTTCGGCGTGGCGCTGCTACCCTCATCATTAACCCTGTTAATTCATGCTTTTCAGACCACGTCAGGTTATTTTCCTGGAATCCCATTATGACCCGCTCCGTGATGAAGAACCTGTCCATCTCATTCATGTTGCTGGCGGGCGCTGCGTTCCCGGCTCCGGGCCAGAGCGTGGATCCCGACGTGCTGTTCCGCCAGGCGCTGGCCCTGCCCAAGGACCAGCGGCCGGAGGCCGAAGCCCTGTGCCGCCAGGCCCTGGCCGACCATCCGGACTATCACGACGTGCGCATCCAGCTGGCCCGGTATTACGCGTGGGACGACCAGTACGACGCCGCCCGGCGGGAGATCCGCTACGTGCTGGAGCGCCAGCCGGAGAACCTGGAGGCCCGGGGGGTGGCCATCGATATCGAGGTGTGGGCCGACCAGCCCCAGGCGGCCCTGGCCGTCTGCGACCAGGGCCTGGCCCTGGCCCCGGCCGACCTGGACCTGCACTACCGCAAGGCCCGGATCCTGCGCACCCTGGGCGACCTGGCAGGGGCCCAGGCCCAGGCGGAGACGGTGCTCGCCGCCCGCCCCGAGGATACCCCCGCGCGGTTGCTGCTGGAGGACGTCAAGGAGCTGCGCCGGCGCTCCAAAGTTTCCCTGGATTACACCTACGACACCTTCAACAAGACCTTCTCGCCCTGGCGCCAGATTTCCCTGGCCCTGGGGCACCGGTTCGATCTGGGCTCGGTCATCGCCACGGTGGACCGGGCCGACCTGTTCGACACCTGGGGCACCCGGTACCGAGCTGGAGGCCTACCCGCACCTGTGCGAGGGCACCTACGCCTGGCTCAACTACGGGCGCTCCACGGATTCCATCTTCCCCCAGCGCAACCATGGCGCCGAGGTGTACCACTTCCTTCAACGGCGGGGTGGAGGCGTCCCTGGGCTACCGGCACATGGACTTCTCCAGTTCCAACGTGACCCTGTACACCGCCATGGGCGGCAAGTACTCGGGCATCGCCCTTTATTCCCTGCGCCTGTAAGTG
>CAWFOJ010000037.1:0-5096 GCA_963816585.1 uncultured Holophagaceae bacterium | reverse complement strand
CCTAACCCTTCAACCTAACCGTCATCGCCGGAATGCTCACGCGCTGATGCGGCGCAGGGTGGTAGCGATGTCGTCGATGTAATTCATCAGGCAGAACACAAGTTGCGGCATGAAAACTCATAATTTCTCGCACCAGCAAAATGATGAGCAACCGCCAGCGACCGGTATCACTCTTCTTCATTGTTCAACAGGTAGACGGAAGGCGTTGGCTGGTTCACTGTTGGTCCCCTGCCGTGCTTCGTTCAGTTGCCCGTATTGCTCCCTCCAGGCGCGCCCGGTACAGGATCGCGATGGCCCGGCTGGTTTCCTCGTAGAACAGGTCCAGCATGCCCGCGACCGCCACCTCCAGCCCGGTCTCCTCGCGCATCTCCCGCACCGCCGCCGCCTCGGGCCGCTCCCCGGCGTCCACGTACCCGGCCGGCAGCGCCCAGCGCCCCTTCTCCGGGGCCATGCCGCGCTTCACCAGCAGCACCCGGTCCCGGTCCGCCAGGAACAGCACCACCGCCACCCGGGGGTTGGCGCAGTGCACGAACCCGCACGCCGGGCACACCGGCCGGACCCTGCCGTAGCGGTGCTCCTGCCGCAGCGGGGTGGCGCAGTTGGGGCAGAACCGGTATTCCATCATGCCTCCGGGCGTTCTTGTCCAGGGTAGCCAATCCCGCGGGCAAACAGGGTATGGTTTGTCCATGCGCATGGCCCTGGTCCTGCGGGCGCCGGCTCCCGGCCGCCTGGTGTTCACCCTCCCGGTCTGGTACCGGCCGGTGATGGGCGCCATCCTGGCCGTCCTGGCGGCGGCCCTGGCCACCGCCGGCGGGCGCCCCGGCATCCTGGGCATCTCGCTGCTGGGAGGGGTGGGCCTGGCGGCCCTGTACGAGGAGCGCTGGACCCTCGACGCCCGCCGCGGGCGCATCGTGCAACGGGAAGGCCTGGTGCTGGCCGCCCGGTGCCGGACCATCCCCTTCGGGACCATCGAGCGCCTGAGGCTCGTTCCCCACGTGCAAGGCTCCCTCCCCGGCGGCAGGGAGGGAACGGCGCCGGGACCCGGCCGCTCCGGGAACGGTCCGGCGCCCCCGGCACCAGAAACCGTACCTGACCCTGGTCCTGGAATGCCGGGAGGGCGCGCAGTACCTGGTGGAGCGGGTTCCCGCCGCCCAGGGGGGCCGGTTGTCCCAGGCGGCGGCGCGCATGGCCGAACTGTGCGGGAAACCTCTGGTTGCGCCAGAAGATTATCGTTGATGGGAATCCGGCATCCCTTATGATGCTGGCATCCTCGAGGGACAGGCCGGATCGCGGCCGGGAGGGAACCATGGTCATGCACGTCGTTCGTCTGGGCACCCCGCGGGTGAAGGGGGAGGGCCTGCGCATCGGCACCGTCCGCCGTCCTCCCCGGGGGGTGCCCAAGACCGAGCATGCCTCCCGGGACTTCTACGACGTGTGGTTCCCCGACCTGGCGCCCAGTCTGGAAACCATGAAGCAGGCCCAGGCGGCCGCCACGCCGGCCCAGTGGGCCGCGTTCGTCCGCAAGTACCCGGGCGGAGATGGCCGAACCCGGGAAGGTCCACGCCCTGGAGCTTCTGGCCGCCCTGTCCCACACCTCCGACTTCTCGGTGGGCTGCTACTGCGAGGAC
Source organism: uncultured Holophagaceae bacterium (assembly GCA_963816585.1). Classification (GTDB taxonomy): domain Bacteria; phylum Acidobacteriota; class Holophagae; order Holophagales; family Holophagaceae; genus Mesoterricola. Next base: position 3,468 of record CAWFOJ010000037.1, on the reverse strand, counting down.
GAGAACCACTGCCACCGGTCCGTCCTGCGCCAACTCCTGGCGGAAAAGGGCGCGATGTTCGCGCACCAGCCATGATGGCCGCCCTTTCGGAATGGCTGGCCCAGGACCGCTGGGCCAACCTGCGGGTGCTCGACGCGGCCGCCCGGTTGACCCCGGCCCGACTGCGCCAGTCCCTGCCCGGGAGCTTCCCGTCCCTGGCCGGGACCCTGGCGCACCTGCTGTGGGCCGAGGAACTCTGGCTGGCCCGCTGGCAAGACCGGCCGGGCCTTCCCCCTCCCGGCCCGGCGGCATCCGCCCCGGCCCTGGAAACCATCCGCGCGGGATTGGAGAGCGTCCACGCCCGCCAGCAGGCGTTCCTGCAGGGCCTGGAACCGGGCGCGGAGGAGCGGCTGGTGGCCTACCTCAACTTCAAGGGCGAGCGCTGGGAATACAGCCTGCGCCGGATGGTGTGGCACCTGACGCTGCACTCGGCGTTCCACCGGGGCCAGGCCTCGGTGCAGTTGCGGCTGTTGGGGTGCACTCCGCCCAATACGGATTACCTGGCCTTCATCGACGAGTTGGCAGGCCATTAAAGGGAGCTCTGCAGCTTGCTGACACGCCCTGGTGCCCGGATCAAGTTTCAACGGCGCGTCCTGGGGAATCTCCCCCTGCCGACGCCGCAGCCGTGCCGCCACCCGCCGCCAGGAGAGCTGGTCCAGCAGGTCGAAGAACACCGGGATCACGATCAGGGTCAGCATCGTCGAGGTGATGATGCCCCCCACCACCGCCCGGGCCATGGGCGCCCGCAGCTGGGCGCCGGCGCCCAGGGCCAGGAACAGGGGCAGCATGCCGCCCACCATGGCGAAGCTGGTCATGAGGATGGGGCGCAACCGGGCGGTGCCCGCCTCGATCAGGGCCTCCCGCCGGCACATGCCGTGCTCGCGCATGTTCTGCAGGGCCCGGTCCACCAGCAGGATGGCATTCTTGGTGACCAGGCCCATGAGCAGGATGGTGCCGATGCTGGTCATCATGCTCATGACGTCCCCGGTGACCAGCAGCATCAGCACCATGCCCACCATGGACAGGGGCAGGCTGAGCATGATGGTGATGGGCAGCTTGAAGCTCTCGAACTGGCTGGCCAGCACGAAGTAGATGAAGAACACCGCCAGGAGCATGGCCGTGGCCATGTAGCCGGCGGTCTCCTTGTTGTCCCGGGCCGAGCCCACCCACTCCAGCCGGGCGCCGGCGGGCAGGGTGCCGTCCCGGCGCAGCTGCTCCGCCCGGCGGGTGACGTCGTCGGTCACCTCGTTCAGGGTCCGGCCCTCCTTGTTGGCGGTGACCAGGACCTGGGTCTGCAGGGCCCGCCGCTCCAGCTTGGCCGGGGCGGTGGTCTCCTCGAACCGGGCCACGCTGTCCAGCTTCACCTGGAGATTGTGGTCGTTCTTGTCCTTCTTGGTGGAGCTCACGGTCATGGTCCGCAGCTGGGCGGCCCGGGAACGGTCCTGGTCCGACAGGCGCACGGTCACGTCGTACTGCTCGCCGGTGGCCGGGTCCTCGTACCTTGGCCACGTCCACTCCGTCCACCAGGGGCCGCACCAGGCTGGCCACGGCCATGGGGGACACCCCCAGGTCCGAGGCCCGGCGCCGGTCCACCGCCAGGCGCAGCTCCGGGCGGCCCTTGTCCCGGCTGCTGGTGATGTCCACCGCCCCGTCCACGCCCCGCATGGCCTCCACCACCAGGGGCTCGGCCTGCTCCACCACCCGCCGGTCCGGGCTCAGGATGGCCAGGTTCACCGGTTTGCTCTCCCCGAACTCGGTGACCGCCGAAACGTCCGTCTCCACCCCGGCGATGCCGCGCAGGCGGGAGCGCACCTCCCGCCGGATGGGCACCAGGCCGCGCCGGTGGCGGTCGGCGAGCTGGACATAGATGGTGCCCTGGGTGATGGTGCCGTTGAGGCCGGTGCCGATGGTGGTGTACACGTGCTCCACCTCCGCACTTGGCCGGCCGTCGGGGCGGGTGCGCAGCACCGCCTCCAGTTCCTCCGCCTTGCGCTGGGCGGCCTGCAGGCTGGCGCCCGCCTCCACCTTGAAGCCCACCTGGAAATCGCCCCGGTCGTAGTCGGGCATGAAATCGCCCCCCAGCATGCCCATGAGCACCATGGCCAGGGCGAAGCTGCCCGCGCCGGTCAGCAGCACCGTCCACCGGTAGTCCAGGGCCCAGGCGATGGCTCGCCGGTAGAAGGCTTCCCAGGCGCCCAGCCAGTCGTTGAACCGGTCCACCGCCTTCATGACGAACCTGCGGCGGCCGTGGTGGGACTCCTGGAAGCCCTTCTCGTGCTCGGGATCCGGCCACACGGCGCTGAGCATGGGGTCCAGGGTGAAGCTCACGAACAGGGACATGGCCACCGCGAACGCCACCACGATGCCGAAGGAGAAGAAGAAGCGCCCGACGATGCCGCCCATGAACGCCACCGGGATGAACACCGCCAGGATGGACAGGGTGGTGGCGATGACCGCCGAACCGATCTCGGCGGTGCCCTCCCGGGCGGCGGTGACGTGGTCCTTGCCCATCTCCGCGTGGCGGGTGATGTTCTCCCGCACCACGATGGCGTCGTCGATGAGGATGCCGATGGCCAGGGACAGGGCCATGAGGGTCATGGTGTTGAGGGTGAAGTCCAGGGCCTTCATGATCACGAAGGTGCTGATCACCGACACCGGCAGGGTCAGGCTGGTGATGATGGTGGAACGCCAGCTGCCCAGGAAGAAGAAGACGATGACCACCGTGAGCAGCCCGCCCAGGATGATGGAGGTCTCCACGTCGTCCACCGAGTCCTTGATGAACTTGGAGTTGTCCTTGGCCGTGACGATGGTGACGCCCTTCTGGGCCAGCTCGGGCGCCAACCGGGCCAGCACCTTCTCCACGTTCTGCACCATGGCCACGGTGTTGCCGCCGATCTGCTTCTGCACCTCGATGGCCACCGCGTCCTTGCCGTCCAGGCGGGCCAGGGTGCGCTTCTCCTTGACCCCGTCCACCAGGGTGGCCGCTTCCCGCAGCTCGATGGGCCGGCCCTGCTTGTTGCCCACCACCACGTGGTCGAAGTCCTGCACCTGGCGCGCCTTGGCGTCCACCCGCACACCGATCTCCCGGGTGTCCGTGAGCAGGCTGCCGCTGGGCACCGACTGGGTGTCCTGGCCCAGGGCGTTCGCCACCTGGGGCAGGGTCAGGCCCAGGGCTTCGAGCTTGAGGGGGTCCACCTGCACCAGGATGTCCCGGGTGGATCCGCCCACCACTTCGGCCTTGCCCACCCCCGGCACGTTCTCGATGCGGCGCTTGAGGAACTCGTCGGCCACCATGGTCAGCTCCCGGCCGCTCATGCCCGCGTGGGCGGCGTCCGGGCGCACCACCAGGGACAGCACCGGCATCTGGGCCGGGTCGAACTTCTGGATCACCGGCTCCTTGATGGTGTCGGGCAGGTCCCGGCGGATCTA
>CAWFOJ010000036.1:0-8499 GCA_963816585.1 uncultured Holophagaceae bacterium | reverse complement strand
CACCGGCTCCAGGCTGCCCCCGGCCCCGGCGGCGAGCTCGGCGACCCGGCCGGGCCGGGCGCCCTCCCGCAGCACGATGCGCACCGAACTGCCCTGGATCACCCCGTCGCACACCTCCTCCAGGCCCAGGGCCCGGGACAGCACCGTGCGCCGGTCATCGCGAGGCTGGCGCAGCAGGTAGGTGCGGTCGTGCAGGGTCGCGGTCAGGTCGCGGGGCGGGCCGTCGTACGCCACTTCCCCGTTGTTGAGCAGGATCACCGAGGCGCAGCGCTCCGCCTCGTCCAGGTAGGCGGTGGACCACACCACCGCCATGCCCTCCCCGGTGAGCTCGTGCACCATGCGCCACAGGTCCTGGCGGCTCACCGGGTCCACCCCCACCCCCGGCTCGTCCAGCAGCAGCACCTGGGGCCGGGCCATGAGGGCGCAGGCCAGGCCCAGCTTCTGCTTCATGCCCCCCGAGAGCCGGCCCGCCAGCCGCCCGGTGAACGGGCCCAGGCGGGTGAAGGCCAGGAGCCGGGCGAACACCTCATGGTAGCTGGCGGTGCGCATGCCGCGCAGCTCGGCGTACAGGTGCAGGTTGTCCGCCACCGTCAGGTCCTCGTACAGCCCGAAGCGCTGGGGCATGTAGCCGGTGAGGGTGTGGATGCGCTCCCGCTCCGCCACCGTGTCGCATCCGGCCACCGTGATCCGGCCCTCGCTGGGGTCCATGAGCCCCGCCAGCAGCCGCATGAGGGTGGTCTTGCCGGCGCCGTCCGGGCCCACCAGGCCGGTGAGGCGCCCCGGCAGGATGCGGGTGGTGATGCCCCGCAGCGCCTCGACCCGGCCGAAGCGCTTGCCCACCCCCTGGATCGTCACCGCCGCCTGGGGCGCGGGATCGGGGGCGTCCCGGTCACTGGGCGAGGTCATGGGCGGGGACCTCCACGGTGACCGGCATGCCCTGGGCCAGGAAGGCGTCGCCGTCGCTCACCACGATGCGCAGGCGGTACACCAGGTCGGTCCGGAGATCGGTGGTCTCCACCGACTTGGGGGTGAACTCGGCCCGGGGGGAGATGAAGCCCACCGTGCCGTGGTAGGTCTTGCGCCCGGAATCGGTGCGCACCAGCACCGGGGCGCCCTGGGCGAACCGGCCCAGGTCCCGCTCGCCCACGTAGGCGCGCACGTAGGCGGGGTCGCGCAGGCTGAGGGTGAACACCGCGTCGCGGGTGGCCACCATGCTGCCCGGCTCCCGGTCGCGGGCCAGCACCACCGCGTCGGCCGGGGCCACCAGGCGGGTGTCGTCCAGGGCAGTCTCCGCCTGGGCCTGGGCCGCTTCGGCCGCCGCCAGCCGGGCCGCGGCCTCGGCCTTGTCCTCCACCCGCCAGCCTTCCTGCTTGAGGTCCAGGTTCTTTCGGGCCGAAGCCAGTTCCGCCGCGGCCTGGTCCCGGGCCGAGCGCGCCGCGTCCACCGCCTTCTGGCTGGCGGAGCCGCTGGCCAGCAACCCGCTCTGGCGCTGGCAGTCGGTGTCGGCGTTGCGGAACACCGCCTCGGCCTGGCGCACCGCCTCCTCGGCCTCGGCGATCTCCTGGGGGCGGTTGCCCCGGTGCAGCTTGTCCACCTCGGCCCGGGCCTGGAGCACCTCGGCCCTGGCGGCCGCCAGGGCGTCCCGGTACGGCTTGGCGTCCAGTTCCGCCACCAGGTCCCCGGCCTTCACCGCATTGCCCTCGTCCACCAGCACCCGCTGGATCCGCCCGGGCTGGCGGAAGGCCAGGTCCACCTCGCGGATGTCCACGTTGCCGTAGAGCACCAGGTCGTGGTGCCGGCGCCCGCGCAGGGCGAAGTACCCGGCGGCCGAGGCCGCGGCCAGGACCAGCACGGCGAGGACGATGGGCGGTTTGCGGGACATGGTCAGTCTCCTAGGGCGAGCAGCTTGACGTTGCGGCGGACCAGGGCCTTCATGCGGTCCAGTTCCCGGTCGCCGATGGCCTCCCACTCCAGCAGGCGCATGAACGGGGCCCGGGCGTGGCGCACCAGCAGCACCTGGGCGGCGATGCCGGCGGCCAGCAGGCGGGTCTGCTCCACCGGCTCCCCGGGGCGGATGCGCTGCAGGAGCCCGACCAGGGCCCGCTGCCCGCGGCCGATGACGCCCTCGTACAGGTGGTCGAAGGCCGCGGTGGGATGGCTCAGTTCCCGGGCGATCAGTTCGCCCCAGGATGCGTGCTCCCGCACCGTGGTCAAGAGCATGCCCTCGATCAGCTCCAGGAGCAGGCTCAGGCAGGCGTCCTTGCGGACGCCGGCGGGGGCCCCAGGGGCCTCCAGTTCCCGGCCGATCCGCTCCAGCACCGGGTCCAGCCCCTCCCGAAGGCACCCCACGATGCGCTGGAACACCGCCAGGTAGAGCCCCTCCTTGGAGTGGAAGTGGTAGCCGATCAGGGCCGGGTTGACTCCGGCTTCCCGGGCGATCTGGCGCAGGTTGGCCGAAGCGAAACCCTCCCGGGCGAACACCAGCGTGGCGGCGTCCAGGAGGGCGTCCCGGGTGGATTCGCCCCGGACTGGGGGTTTGGCAGGCTCAACCATGTTCCTAATTTATTTAAGCGAACAATTAAGTCAAGCGATCAAAATCATGCGGCGGCCAGGGCGGTGCAAGTTCCCCTCCTAAATTATGATTTATAATTAATCTCAGGGTCATCCTTGGGTCCAGACGCCGAAGCGCAGCCTGCCTTGTCCTCCTCCTGCACCTGGCCGGCCTTTGGGTCCTGTGGGCCCCTCCGGCCTTGGCCCGGCCCCTGATCGTCGCCCACCAGGGCGGCGCCGCCGACTATCCCGAAAACACCCTGCTGGCCTGCGAGCAGGCCCTGCGCAACGCCGCCGACCTGGAACGGGCGGACCGGCTGGGGGTCCACGCGGTCATGACCGATTCGCCCAGGACCCTGAAAGGCCTGGTCAGGCGGTCACCACCACCGGGCGATAGATGTTGTCCCGCTGCCAGGGCGCGTACCCCGCCGTCTCGATGAGCCGGTGCATCTCCTCACGGTTCACCGAGTAGCAGGTGCCGGCGGCGCTCACCACGTTCTCCTCCAGCATCAGGCTGCCCATGTCGTCACAGCCGTAGTCCAGGGCCATCTGCCCGGTCTTGCGGCCCATGGTGACCCAGGAACTCTGCACGTGGGGGAAGTTGTCCAGGTAGATGCGGGCCACGGCGATGGTGCGCAGGTACTCGGCGTCGGTGGGCCTGGGCACCTTGCCCTCCCAGACGGTGTTGCCGCTCTGGAACGGCCAGGCTGCGAAGGCCGTGTGGCCGCCGCCGTTGGCCCGGGCCAGGGCCCGGTCCTGCTGCTCGCGCAGCACCCGGTAGTGCTCCACCCGCTCCTCCAGGGTCTCGGTGATGCCGAACATCATGGTGCCGGTGGTCTTCATGCCCACCGCGTGGGCGGCGTCCATGACCTCCAGCCATTTTTCGGGTCCGCCCTTGAGGGGGGCGATGCGCTTGCGCACCCGCTCCACCAGGACCTCCGCCCCGCCCCCGGGAATGCTGCCCAGTCCGGCGTCCCGAAGTTCCCGGATGGTGCCCTCCAGGCCCAGGCCGCTCAGCCTGGCCATCATCTGGATCTCCACCGGCGAGAAGCCGTGCACCCAGATGCCCAGCTCCCGCAGGAAGGCGACCAGCTCCAGGTAGTAGCTCCAGGGCAGGTCCGGGTTCACGCCGCCCTGGATGAGGAAGCCCGTGCCCCCCACGGCCTTGGTCTCCTCCGCCTTCTGGCGCAGCTGGTCCCGGGTGAGCACGTAGCCCCGCCGGTCCCCGGGCTTGTGGTAGAAGGCGCAGAAGGTGCAGTAGACGTTGCAGACGTCCGTGTAGTTCACGTTGCGGTCGACGACGTAGCTCACCCGGGCCGGGTCGTTGTGCCGGTTGCGCACGGAGGTGGCGGCGGCGGCCAGGTCCAGGAGTCCCGCGTGGCGGAACAGGTGCGCCGCTTCGGCCTCGTCGATGCGCCGGCCCGCGGCCACCGCGTCCAGGATGGCTGCCGTGGACTGGTCTTCGGCAGGCATCACTTGACCTTGTAACCCATGACGGCCAGGCAGCGCCGGCAGACGCACTCCTGCCCGGGAACTCCGTGGCTGAACTGGTCTTCGGGAAAAAGGTTGCGGCATTTCTCGCACAGCTTCTTGGGCACGTCCTGGTCCTGGGCGGGCGCGCTGGCGGGTGTGGCTTCGGCCATGGGTGATCCTCCGGCAGCCTCCAGGGTACCCCAAAGGCCGGCACCGGCGGGACGGGAGGCGAAAAACCGGAAAAACCAGAAACGCGCCGTCCTGGAAGCCTGGGCAGCCACCTTCTGACTGGGCAGGCCTTCAGCCCGTTGGCTTGGGAGAGTGCCTCCGGGCTCCAACCAGCGGACGCCGGCCCAGAGGCACTTTCCCAAGCCAATGGAACCGGCGGACGATGGGCGGGACCCGAACGGCTCCTTGGCCGGTACAACGAAAAGGACCGGGGACCGCTCCCCGGTCCTGGTTCCGCGCTGGGCGGAGGGGTCACCCTTCTTCAACCTCAGTTTCCAGTTCCGGTTCCGCCTGGGCTTCCGTCTGCGACGGCGTCTTGGTCTTGAATCCGGCCTGGCGCTTACCCGCCTGCTTGTGAGCCTGGGCCTCGACCTTGTCCAGGGCCTGGGACAGGCTGAGATACATGTCGCCGGTCTCGGCGCAGGCCACGAAATCGCTGCGCCGGGTCTTGAGCGTGATCTCCGCCTGGTGGCGGTGCTTTTCTACGCTTAAAATGACGTGAATGTCGATAATGTCGTCCAGGTACGTCGTCATCTTGGCGAGACGGTCCTCGGCGAAGGTGCGCAGAGAATCGGAAACGTCAACGTGGCGGCCTGTGAAGATGACCTTCATCGTGGACTCCTGAGAAGGGGGGCCGTGGGGCCCGTTGCAAAAATTTAGATGCTCCGCCCGGAGCCAAGGGTTCACCGTCGGCGCCGCCGGGACGCAGGGGGTATCTTGAGCTCCTCGCGATACTTGTTGACGGTCCTCCGGGCGACTTGAATGCCGTCCCGATCCAACAGCCGGGCTATGGTCTCGTCCGACAATGGCTTGGCAGGGTCCTCGGCCTGCACAAGTGCCTTGATGCGGTGCTTGACCACCGTGGCGGAGACGTCGTCTCCCCGGTTGGAACCGAGGCTGGCGCTGAAAAAATAGTTAAGATCGAAGAGCCCCTGGGGGGTGTGGATGGTCTTGGCCTTCACCACCCGGGAGATGGTGGACTCGTGGAACCCGGTGGCCTCCGCCACGTCCCGCAGGACCATGGGCTTGAGGTGCTCGATCCCGTGCTTCATGAACTCGATCTGCAGGTCGACGATGGCGGCCGACACCCGCAGCACCGTGCGGTTGCGGTCCTCCACGCCGCGGATGAAATCCCGGGCCGAGCGGTATTTCTCCCGGATGAAGTCCTTGTCGCCCTTGGCTTCGGCTGCGGCCAGGAAGTGCCGGGTCCTCGCCGCTCACCCGCAGGCGGGGGACGGTCTCGTCGTTGAGGTAGACCTTCCAGGTGTCGTCGTCGCCCTTGAGCACCACCACGTCAGGGCGGACCACCCGCTCGCTCTCCGGATCGAAGGCCCGGCCCGGGGCCGGGTGCAGGTGGCGCAGGATGGCCAGGGCTTCCCCCAGGTCTTCTTCCGAGCAGCCGATGGCCTTGCGCAGCTTGATGGTGTCCCGCTGGCTGAGCAGGTCGCAGTGGTCCTGGATGATGCGCACCGCCAGGTCGTCCGGCTCGGCCCCCGCGTGGCGCAGCTGCAGCAGCAGGCTTTCCTGCACGGTGAAGCAGCCCACCCCCGAGGGATCGAACTCCTGGAGGATATCCAGGAGTTCCCGCAGCTGGGCCTCGTCGATGGCCAGTTCCCGGGCCAATTCCAGGGGGGTGCTCTCGGCGCCCTGGTCCGGGTCCACGCGCAGGAAGCCCTTGGCGTCCACGTGGTCGATGAGCGCTTCCAGCAGCGGCGCCCGGGGATCGTCCGGATCCAGGGTCTGGTACAGCTGGGCCTGCAGGTGCTCCTGCAGGGTCTCGGTGCTGCTCAGCCGGTCCTCCCAGCTGGTGCGCTCGTCCTCGGGCAGGTTGCTGGTGCGGGGGATGTCCGTGTCCCAGGAATTCTCGGCCCCGATCTCGGTCTCCTGCACCTGGGAGATGCCCTCCTCCCGGGACGCCTCGGAATCCAGGTCGCCGGCGGCATCCGGCAGCGGGCCCAGATCCACCGAGTCCGTGCCCTCGGGCACCTCCGCCCCCTCCGGGGCGGCGGTCTCCACCACCTCCGAATCGTGGCCCTCCTCCAGGGCCTCCAGGGTGGGCACTTCGTCCCCGTCCTCCTGGAGCTCCAGGAGCGGATTCTCCCCCAGCTCCCGCTCGATGGTCTGGCTCAGCTCCAGCAGGTTCATCTGCCAGAGCTTGAGTTTGAGCTGCATGGCCGGCGTCAGGGCAAGGGTCTGGCTCTGGGATAGCCTTTGGGAGAGGTTGGGACCTAGATTCGCCATCAATCCAGCCTAAAGTTGTCGCCCAAGTATACGCGGCGGATATCGGGATCAGCCGCAATCTCATGGGGAAGGCCGTGCTTCATGATCATTCCGTCTGCAAGGATGTACGCGCGATCGGCGATCTGCAAGGTTTCCCGCACATTGTGATCGGTGATGAGCACGCCAATACCTCTAGCTTTCAGATCGGCAATGAGTGCTTGAATCTCCATCACGGATTTGGGATCCACTCCCGCGAACGGTTCGTCCAGGAGCATGATCTTGGGGTTGGTCACCAGGGCCCGGGCCATCTCGCAGCGCCGGCGCTCTCCTCCTGAAAGGCTCATACCCAAGGTGGACTTGACTTTCCCAAGGTGGAAGTCCTCCATGAGCTTTGCACATCGGGCCACCTGCTGATTCCGGGGGATGGGCTGCAGCTCCGCCAGGGCCATGAGGTTCTCCCACACGGTCAGGCCCCGGAACACGCTGGATTCCTGGGGCAGGTAGCCGATCCCCTTGCGCGCCCGGCGGTGCATGGGCATGCCGGAAATGTTCCGGCCCCACCACCGGATGGTGCCCTGGTCCGGGGACTCCACCCCCACCACCATGTAGAACGTGGTGGTCTTGCCCGCCCCGTTGGGCCCCAGCAGCCCCACCACCTCCCCGGGCGCCACCGCCAGGGACACGTCCCGCACCACGGTGCGGTCCCCGTACCGCTTGAACAGGTTGCGGGCCTCCAGGCGCAGTTCCCCGGGCTCGCTCACGGTTTGACCTCGGCGGTGCCCTTGACCCGCCCGATCCACTTGGCGGACTTCTGGCTGGGATCCAGGGTCCAGGGTGTCCCCGCGGCCCTCCCCCAGCCGCCCGCGCAGGGAGACCCCGCCGTCTGCTTGCACCTGTTTAACCATGTTCCCCGGCCCCAGCGTTACCGATGTGCGGTCCGCTTGCAAGCTCCAGCCCTGCCCCTGGCAGTCCACCCGGCCTTCCAGGTTGATGACCGTGGGCAGGGCCCGGCCCCGGTCGGCCTGCAGGTTGATGTCCCCGTCCAGGGCCGCCACCGCGCCGGCCAGCCCGGCCGGGAACTCCATGAGGTCGCCGGTGCGCACCACCCGGGGCCCGGTCAGGCGCTCCCGGAACCGGGTCACGGTCACCGGGCGCCCCTGCAGGGTGAACCGGTTGTTCTCCCACACCAGGGTGTCCGCCTGGGCGTTGGCGTCCTGGCCGAAGTGGGCCAGGATGGGCCCGTCGAACATCCACCGGGTCGGGTTGCCCCGCCCTTCCCCGGCGCTGAAGGTCCCCATCTCGCTCCGTCCCAGGGCCGGGGCCAGGATGTGCCACTGGCGGGTCTTCTGGCGCCCTTCGATGCGGGGGCTGGTCAGGGAGCGGGTGCCCCAGGACAGCACCGCCTGGGACTCGGCCCAGGTCCCGCCCACCGGGAGGTCCGCAGGCAGGTCCCCGCCGGGTGCGCTGCGCTGGAGCACGCGGGGCGCCTGCAGCACCAGCCGGCCCTGGTCCAGGGGCTGCTCCAGGCGCACGTCCCCCTCCAGGCGCAGGCCCGCCGGGGTCCACCGGGCGCCGTTGGCGCGCACGGACTCGGTCCCCTCCGGGATGGCCCGCTGGGCCTGGAAGTCGCTGAACTCCACCTTCTCGAAGGAACCGCCTTCCGGGGGGCGGGGGGCCTGGCCGCCGGCGGCGGCGCCGTGCCAGCCGTCGTCCCGGACGAAGGACACCGGGGCGGACCAGCGGATCCAGGCCGGCTCCACGTTGACCACCTGGGCCCGCACCTGGCCTCCGGCGAGCTGGGCCTCCACGTCCTCCAGGTGGCCCACCTTGGAGCCCAGGCACGGCCCACATGCGTTCGGCGGTCATGGCCTGCACGGTTCCGGGCTCGGTGGCCCGCCAATGCACCGGGCCCTTGTCCACCACGAACTTGCCGTCGAGCCCCCGGCGCCAGCCCGCCGGCAGGTCCCAGCGGCCCCGGCCGCTGCCCTGCAGGTCCTCCCAGACCAGGGGCGCCGAGAGCGATGCGTC
>CAWFOJ010000035.1:0-5253 GCA_963816585.1 uncultured Holophagaceae bacterium | reverse complement strand
ACCAGCCGAAACGGGCCCATTCGTGGAAGGCCTGGTGCAGGAAGGCCGGGCGGTCGGCTTCGGGCATGGCGCTCCCGGCGAAACCGGCCCCCAGGGCCGCCCCCAGGGGTGCGCCGGACCGGATCGCCGCCAGGATCCGGTAGGCTTCCGGTCCAGGCGCTTGTAGTAGACGCTCAGGTCGTGGCGGTGCACCGCCAGGTGGACCGGCCGTGGGGGCAGGGCGGCAATGCGGCTGGCCAGGCGACCAAGCCGGATGGCCGTCCCCCGGTCATCGGCAGGGGGGTCGGCGCGCTCTTCCCGGCGCACCGCCAGGAGCAGGTCGTCCACCGGATAGCAGGCCGCCACCAGCCGCACATGGGGCTGCAGCGCCAGGCGGGTGTCCTCGCCCACCGCCGCCAGGGCGGCGGGCTGGGCGGGACGGTCCGTCAAGTCGTACGCTTCGATGTGGGCCCATTCCAGGCGCACCACGTCCAGGGCCAGGGCCGTCCGGGGCTGGGCCCAGGCGGGGTGGTCCAGGAGCCAGGATTCCAGGCGGGCGCCCAGGTTGCGCATGGTGAAGGTGGTGGATGGGCATTGGGCCAAGTAGGCACGCATCATCCGGTTGAACCGGGCCCCGCCCAGGACCGCCCGCAGGCCCGGAAAATCGTCCGCCAGGCTGGACAGGACCCGGAACCAGTACTGGCGGTTGTAGATCTCCAGGCGCTCGAAGGCGCTCAAGCGGTCGTTGGGCTTGACCAGCCCGGCCGCCTCCGCTTCCGGGTCCAGGCCGTCCCGGCGCCGCCGGGACATGGTCTCCCGGCGGGTGAGCGGGGCCATGACCGCCGCCGCCACCCGGCGCTGGAAGTCCTTCAGGGCGCCGCCGCTCACGAGACGGCCGCCTGGACCGGCACGGGCAGGTAGCGCTCGGCCTTGAGGGCCTCCCGGTGCAGCTCAGGGAAGGGCGGGATGCGCTCGTCCCACTCCAGCAGGGTGGGGGTGGGGCCGCACCGTTCCAGGGCGCGCCCGTAGAGGGCCCACACCGGGTCCAGCACCGGATGGTCGTGGGTGTCCAGGAGGTACTTCTCCAGCCGGGAATGTCCGGCGATGTGGATCTGGGCCACCCGGTGGGCCGGGACCGCCTCCAGGTACTGGAAGGGGTCGAACCCGTGGTTCCTGGGACGTGACGTAGATGTTGTTCACGTCCAGGAGGATGCCGCAGCCGGCCCGCTCCGCCACCTCGCCCAGGAACTCCCACTCGGTCATTGTCGAGTCGACGAACTCCGCGTAGCTGCTCACGTTCTCCACCACCAGGGGCACCTCCAGGGTGTCCTGGGCCTGGCGGATCTTCTGGGCGGTGTTGCGCACCGCTTCCCAGGTGTAGGGAATGGGCAGGAGATCGTGGGTGTAGCGGCCGTCCACGCTGCCCCAGCACAGGTGGTCGCTCACCCAGGGGGTGCGGGTGCGGCGGACCAGGGCCTTGAGCCGGGCCAGGTAGCCCCGGGTCCAGGGGGTCGCGCCGAGCCCAGGTACATGGACACGCCGTGCTGGACCACCGGGTAGTGCTCCAGGATCCGGTCCAGGGTGGCCAGGGGGCGGCCCCCGTCCACCATGAAGTTCTCCGAGATGATCTCGAACCAGCCCACCGCCGGCCAGTGTTCGAGGATGTGCGGGTAGTGGACCGTGCGCAGGCCCAGCCCCACGCCCAGGCTGCTGAACCCGTTGAAGCAGTTGCCGGTCACAGGTCCTCCCATCGGATTACATGTCGGTCTTGCAGCCGCCCTTGCCCTTGCAGCTGTTCTTGCCCTTGCAGCCCATGTCCCCGGTGTTGCAGCCGCCCTGGCCCTTGCAGGAGTTCTGGCCCTTGCAGGCGTGCTTGGGCGCGGGGGTCTGGGCCAGGAATCCGGGCCTCTGGCCCAGGGCGTCCAGGGAAAGGGTGCGCCTGCCATCGAGCGCCGGCTGGGGAGTGGACGGGACGGGGGCGGCGCCGCTCATCAGGCCGGTGCCCGCGGCGGCCAACAACAGTGTTTTGACGGAATTAGTCATGACTTCTCCTGGCGGCCACGGCCGCGTGCGGGGGGCTTGCGGCCCCCGGGTAGGACGAGGAGTGCCCGGTGCGGGCGGGGAATGTCAGGTTTTCCGGCACTGGACGGGCCTGACAGACTTTGGGGTGCGCCTGAAAAAGAGAATGTGACGCGGTATCAATAATATTTCAAAGGATGGCTTCTGCAAGTTTTTTCCTGGCCCCGCCAGCGGCGGTGCCGGTTCCGGGGCTCCGGCGCCCGGCCATCCGTAATATCCTGGAGCATGCCCAGGATCCTCCTCTTCTGCCTGCTTTCCCTCGGCCTGGCCCTGGCCGCGGCCCCCGCCCCGGTCTACCCGCTGCGGGACTTCTTCCGCAACCCCGAGCGGTCCGGGTTCGACCTGTCCCAGGACGGCCGGGACCTGTCCTGGCTCCAGCCCTACCGGAGGCGCCTGAACGTCTTCGTGCGGCCCTTGCGCGGCGGCCGCGCCCGGCGGGTCACCTCCGAGACCGCCCGGGACCTGGACGACTACTTCTGGAAGGGGAACCGCATCCTCTACACGAAGGACTTCGGCGGCGACGAGAACTTCCACCTGGTGTCGGTGGGGCTGGACGGGCGGGGGCTCAGGGACCTCACCCCCGGAGCCCGGGTGCAGGCCCAGGTGGTGGACGACCTGCCCGACGACGACCGGCACCTGCTGGTGGCCCACAACCGCCGGGATCCCCGGGTGTTCGACGTGTTCCGCATCGACGTGGCCACCGGCGAGGAGCGCCTGGTGGCCCAGAACCCGGGCAACATCACCAGCTGGCTCACGGACCACGCCGGCCGGCTGCGGGTGGCGGTGGCCACCGACGGCGTGAGCACGTCCCTGCTGTACCGGGACCAGGAGCCGGAGCCATTCCGGACCCTCCTCACCACCAGCTTCCGGGAGACCGTGGCGCCGCTGTTCTTCACCTTCGACGACCGCCGGCTGTACGTGGCCTCCAACCGGGGGCGGGACAAGACCGCCCTGTTCGAGTTCGATCCGGCCACGGCCAGGGAGGGCCGGCTGCTGTTCGAGCGCGACGACGTGGACGTGGAGCACCTGGCCTATTCCCGCAAGCGCAAGGTGCTCACCACCATCCGCTACACCACCTGGAAGGAGCGGCGGGAGTTCCTGGATCCGTTGGCGCGGGCCATGTTCGAGCAGGTCCAGGCCCGGCTCCCGGGCTGCGAAGTGGAGTTCACCGCCACCACCCGCGCCGAGGACAAGTACATCGTCGCCACCTACAGCGACCGCACCCAGGGGCGGCGCTACCTGTACGACGTGGCCACCGGCAGGCTGGAATTCCTGGCGGCGGCCTCGCCCTGGCTCAAGGAGCGGGACCTGGCGGAGATGCGCCCGGTGTCCTACGCTGCCCGGGACGGGCTCGCCATCCAGGGCTACCTGACCCTGCCCGGGGGCGTCGTCCCCAAGGCCCTGCCGGTGGTGGTCATCCCCCACGGGGGCCCCTGGGCCAGGGACACCTGGGGCTGGGACCCGGAAGTGCAGTTCCTGGCCAACCGCGGCTACGCGGTGTTCCAGCCCAACTTCCGGGGTTCCGTGGGCTACGGCAGGGCGTTCTGGGAGGCCGGTTTCAAGCAGTGGGGGCGCGGCATGCAGGACGACCTCACCGACGGGGTGCAGTGGCTGGTCCGCGAGGGCATCGCCGATCCCCGGCGCGTAGCCATCTACGGGGGCAGCTACGGGGGCTACGCCGCCCTGGCCGGCATCGCCTTCACTCCCGACCTGTACCGGGCGGCGGTGGACTACGTGGGCATCTCCAACCTGTTCACCTTCATGGGCACCATCCCGCCCTACTGGAAGCCGTACCTGGACATGATGCACGAGATGGTGGGCGACCCGGAGCGGGACCAGGCCATGCTCGCGGCCTGTTCCCCGGTCTTCCACGTGGACCGCATCAAGACCCCGCTGTTCGTCGCCCAGGGCGCCAACGACCCGCGGGTGAACAAGGCCGAGTCGGACCAGATGGTGGAGGCCCTGCGCCGGCGCGGGGTGGCGGTGGAGTACATGGTCAAGGACAACGAAGGCCACGGCTTCCAGAACGAGGAGAACCGCCTGGATTTCTACGCGGCCGTGGAGCGGTTCCTGGGCAAGTACCTGAAGCCTTGAGGCGTCAGCCTCCGGCCCGCTGGAAGTGGGCGCGGAAACGCTCCAGCCAGGCTTCCTCTTCCTGGAGGGAGAAGCCTTCCAGGGCCAGTTGCACCCGGATCCGCTCCAGGTTCAGGGCCCCCAGGCGCCGGTCCGGGAGGGGGTCCAGGCGGATCCGCCAGCGGCGGCCGGCATCCTGGTGCTCCAGCAGGACGGCGCCGTCCCCCGCCTCCCGGCGGAGGAACGGCACGCCGCCCGCCGCCGCCGGCAGCTGGCGCAGGAACGCCTCCCGGGACATGGACATCTCCAGGGAGCGCACCTCAGCCACCGCCCACCGGGGGCCAGATGGCCAGCACGTCCCCCTCCTGGAGCACCCGGGCGCCCATTTCCCCCGGGCGGACGAAGGCGCCGTTCACCAGCACCAGGGTGCACTGCCCGGGCGGCACCCGGAAGCGCTCCACCAGGTCCAGGACGGTGGTGCCCGGAGGCGCGTCCACGGACGCCTGGCCCAGGCGCCGGGCGTCGGGGGGGAGGTGGGCGCCGAGGGTGGCGAACAGCTTGAAGGTGACCTTCATCCGGTCAGTTTGGCACGGTCTGCTGGGCCTGGGCCAGGTAGGCCTCCATGAGCTGGGTGGGATGGCTCTTGAGCCGCTCCTTCCAGGGGCCCAGGCGCACCTTGCCTTCGATCAGGCCGCGCAGGACGCCGGCGTGCTCGATGTAGCCGACGGTGTTGGCCCCCACCAGGCGGTCCTCCTGGAATTCCAGCCGCAGGTAGCGGAACCGCTCCGGGTCGCAGGTCTCCACGTGCTCTCCGCCCGGGAGGCCCTGCCAGGCGCCGAACGAGTAGGAGATGAGCCCGAGGGTGTCCAGCACGTTGAAGGCGAAGCTGCCCCGGGAGGCGCCCTGGCGGCCCGCCATGTTCAGGGCGGCCACCCGTCCCTGCTCCACGGCGTTGGGCTGGATGGCGTTCACCGTGGGCTGGCCGGTGAGGCAGTCCCGGAATTCGGCCACGTCCCCGGCGGCGTAGATGCCCGGAACGGAAGTGCGCATGGTCTCGTCGACGTGGATCCCGGAGCCGGTGGCCACGCCGCTTCCGGCCAGGAACCCCACGACAAATCGTTG
>CAWFOJ010000034.1:0-10736 GCA_963816585.1 uncultured Holophagaceae bacterium | reverse complement strand
TCTGACACCTTTCGACGAGTACGTATTGCTGTCACTATCCGGCGCTTGTGACAAAACCCCGGCGCGGTCAGCGAGGGTTGC
Source organism: uncultured Holophagaceae bacterium (assembly GCA_963816585.1). Classification (GTDB taxonomy): domain Bacteria; phylum Acidobacteriota; class Holophagae; order Holophagales; family Holophagaceae; genus Mesoterricola. The sequence continues at coordinate 10,655 of CAWFOJ010000034.1, read as the reverse complement.
GTGAGATCGGCGCGCACCACGCCTCCGCCGCATCCACCAACTCGCTGATCTGGGCCAGCGGCGCTATGCCGGTCGTGTCCAGCTCGTTCAACTCAGCCATGTAATCCAGAATGGCGTTCAGATCCTTGAGCATCTGCGGAGTCTCCTCCGGCTTTAACTCGAGGTGGGCCAGTTCGGCCACTCACTTCACATCTTCCACGGTTACTTTGGCGGTCATTGCAGCTCTTTCCCAAGGTTGGCCTGGTTAGGGCTTCGGCGGTTTGCTTCCGCCCGAAGCTAAAGTATAGCCGGTGGCTGGAAAAGCGCCCTGGCGACTATGCAGTTGGGCAACAAGGAAGCCAAGGTGCGCATCGGCGCGGAAGCGGAGGCCAAGCGCCTGCGGGACCAGATCCTCCAGGCCGCCTGGAAGGTCACCACCCTGGAGACCCGGGAGAAGCGGCGCAACCCCCTGGCCCCCTTCACCACCGCCAAGCTGCAGCAGGAGGCCGCCCAGAAGCTGCGCATGAGCGTCACCCGCACCATGCAGAACGCCCAGCGCCTGTACGAGGGCGTGGACTTCGGCGAGGGGCCGGTGGGCCTCATCACCTACATGCGCACCGACTCCCCGCGCCTGGCCCCGGAGGCGGTGGAGGCCGATCCGCGGGTTCGTCGCCAAGCATTACGGCAAGGCCTACCTGCCGCCCAAGGCCGCGCATCTACAAAGGCAGGGCCGTGCCCAGGACGCCCACGAGGCCATCCGGCCCACGGACATCGCCCGCACCCCCGAGAGCCTGAAGAACCGCCTGGAACCGGACCAGTTCCGGCTGTACGCCCTGATCTGGCGGCGCACCTTGGCCTCCCAGATGGAGGCGGCGCGCTTTGATGAAACTTTGGTAGAGTCCGCCGCGCCTCCTGGGCAAAAAGGAGGCGGTGTTCCAGGCCACGGGCGAGATCGAGCGGTTCCCGGGCTGGCTCGCCGCCTACCGGGCCGCGACCGATGAGCAGAAGGCCGAGGAGATCCTGGATCCCACCGGGGACGAGGACGCCGAGGAGAGCGTCGGCCTGCCGCCCCTGAAGGTGGGCCAGGCCCTCACCCTGAAGCACCTGGACACCGAGCAGCAGTTCACCAAGCCCCCGGCGCGCTTCTCCGAGGCCACCCTGGTGAAGGAGCTGGAGGAGGACGGCATCGGCCGGCCCTCCACCTACGCCAGCATCATCGCCACCATCCAGGACCGGGACTACGTGAAGAAGCTCGAGGGGCGGTTCAAGCCCACGGAACTGGGCTGCGTGGTCACCGACCTGCTGGTGCAGGGGTTCCGGGAGCTGATGGAGCCCACCTACACCTCCGGCCTGGAAGGGCAGCTGGACCGCATCGAAGGCGGGGAGCTGACCTTCCTGAAGGCCATGAAGAACTTCTACGGCCCCTTCGAGAAGCTGCTGAGCGGGCCGGCACCGACATGGCCAACCTCAAGGCCGGCATCCAGACCGAGAAGGTCTGCAAGAAGTGCGGAGCGCCCATGCTCAAGCGCATCGGCAAGAACGGCCTGTTCCTGGGCTGCTCGCGCTACCCCGACTGCGACCACACCGAGGAGCCCGAGCAGATGGAGGAGCCCGAGGACGCCCCCGAGTGCCCGCTGTGCGGCTCCACCCCCATGCAGCTGCGCAAGGGCCAGTTCGGCCCCTTCTGGGCCTGCCCCAAATACCCTGCCTGCAAGGGCATCCGTAAGGCCGACCCCAAGGGCATCCCGGTGCCCGCCGACGTGGTGCTGGAGGAGAAGTGCCCCACCTGCGGCAAGCACTACGTCAAGCGCTACGGCCGCTATGGCGAGTTCACCTGCTGCGTGGACTACCCCAAGTGCAAGACCGTCAAGAAGGAGATCCTGGGCGTCCCCTGCCCCAAGTGCGGCGGCGACCTGAGCCCCGGAAGACCCGCTTCGGCAAGATCTTCTATGGCTGCACCAACTACCCCAAATGCGATTTCACCGCCTGGGACAAGCCGGTGCCCCGCGTCCTGCCCCGCCTGCAAGGGCAAGTACATGGTGGAAAAGACCCGCAAGCCCAGGGGCAAGGACCCGGTCACGGTGCTGCTCTGCCCCGCCTGCTCCCATGAGGAGCCGCTGGGATGAACCACGAGATCCGCCGCAAGGACCGTGCGCTGAACGAAGCCGAAGCCTACGCCATCCTGCGGGAGGGCGGCGACGGGGTGCTGGCCACCTTGGGCGAGGACGGGTACCCGTACGCCGTGCCCATGAACCACGTGCGTGCTGGACGGCGCCCTGTACCTGCACAGCGCCCTGTCCGGGCACAAGCTGGAGAACCTGGCCTTCTGCGACAAGGTCTCATACTGCGTGGTGACCGAGCGGGAGGTGGTGCCCGCGGAAGTGCGCCACCAACTACCGCAGCGCCGTGGTGTTCGGGCGGGCGGTGCGGGTGGAGGCCCGGGAGGAGCGGCGCCGCGGCCTCATGGCGCTGCTGGAGAAGTTCTGCCCGAACCACATGGAAGCGGGCCTGCGGGAGCTGGCGCAGGAATTCGAGCGGACCGCGGTGCTGCGCATCGACATCCACCGGATCACCGGCAAGGCCCGGCGCAAACTGGACTGATTGACGGGACCCGCTTCCCTCACCACACTTTCATCAGGGTACGCCGGGGGCGCGAATGGAATTTGTGGAGTGGACGGAGAAGTACACCGTGGGCAATCCTCTGGTGGATGCCTACCACCACATTTTCTTCCAGATGGTGGACGAGTTCCGCACGGCCCTGGCCCAGGATACCCCCCCGGACATGGAGGACCGCATCGCCTTCCTGGTGGACTACACCATCATGCACTTCGAGTCCGAGGAGAAGCTGATGGAGAAGGCCGGCTACCCGGACTCGGACAGCCACCGGGAGAGCCACCGCCTGTTCCGGGAGAAGATGCTGGACCTGCAGCGGCGCTACCGGGTGGATCCGGGCGCGGTGAAGGCGGACGAGCTGCTGTGCCTGGTCCAGGACTGGTTCGCCAACCACATCCTGGGCACGGACATGGAGCTCAAGCCGTACGTGACCGGGTTCTGATCAGGCTTTCAAGTCCCGGATGATCAGGACTTCGATGCCCGCCACCGGCTTGAAGCCCCGGTGCCGGTAGAGGGCCTGGGCGGCGGCGTTGTCCCGGTCCACCTCCAGCTTCAGCTGCAGCCCCAGGGTCCGGGCCGTCTCCACCACCACATCCAGGAACTGGCGGCCCAGCCCCCGCCCCTGCAGGTCCGGGCGGATGGAGAAGTGGTGCAGGTAGGTGCGCCGGCCGTCGGTGCTCAGCCAGGCGGTGCCGGCGAACGGGCCGGCGCCCGCTTCCTCCAGCACCAGGAATCGTCCCCCCAGGGCCAGGGTCCGCTCGATGCTGGCGGCGCTGTCCCCCCGGTGGGCCCCGCCCACCCCGGTGGCGACCCACAGTTCCTGGACGGCCGGGAAATCCCCCGGCTGGTAGTCCCGGCAGCGAAACTCTGGCGGCACGGCATCTCCTGCTTCCCTCCATGGTAGCGGAGCCGGCTGCACGGACGGGATGGCTAACGCAGCCTATGAGAGCCGGGGGTGGAACGGAATTGATTACTTAACAATTTTGAAAACAACAGGTTTCCTCTACACTGGGCGGGTTTTCCCAGAGCCTTGCCATGCGGATCCCCGGCTTCGTCTTTGCCCTGGCCCGGCGGCTGGCCCGGGCGCAAGCGGACCACCCGGCCCTGGCCGGCTACCCCGGCCCTCTGGCTCGAGCGGGCGGGAGCCGGCCCCCTGGACCCGGGTGTCCTGATGCAAGCCGCCGAGCCAGACCTGGCGCGGCTGGAGTGACTTTGGCGTTCCCAATGACCGGCCGGTTCCGGCAAACTGGAATCATGACAAGAAACTACTACGCCGGCCAAGAATTGGATGCCCCTTGCGGCCGCTGCAAAGGCGAAACCCGGCACCGGATCCTCTCCATCACCGACGGCGTTCCGGAAAAACTCATCTGCATCAGCTGCAGTTCGGTGCACAAGTTCCGCCCCGAAAAGCTGGAGCCCCAGGGGCCGCCGCCCAGGGCCAGCCGCCCCACCGCCGCCGCGCGGGCCGCGACCCCCCGGGCCGCCGCCTCCCCGTCCCGGTTCCAGGAGCTCATGGTGGAGGAACAGGCCGGCAGCAGGGCACTGGCCTACACGGTCACCCAGCGCTGGGACGAGGGCATGTGGATGGACCACCCCAAGTTCGGCCTGGGCAAGGTGCAGAAGCGGCTGGGCCGCAAGGTGGATGTGTTGTTCCGGGACGGGTTGAAGACCCTGGTGAGCGCCTGAACGGTCTCCGGGCCAATTGAAAAAATAAAATTAATTTAAAACGTATAAAAAATTTTGGCAAAAATGTCAATATTTTACATGATTTTCTTTTGGGCTATACTGTTAACGGTTATAATTATTATTGTAATAACCAAGCCCTGAGGAAATCATGATCCTTGCCAAGGCGGCCATGCTGCTTCCGCTGATGCTCCTGGCGCTGGCCTGCGGCACCAGGGGATCCGGGAACGCCCCCTTCCATATCGGGGTATGCACCCAGACCGTGGCCCAGAACGAGGACGAACTGCGGGGCGCCGAGCAGCTGATCCTGGAATACGGCCCGGTGGCCAAGGGCGGCATGATCCGGCACGTCACCTACCCGGACGACTTCATGTCCCAGCAGGAGACCGTCATCACCAACCTGGTCTCCCTGGCGGACGACCCGAAAATGAAGGTGATCGTCGCCAGCCAGGCCATGCCCGGAGTGGCCGAGGCGTTCCGGCGCATCCGCGCCCGCCGTCCGGACATCCTGCTCCTGGCCGGGTCGCCCCACGAGGATCCGCTGGTGATCCAGCAGGCCGCGGACCTGGCGGTGGACCTGAACAACCTCGCCCGGGGCTACACCATCCCCTGGGCCGCCAAGGAGATGGGCGCCAGGACCCTGGTGCTAATCTCCTTTCCCCGGCACATGTCCTACGAGATCCTGTCCCGGCGCCGGGCCATCATGGAGCAGGCCTGCAAGGACCTGGGCCTCCGGTTCGCCTTCGAGGCCTCCCCGGACCCCACCTCGGACGTGGGCACCGCCGGCGCCCAGCAGTTCATCCTCGAGAAGGTCCCCCAGTGGCTCAGGAAGGTACGGTCCCCACGGCGAGAGGGTGGCCATCTTCTGCACCAACGACGCCCAGACGGAGCCCCTGATCAAGCAGCTGGCCGCCAGCAGGAACGGCCTCTTCGTGGAGGCGGACACCGCCTCGCCGCTCATGGGCTACCCGGGCGCCCTGGGCCTGGACCTGAGCGCCGAGCAGGGCGACTTCCCGGCCATCCTGAAGAAGATCGACCAGGCGGTGGTGGCCAAGGGCGCTTCCGGGCGCCTGGGCACCTGGCCCTACTCCGCCGGGTTCGCCATCACCGCCGGCCTGGGCGAGCTGGGCAAGCGGGTGGTGGAAGGCAAGGCCAGGCCCACCTCCCCGGCCGACCTGCAGGCCTGCCTGGACAAATACAGCCCCGGCGGAACCTGGAAGTGCACCTTCTACACGGACCCGCACACCGGCCTCCGGGCCAGGAACGAACTCCTGGTGTTCATGGACACCTATGTGTTCGGGCGGGGCTACCTGGGCACCACCCACCTGGACATCCCGGCAAAGTTCCGCACGCGCTAGGAACCTATCTGCGGATGGCGAAGGGGGAAGGCAGGGAGGTGCCCTCGTCCACCGGCCACCAGTCCAGCCGGGTGACGCGGGCGCCTCCGGGACCCCGTTCCAGGATCTCCCGCAGCGCCTCCAGGCGGGAGAAATCACCTCCCGCCTCGCCGGTGACGGTGCCGTCCGGCTCGTTGCGCACCCAGCCCGCCAGGTCCAGCTCCCGGGCCCGATCGCAAAGGTAATAGCGAAGGCCCACCCCCTGCACCCGGCCATGCAGCTGGAAGCCGACCTTCACGGCGCGCCTCCGTTGAAGGCGGCGTCGAAGGCTTCGCGCCGGGCCATGACCTCCGGGCAGGCCATGTCCAGGCGCAGGGGCGTCAGGCTGATGAAGCCGGCCAGGGCCGCCTCGGCGTCGCTTCCGGCGCTGCGGGCGTAGGTGGGTCCGATGTCCGCGCCGATCCAGTAATAGGGCGCCTTGCGGGGGTCCAGGCGCTGTTCCACCATGTCGTGGTAGGTGCGGTTGTCCTGGCCCGTGACCTTGAAGCCCCGGGGCTCCCCCTTGGGGAAGTTGACGTTCCAGATGCGGTTGCTGGGCAGAGTCAGGGCCTCCCAGCGCTCCAGGAACTTCCTCAGCCAAGGCTCCGTGAGGGCCAGGTCCCCCTCGGGATCCAGGGAGAAGGCGGCCGCCCGGGCACCCTGCATGGCCCCTTCGAAGGCCGCCCCCACAGTCCCCGAGTAGAACACGTCCTCCCCCAGGTTGTAGCCGTGGTTCACCCCCGCCAGGACCCAGTCGGGGGTGCGCTTGAGCAGGGCCCGCACCCCCAGCAGCACGCAGTCCACCGGCGTGCCGGTGCAGGCGAAGCGGTCCTCCGCCAGTTCGTGCACCCGCAGGATGTCGTGCAGGCTGAGGGCGCTGGAGATGGCCGACCGGTTCCGGTCCGGCGCCACCACCACCACCCGCCCGAATTCCGCCGCCACCCGGCCCAGGATCTTCAGCCCCGGCGCCCAGGCCCCATCGTCGTTGGAAAGAAGGATCAACCGCTCGGACATGCCCCAGTTTAACTTCGGATCCTGTTCTTGACCTCCCGGGTTGGAGGCCCTAGAATCAAATGCTCACGGCGCGTGGCGCAGCCTGGTAGCGCACTACCTTGGGGTGGTAGGGGTCGGAAGTTCGAATCTTCTCGCGCCGACCAATAGGAAGCACGGAGGGCGGACCCCCAAGTCCGCCCTTTTCCTTGCCGGGGGGAAAGATTCGGACTTCCGATCGGCAATGGCGCGCAGGTAGCCCAAGCGGAGGACGCACTGCGTCCGGAGCGGTCCGGCGCAGCCGGATGGGCGTGCGCAGCCAGTGCCGCGGGGGGAACCCGAAGTTCGAATCTTCTCGCGCCGACCAATAGGAAGCACGGAGGGCGGACCCCCAAGTCCGCCCTTTTCCTTGCCGGGGGGAAAGATTCGGACTTCCGATCGGCAATGGCGCGCAGGTAGGCCACGGCGATCAGGTTGCGGAGGGTCCGGTAACCTCTCGCCTTGGCTTTGCCCGCCTTCATGAGGAAGGTGATACCCTCCAGGAAGCCGTTGGAAAGCATGCTCTTGAACCAGCGCAAGACGCCCGCCAAGCAGAACGCCATCTTTATGGATTTGTGCAAATTTGCACATATGTTCAATCCTGCACAGTCTGAAAAACTGAGCAATCCTCTCGTTGGCGCTGCGCTCCCTGTGTAATAACGCACAGACAACCCTGCCTCTTGAAACATCGCCAGGGCCAGAGCGGACTTCCTGGATAGCCTAAAGCCAATGCCAGCGCCAAGAGCGTCGAATTGAAAAACAACTTTCGCGGAATTCCATGGACTGGCACGCTGCTTGCTGAATGAGCGCCTCTAACCATTTCTGAAAACCAGTCAGGCTGGGCAGCCGAGTCCGAATCAAGGACAGTCCCTGGCCATTCAGCGACCGCCGTTTCGAGGACCAAATGATGAACAGCCCCACCCCAGACCAGGCAATGCCTCCAGGGCTCACCCATGCCCAGGCTGTCGCCGAAGCAGAGCGTTGCCTCCTTTGCGTGGACGCCCCTTGCTCGAAGGCATGCCCGGCCTCCACAGACCCAGGCCGGTTCATCCGGAAGTTCCGGATGAAGAATGTCCTTGGCGCCGTGCGCACGATCAAGGAGGCCAACATCCTGGGCGGCGCCTGCGGCGTCCTGTGCCCCACCGAGCAGCTGTGCGAAGGGGCTTGCTGTGCCGCCGGGCTGGGCCAGCCGGTGCGTATCGGCGATCTTCAGCGCTACCTCGTGGAATATGGCTGGAAGAACGGGTTTGATCCCTTGGGCAGCACGGAACCCACGGGCCCGGCGGTGGCGGTCGTGGGTTCCGGCCCTGCGGGCCTTGCCTGCGCGGCCGAACTCGCCAAGGCAGGCATGAAGGTGACCATCTTCGAGGCGCGGGAACGCCCGGGAGGCGTCCTGGCCTACGGCGTGCCCGAATACCGGTTCGCTCCTTCCTTCCTGGCCAGCGAGTTGGCCGACGTGGTCCGCCTTGGGGTCGAGATCCGCTGCTCCTCGCCCATCGACCGAGCCAACGGGGTCCAGAAGCTGCTTGATGATGGGTTCCAGGCTGTCTTCCTCGGGATCGGCTGCTGGGATCCCGTCCGCCTCGATCAGGAAGGTCCGGCCATACCGGGCGTGCTGCCCTCCATGAGCTTCCTGTCGGCCCTTCGGGACGGCCGTACGGCGGAAGCCGCTCCCTTCATCGACGGCAAGACGGTCGCTGTGCTCGGCGGCGGCTCGGTGGCGATGGACTGCATCGGCGCCGCGGCCCGCCTGGGCGCGGCCGATGTCTATCTGGTCTACCGCAGGTCGTGGGCCGAAATGCCTGCCATGGCAGAGGAGCGGCTCCACGCCCTGAAACTGGGCGCGCACTTCCTCCTGCTGAGCAGGCCGGTCGGGTATGCCACCAACGCAGGCGGAAAGCTGAATGGCCTGCGTATCATGCGCACTCGTCTCGAAGCCGCCAAGGCCGGAGGCCGCCGCATTCCGGTGGATGTTCCCGGCAGCGCGTACACCCTCGAGGTCGACTGCGTCATCGAGGCTTTCAGCGCCAAGCCCGATGCGGCTTCGCCCAGCTGGTACCCCGGCGTGGAAGTCAACGAAGGCCGTCTGGTCATGGTCGATCCCGAAACCGGCGCGACCTCCGTCCCCGGCGTCTATGCCGGCGGCGACTTGGTGAATGGTCCCGATCTCGTCGTGAACGCGGTGCGGGACGGAAAGCGGGCTGCCAAAGCCATTCAGGGTTTCCTTGTCGGGAGCAAAAAATGAGGCCGGACGTTGATCTTTCCGTCCATTTCTGCGGGGTGAAGTTCAAGAACCCCTTCCTGCTTTCGTCTTCACCGGTGGCCAACAGCGCCGAGATGATCGGGCGCGCCTTCGATGCTGGCTGGGCCGGCGTGGCCTACAAGACCATCGGAGGGGACAAGGTGAAAATCGTGCACCCCTCGCCGCGCATGGCGGGCTACGACAGCGGTTCGAAACGGCTCATCGGACTGCAGAACGTGGAGCAGATCTCCGATCGCAGCCTGTCGGACAACATGCGCGATATCAGCTACCTGAAAAAGCACTGGCCCGACCATCCGATCATGGCCAGCATCATGGGATTCTCCGGGCCGGAGTGGGTCCAGCTGGCCAAGGCCGCCACGGACGCCGGCTCGGACCTGCTTGAGCTCAACCTTTCCTGCCCGCACATGGCCGTTGAAGGTTCGGGCCACAAGGTGGGCCAGAACGAGGATCTGGTTCGCCACTTCACCGAACTGGTCCGGAACGCGACCTCCATTCCCGTCGTCGTCAAGCTCACGCCCAACATCACCGATATGACCGTGCCGGCCAAATTCGCCAAGCTCGGCGGCGCCAACGGCATCGCGGCCATCAATACCGTCGCGGGCATCGCCGGCCTCCAGCTCGACACGCTGGTGCCGGCCCTGAACGTGTTCGGCCGTGGTTCCATCAGCGGCTATTCGGGCCCCGCCATCAAGCCCATCGGCTTGCGCTTCATCGCCGACATGGCCAAGGACCCCGATCTGTGCCTGCCCCTGTCGGGCATGGGCGGAATCGAGACCTGGATCGACGCCCTCGAGTATCTCCTGCTCGGCGCCACCACCATCCAGGTGACCACCGGGATCATCCACTATGGTTACGGCATCGTCGAGGACATGATCGAGGGGCTGTCGGACTATATGGCCGCCCGCGGCATCCAGCGCGTGGCCGACCTGGTGGGCATCGCCCTGCCCAATCTTGGCGGCACCGATGCCTTCGATGTCCAACGCCAGGGCGTCTCCCAGTACGACCTGGACCGTTGCATCGGCTGCGGCCAATGCTATACGGTCTGCCGGGACTCGGGCGGGAAGGCCCTCGCCTGGAACGGCGCAACCCGCCGCCCGGAGCTTGCTGAAAACAGATGCCTGAGTTGCATGGTTTGCAGCTTCGTTTGTCCGGTCGAAGGTCTTATCACTTTCAAAGAGATGCCCACCGGCTGGCAGCGGGATGAGTGCGTGACCCTCGGCTAGCGGAAAATCGAGCAGCAGGGCCGGTGACCGCGATTGCCGTGGTCACCGGCCCTGGCCTTGTGTGATTCATTGCTATCAGCCTTGGATTGACGCCTTGCCCTACTATTGTAAGATCCAAGGATTAGATCAGAATGAGTCACCCGATCGTGCGCCCGCCGGTCCCAAAGGTCGGGGCAACCGGTTTAACGGAACGGCCCATGTTACTTCTGTCTCCTTCTGACAATCATGTGATTGGAATATTTACGGCGACTACGGGTCTTATACCCTTTAGTCGGTTTACCCCACGGAGTCACCGGATGGGGGTTACCTTGAGGCGCTTTACCTTCACCGCCGCCGTGCGGGTGATCAACAGGGTTCATCACCACACCGCGCGATTGCGGACGGCGGCCCAACCAGCGGCTGCGTCCGGCTTTACCGATCGAAACAGTTTCATTTTCCACATTGCTTAACTGTCCGACGGTGGCACGGCAATCAATGGACACCTTACAC